>CAMWYM010000028.1 GCA_947178475.1 uncultured Clostridium sp. | reverse complement strand
GTATCGAACCGGGCGCAGTTGGAGGATTTCATTCGGAATGAGCTTTTAGTAAAGATTAAAATTGCTTCAACAGCCAAAATCAGTAACATCAAAAAGAAGGTTATGGAAAATACAGAACAGCAGCAATTGTCTGCCAACAAGAATAATCTGATTGTGGCTATCGGCGCTTCTACAGGAGGAACAGAGGCAATATATGATGTGGTAAAGAATTTTGGAACGGATATTCCTGGTGTTGTGGTTGTACAGCATATGCCGCCGGGATTTACCAAAATGTATGCTAAGAGGTTGAATGACCAATGCCGAATTCAGGTGAAGGAGGCTGAAACGGGAGACAGAGTGCTTCCGGGACATATGTTAATTGCCCCAGGCGGGGATAGACATATGCGGCTGGTGAAGATAAATGGAGTTTACCAGGTGGAGGTTAAGGCTGGTCCCAGAGTAAACGGACATTGCCCGTCAGTGGAGGTTCTCTTTGAGTCTGTCGCAAAGGTGGCAGGGGCGGATGCTGTGGGAATTATTTTGACAGGAATGGGAGGCGATGGTGGTAAAGGGCTTCTTGCTATGCGAAAGGCAGGTGCCAGAACTATCGGACAGGATGAATCAACTTGTGTTGTCTATGGAATGCCAAAGGTTGCTTATGACCTGGGTGCGGTGGAATATCAGGAGAAGCTAGGTGATATTGCAAGAAGGACATACTCGTTATTAAATAAAATGTAAAGGAGAGAGGATATGAAAATTCTACTGGCAGAAGATGATTTTGTAACAAGAAAATTTATGACAAGTTTCCTGTCAAAGTACGGTGAATGCGATGTCACTGTTGACGGAATGGAAGCAGTGGATGCATTTATGATGGCGTTGGAAGACGAAGAACCTTATGATTTGGTGTGTCTTGATATTATGATGCCCGTTATGGATGGATATCAGGCGCTTGTGGGTATTCGCAATCTGGAAAAGGAGAGAAATATTTCAGAGGAGGATGCCGTGAAAGTGATCATGACTACTGCTTTGAATGAAGAGAGAAATGTCAAGATGGCATTTGAACTAGGATGCACTATATATTCCGGCAAACCTATCGATCAGGAACGATTTGAACAGGCAATGAAGAAGCTTAACCTGATTTGATAAAAGAATAGTATTAGAATACGCAGGAAAGGAGAAGGGTATGGCTGAAGGATTTAACACAGATGACATGCTTGACATGTATCTGTTTGAGAACACCCAGCTGCTCGAGCAGCTCCAGGAGACTGTTCTTGAGCAGAAGGATGCAGACTGCTTTGATGAAGACAGCATAAATGAAATCTTTAGAACCATGCATACCATTAAAGGTTCATCTGGTATCATGATGTTTGAAGATATAACTGCTGTTTCGCATAAGCTTGAGGATGTTTTCTATTTTCTCAGGGAATCTCATCCTGAAAATGTTCCGCACCTTGAATTAGTGGAGCATGTTTTGGAGGTGGAGGATTTCATCTCAAATGAAATGGAAAAGATTCGAAATGGCGATCCGGTTGACGGTGATGCCAGCGCAATTATTGCGAATCTTGACAAATTTTTGGATAAAATTAAGAATGGAGCAATGGAGGACGGGACTGAACCGCCGCCGGAGAATGTTCATGAGGAGCCGAAGCAATTCTATATTGCTCCAGTTGCTACAAGTGCCAGCCGGTTTTATAAGATTTATATTACGTTTTTCCCTGAAACGGAAATGTCAAACGTTCATGCTTATAAGACGGTATATGCCTTAAAGGAAATTGCCGAGGATTTATTGTATTCTCCGGAGGATATCATTACTGATGAGACCAGTGCACAGGTGATAATCGAGAATGGTTTTAAGATTCTCTTACAGGCACAGTGTACAGAAGAAGAGATACGCAAGATAATCGGTGTCGGTTATGATATCGAAAGGGTAGACATCTACGAGTGTAAGGCGGAGGAATTTCTCTTAGGTTTTGATTTTGGTGATCAGGATGATGCACCGGCAATGGCTATTGATTTAGAGTCAAGTGTGGAAGAGATTGAGACCAAAGCGGAAGCTTCGCAGCAGGAGAAGAGCGAGGAGCCGAAGGAAGCTCCCAAACCTCAGAAGGCTCAGATTGCGCCGGGTGATTTTGTAATCAAATCAAAGGAGCCAGGTAAGCCGAAGAAGCTGGCGAAGGATAGAAATAAGGCAGAAAAAGCCTCCTTTATCAGTGTCAATGTAAAGAAGATGGATCAATTGATGGATTTAATCGGAGAACTGGTAATTTCGGAATCCGTGGTATTGCAGAATCCGGACTTAAAAGTGCCAGGACTTAATCTTGACCGCTTTAATAAGGCTGCTGCCCAGTTGTCCAAGATTTCGACTGATTTACAGGATGTTATCATGTCGATGAGGATGGTTCCGCTGGCGAACACCTTCCAGAAAATGAATCGTATTGTCTTCGACGTTTCCAGAAAGCTTGGAAAAGACATCGAGTTTGAAATGGTAGGTGAGCAGACTGAGGTAGATAAGAATATTATTGAGCATATTTCAGATCCGTTAATGCATTTGGTTAGAAATGCCGTAGACCATGGTATTGAGACAAATGAGGAGCGGATTGACAGTGGTAAGCCTGATAAGGGTAAAGTAACTTTATCCGCAAAGACAGAGGCCGGTAAGGTTTGGATTAGCGTACAAGACAATGGCGCAGGTCTTGACCGGAAAAAAATTCTTGCCAAAGCGAAAAAGCAGGGGCTGTTAGATGAAAGTAAACCAGATGAGGCTTACACAGATAAGGAAGTATATCAGTTTATTACACTTCCGGGATTTTCCACTAATGAACAGGTTACAGAGTATTCAGGACGTGGTGTAGGAATGGATGTTGTTGTTCAGAATCTTCAGTCCATTGGCGGTATGCTGGATATAGAGAGTACTCCCGGAATGGGAAGTGTTATGAGCTTAAAGATTCCATTGACACTGGCTATTGTTGATGGAATTGTTATGGAGACAGGAACCTCTTCATTTGTACTAGAGACCGGTGTGATTAAAGAATTTGTCCGGGTAAAAGAGGATATGATGATTTATGAGCCGAACGGAGATGAGTACATTATGATACGAGGGGAGTGTTATCCAGTGCTTCGTCTCGGTCGCTGGTATGGTTTAGACCAGTATCGGGAATCCGTGGAGGATGGAATAATGTTAATCCTTGAGGTGGAAAATCAAAGAGTCTGTCTTTTGGTCGACAAGCTGATTGGCGAGCAGGAGATAGTTGTCAAGCCGATTCCGTCTTATATCAAGAAGGTTAAGGGTATATCCGGATGTACACAGCTTGGCGATGGAAGTATTGCTTTGATATTGGATGCCGCCGGGTTAATGGAATAAAATTATAGAAAGGAACGGTAATCATATGGATGAAACAAGCGAATTAAAGAAGCAGGCAGCAGGTGTTCAGCTTATTTCAAGTGATGAGAACAATGAGAAGGGCAAGTATATGACCTTCAAATCCGGAAATGAGTATTTCGGGCTGGCCATTCAATATGTGAATGAGATTATCCAGATGCAGGAAATCACAGCAATTCCCGAAACAGAGGATTATATTAAAGGTCTTATCAATTTGAGAGGCAAGGTTGTTCCTGTTATTGATGTCCGGTTGCGATTTAAACAGGAGCCACTGGAATATAACGACAGAACATGTATTATCGTAATAAATGTGAAGTCAACCGTGGTGGGACTGATTGTAGAAAAAATCGCAGAGGTGGTTGAAATTAATGAGGATAATATATTACCGCCACCTAAGATTGGACATATTGATAAAGCACAGAACAAATATGTTTATGGCATCGGCAAGGTAGGAAATGCCGTTAAGCTGTTACTGGACCCTGATAAACTGCTGAATGATGAAGATTTATCAATGATGGAACAGGCAAGTGATATAAATGATGAAGAAGGAGAGGTATGATTATGAAAGACATTAAGATAAAAACAAGAATGATTGCGGGTTTTGCTATACTTATTGTACTGATGATAGTTAATGTGGTGTATGGTGACATGGCATTAAAGAAAATTGTAGAGGTAGATGGTGCACAGGAAGAAGCATATGTAAAAAGTGCAAATACGGTTTCGCTTGGATTGTTGATTGTAGCTATTGTCATTACAGTATTAATTGCAATGTCACTGTTGAAGGCAATTGGCAGATCTATGGCACAGTTATCCAGTGCGGCAAAGGATATTGCATTGGGACGTACCAATATTGAATTGGTAAAATATGCTAATGATGAATTTGGTGAATTAGTAGATGATTATATGAAGGTAATTGAGAACATTAAGGAGCAAGCTAGAATTGCAGAGGAAGTATCCCATGGTAATCTGACGGTTCAGGTTGTTCCAAAATCAGATGAGGATGCGTTAAATATCGCATTAAAGAAGCTGGTAGAGGATAATCTTCATACATTGTCTAATATCAGTGATGCAGGCTCACAGGTTACTGTCAGCTCTTCTCAGGTGGCAAGTGCAAGTCAGGCATTGGCTCAGGGTTCTACAGAGCAGGCAAGTGCAATCGAGCAGATTACAGCATCTATTGATGAGATTGCAGATAAGACAAAGGAGAATGCTGAGGAAGCTAATTCTGCAGCAAATCTTGTAGCTCGTGCTATCGCAGATGTGAAGCAGGGAAATAAGCAGATGCAGGATATGATGTCTGCAATGCAGGATATCAATAAATCATCTGAGAGTATCTCTAAGATTATTAAGACAATTGACGATATTGCATTCCAGACCAATATTTTGGCATTAAATGCAGCAGTTGAGGCAGCTAGAGCAGGTGAAGCTGGAAAAGGTTTTGCCGTTGTTGCAGAAGAGGTTAGAAGCTTAGCAGCAAAGAGTGCGGCAGCATCAGGTGAGACAGCTGAGCTGATTGAGGAGTCTATTGACAGAGTTAGCGCAGGATCTAGAATTGCAGATGAGACAGCAAAGGCTATGGAAGAGATTACGAAGGTTGTACAGGAAAGTGAGAAGATTATCAACGGTATCGCAGAATCTTCTAACTATCAGGCAACAGCAGTGGCGCAGATTGAGCAGGCAATCACACAGGTTTCTCAGGTGGTACAGACTAACTCAGCTACTAGTGAGCAGTGTGCAGCTGCCAGTGAGGAATTGTCTAACCAGGCAGCAAGAATGAAAGAAATGCTTTCTATCTACAATTTGGGAAGTGGCATGGATATGGGTTCTTCCTTTGGAGGCAGCTCATCTTATTCCGCATCTTCATCAGTAAGTACTAATGAACAGTTAATCTCATTAGGTGATGATTTTGGAAAGTATTAAGATAAAATGCTTTGCGCCACAGAAGTGCCAAAACTTCTGTGGCGCTTTTCGCTTAAATTTTAACAATAAAAAAGAGAGGTAATTTGATGAGTTTATTTGATGAATTAAGAGAATTAGGTGTGGATATTGATGATGGCTTGAAACGTCTCGGTGGAAATGAAAGTCTTTATAACCGATTGCTGGGTTCCTTTGTGAAAACGATGAAGGAGCAGATTGTTGAGCCGGATTTTGATTGTACGGATTATACAGGAACAACGGAAAGAGCGCATACCATCAAGGGAATTGCAGGGAATCTGTCGATAACACCTGTATATGAAGCCTATACGGATATTGTGAATCTGTTAAGAGGTGGAAAACCAGAGGAAGCAAAGAAAATACTTGTAGATATTATTCCTGTACAGGAAACCATCATGCAGTGCATTGAAAAGCATATGGAGTAGAGAATAGCTTACATTGTAGAGTCCTGAAATATGTATATATTTTAGGACTTTTTATAATATTTACAGACGGCAGATTAGCAGAACAGGAGCAGATATTTATGGAAATAAAGGCTTATATATTCGATTTTGACTATACATTAGGGGATTGCACACAGGGAATCGTACTGAGTATCAATTATAGTTTAAACCAAATGGGATATCAGGATGCTGACCGGGAGGATATTCGAAAAACTATCGGATTGTCCTTAGAGGAGACCTATCGGGTACTGACATCGGACGAGAATTTAGATAAAGCACAGGAATTTGCAGGATACTTTATTGAAAAAGCTGACAAGGTAATGGTGGAATCGGCAACATTTTTACCTTCTGTACTGGATACTTTAACTCAGATTCATAACAGTGGATGCAGGATTGGAATAGTAACGACAAAATTTCACTATCGGGTTGAACAGATATTTGAAAAATATGATATGAGGCATTTATTGGATTATGTTATTGGACAGGAAGATGTGATAGAGAAGAAGCCTAATCCAGAAGGGCTTAATAAAATAATCAATCTTATGGGGGTGGATAAGGAGGCTGTGCTTTATATCGGAGATTCCATTGTAGATGCAAAAACGGCGGAGGCTGCAGGGGTGAAATTTGTGGCAGTAACTACCGGTACTACTACAGAGAATGAATTTGGGAAGTATCCAAATATCGGAATTGTCGGAAGTCTGGATAAGCTTTTGGAGCTGTATCCTTAAGTTGCAGCTTTGTTAACCGCATGACTTTTCTTATATGTTTCTTTATTTTGATACATCTGGGCATCTGCACGCCGCATGGTGTCGTTTAGTGACTGGTCAAGCTCCTTATCGTAGATGGCATATCCGGCTGCTGTACTCACAGGGACGACAAAGCCATTGCGGTCTAGTTCCTGAAGAGTAAGATTCAGGGAGTGCAGCTTATTTTCGATTTCATTTTTCTTTACGCTGGGCATAATCACACAGAATTCATCCCCACCGATTCGATAGCATCTGCCGTCAATTCCGAATACCTGTACCAATGCATTGGAAATCATTTGGATATATTTGTCACCGTTTTCGTGTCCGTAGGTATCATTACAGTGCTTCAAATCGTTTAAATCAAATATGAAAATCGTATTTGGCTCTATAGTCCGTTCTCCTGTTTCCCGGTTTATGGGCATAAGGCTGTTGAAATCATGCCGGAATGCTGTTCGGTTGTATACTCCTGTCAGTTCATCGGTATATGCAAGTTTTTGATACAGCTCTGCTTCCTGTGCCCGGGCAATGGTTTTACGGGACTTGTTCACCATCTCCACCGACATTACTACGATATAGCATACATAACCAAGCATGCCGTAAATACTGCTCTTATGGAAAATCTGAAACATGATCAGTTCAAAGGCAGTGGCGGCTAGAATGACCAGGATACAGAGGATATTTATCCGCATCTGTCTTGTCATTTTGGAAACTTTGAATTCCTTTACTCCAAGAACTGCTCCGATAGTAATGAAAAGGAGAATGGAGAGGTGGGTCATCCAAAGGGTCTGCTTTATGTCAAACAGACAAGTGATTTGAAGAAACGTCCGTATCAGGATAATGCCACTATTGATATAAAGATAGATGTTCCAGAGGGGATTTCTTTTGTTGCTGAACATACAGCGTGTATACATCACGAAGGGCATGGGCATAATCATCAGGACATAGTGGTCAAGAATCATACTTCCCACCGGAAAGGGCGTGATTAAATTGCAGACTGGTGATTCGAGAATGGACCAGCATGCCAGAAGAATGGAAAAAAAGGAAAAATGAAACAGCGCAGAGTCCTTGTCGTTCTTCCCCACAATAACGACAGCATATATAAATAGTTCAATACCGATAATCAGGATAAAAATACTGAGAATAAAGCGCAGTCCGTTGCTTTTGAAAATATCGGTGCGGATATTCACTTCATCGCCAAGATAAATGGTTTTCTTGGGACTTATGTTTTTGTAGGAGGGAATCCAGTGGAGGGTCATGGTTTTACCGGCATCTTCATCACGCAGCTTGATAAAGTTCCAGCGGTAACCGGTGGATTTGTTTATTTTAGGATTTGCGGCATGCAGAGTAAATACTGTTTCATTGTCGATGAGTACATCTATTTCAAAGTGCGCCGATTGGAAAGCAATGAATTTGCCGGACAGCTTGTCTGTTGGCAGGGGTAAGGAGATTTCATAATCAGTATCCCTCCATTCAGGGGAGACTTCCCATTTTGTAATTTGGGTATTGCTTGAGCGGTTATTGTACTGCTCCTCTCTAATACTTCCTATGAATATTGCCAATAAAATAGCAATGATGAGAAGGATGCTATAGAGCTTTTTGATGTGCTTTTCCATTTCTGCCTCCATGAAATCAATATTATCGTTATTATAACAATATTGCTTGAGACTGACAAGAGATAAGGAGGAAACTTGTACTTTTATCATTTAAGGATTTTTTAATAATTTACCATCTATAATATCAACAGAAACGAAAGGGAAAGGAGCAGAATATGAATCTGAAAATACTAAAAAAAGATTTAAAACGCAAAAAGTCCATGAATTTGATTCTGTTGATTTTTATTTTTCTTGCAACAACATTTATTGCTGGAAGCCTCAATAATCTGATTGTGGTTATGGACGGGACAAATTATTTTATGGAAAAAGCCGGAATTTCAGACTTTATTTTTATAACCATGGGAGGAGGGAGTAAGGAGAATTTATCGGAAACTGACAAAAATGTAGAAGCATTTTTGGAAGAAACAGAGAGTGTAACAAAGTATTCAATAGACGATGTCCTTTATCTGTCAAAAAATCAGATGAAAAAGGATAAGAATAAAAAAATTGAATTAAATAGCACAGCAATGCTAAGCAGCTGGCATATTGCACAGCAGAAATTTTTTGATGCAGAGGATAATCCGATTACCGATATGGAGGATGGGACCATCTATGTCACAAGACACTTATTAAAGGACAATAGTCTGAATCCGGGAGATACCCTGTATATTCATACGGATAATGGATATGAGAAAAAATTTAAAATTGAGGGAGCTTTTAAAGATGCTTTTGTCGGCTCGGATATGATGGGAATAGACCGTTATATTATCAGTGATAAGGATTTTGAGGAACTGCTTGAGAAAAGTGGTATTCCCTATGGAAGGAATTATTCTATATACTGTGACAGTCTGGAGGATTTTGAGCTGGAGTATAATGATGCAGGGCTCAGTGTATTATTTGGAGGTGGTCAGGCTTTAATAAAGATGAGTTACATAATGGATATGATCGTGGCGGCAGTTTTGCTGGTGGTCAGCCTCTGTCTGGTGATCATTTCCATCATTATGCTTCGGTTTACCATCATATTTACCATCAATGAGGATTACAGGGAAATTGGAATTATGAAAGCGATTGGTATGAAGGACATTGCAATCCGAAAGCTTTATCTGGCAAAGTATTTTGCGATTGCAGTCTGCGGAGCGGTTCTCGGCTTTGCCGCCAGTATGCCTTTTAGCAGATTTCTGCTTTCTGGAGTATCTGAGAACATAATGATAAAGAATGATGGGAATGGAGTATGGCTGCAGCTTTTGGTCAGCGTTATTATTGTTGGAGTAGTGGTGTTTTTTGGATATCTTGGTACAGGCAAAATAAAGAAGCTGACACCGATGGATGCCATCCGCAACGGGAATAATGGGGAACGTTTCACGAAAAAAGGATTGCTGCGGCTTGCAGGCTCTAAGCTGAAGCCCACCTCCTTTCTGGCAGGAAATGATGTGCTAAGTGAGATAAGAAAATATATGGTTTTACTGGTTACAAGTGCAGTGGGAGTCTGGCTTGTGATTATGCCGGTAAATACAATCAATACCCTTTGCTCTGAAAATGTTGCAGCGTGGTTTGGTGTAGTAGATTGTGATTTTTGTATCATGGAAGAGGATAAATTGCCTGTTTCATCAGGTGACAGGGAGCAGTACTATGCTTATATGGATGAGGTAAAAAGCAGTCTGGAAAAGGCGGGAATTGATATTTCCAGAGTTATGACCGAAGTGTGTTTTCGTTTTAAGGTACGGAATGGGGAAAAGAGTTATAACTCTTTTTCAACTCAGGGATTAGGTACAGATACGGATGAGTACTTTTATGATGAGGGAGAACCGCCCATATATGAAAATGAGATTGCCATCACCCATATTATTGCAGAAAAAATCAATGCACATATCGGAGATACGGTTTATATTACGAATGGAAATGAAGAAAAACCTTATGTGATCACAGCGATTTTTCAGTCTATGAATAATATGGGAGAGGGAATACGTTTTCCGGAGGCAGCGGAAATTGATTATTCGAGAGCGATTGGAGCGTTTGGCCTGCAGGTAGTATTAAAGGAAAGACCTGATAAGAAGCAGCTTCTAGAAGTCATTGACAAAGCGAAGCAGGCTAGGCCGGGGGCAAGAGTAGATACTGTGGAGGAATTTATAGACAGCATGATTGGAGGAGTTTCAGACCAGTTAAGACCCTTAAAGACAATGATTTTGGCAGTGGTTATTGTCATCAATATTCTGGTTGTGGTGCTGATGCAGAAGATGTTTTTAATCAGGGAACAGGGGGAGATGGGGATGCTAAAAGCAATCGGTTTCTCCAATGGAAATATCATAAGCTGGCAGACTAAGCGAATCATGCTGGTACTGTTTGCGGGAATTCTGCTGGGTACGCTGACCGGAACGCCATTTTCCCAGATTACATCGGGGCAGGTATTTAAAATGATGGGCGCAAGCAAAATCACCTTTGAAATCAACCCTCTTGAGGTGTATATTATTTATCCGGTCACGCTGTTTGTGGCAATTGTGATTGCCTGTGTAATTACTATGCTGAAGGTAAGAAAAATTTCCCCACAGGAAATGAATCATATTGAATAGAGGAGGAAGGTAAATGCGGAGCATTTTTTAAATGCCTTCCGACGACATGCCGCCGAATCAAAGGTGAGGGGGCAATTCATTATTAAAAAAGGAGAAAAAATGATGACAGAAGCATTAAGAGTAACAGATTTATGTAAAACGTATATAACGAATAAGAGACAGAACAATGTATTAAAAAATATCAGCTTTACGATTGAGAAGGGAGAAATGACGGCGGTTATGGGACCGTCAGGTTCTGGCAAATCCACACTGCTTTACAGTGTGTCCGGTATGGACCGCCCGACAGCAGGGGAGGTGGTATTGGCGGATAAAAATATCACAGAGCTAAGTGAAAAAGAGCTCGCTTTAGTGCGGTTAAACAGCATGGGCTTTATTTTCCAGCAGATGCATATGTTGAAGAATCTGTCGGTGATGGATAATATTCTGCTTCCGGCGTATCAGTCAGATAAAGGGGGTCGCACCAGACAGGAAATTAATGTATACTGTAAAGAGCTGATGAGAAAATTAGAGATTAGTGAGATAGCAGATAATGATATCACGGAGGTTTCTGGTGGACAGCTTCAACGGGCATGCATCTGCAGAAGCCTGATCAACCAGCCGGAAGTTGTTTTTGCAGACGAGCCCACAGGTGCATTAAACCGGAGCGCTTCCGAAGAGGTGATGGATATACTCAATAAATTGAATGCAGAGGGAACAACGATACTGCTGGTAACCCATGACATGAAGGTAGCCGCAAAATGTAGTAGAATTTTATATATTGTTGATGGTAATATAAGAGGAGAGTTAAAGCTGGGGGCAATAGGAGAGACATTTGAACATGCAAATCTGCGGGATAGAGAGCGGAAGGTAAACAACTGGCTTACAGATATGGGATGGTAGAAAGGGAAGAAGACTATGGCAGATATCATCATAGTGGAAGATAATGAAGAAATTGGAGGGCTGTTGTCAGATTTTCTGGAAGCAGAGGGATATGACGTCTATCTTGCCCTGTCCGGTGAGGAGGCATTGGAGCTCTACGGAGAAGAGGGGGGAAAGCTAATCATTCTGGATATTATGCTGCCGGGGATAGATGGTTTTGCTGTGTGCAGCAAAATCAGGGAAAATGCCAACACCCCAATTATCATTGTGAGTGCAAAGGAGGGCAAAGAAGATAAATTAAATGGTCTTTTGCTCGGCGCAGACGATTATATTGAAAAACCCTATGATATTGATATACTATTGGCAAAGGTAAAGGGGATTTTTAAACGGAGGTATTCCACAGAGGAGATTGTAGAGGGAAATATCCGTCTGGATAAAGTGGGGAGGCATTTGTATGTAGATGGAAAGGAGCTGTCTGTTACTGCGAAGGAATTGGATTTAATGATTTATCTGATGGAGAATAAGGGCAAGGTGCTGTCGAAGGAGGAGCTGTTTCATAAAATCTGGGGCTTTGACAGTGACAGTGAACCACAGACATTGACGGTGCATATCAAATGGCTTCGGGAAAAGCTGGAGAAAAATCCGAAAAAACCGGAGCATATTCAGACCGTCTGGGGAATCGGATATCGTTTTGATTCCTGCGGGTAATGAGCCAGGCAAGCGGGTAATCAATTTGTGCGAATAACGAGCCAAGCGTGGGTGCTTGCACACACATTTGGCGACTATCGCAACAAACGGAGTTTGCACAGCAAAATTGGTTACAAATTAGACTGGGGGTAGAAGATGAAGAAAATCAACAGGATTATTTTTCTGACTGTCATGTCTTTTTTATTGCTGATGTGTCTGGTAAATATTTATCTTTCACAGAATAGCTTTCAGCATGCAGGCAGGGAATACAGAGTATCCATTAACAGAATAGAGAAAGCAGTTACAGCATTTGAGAAGGAAAAGCGGAGGGCACCGGCCAATCTGGAAGAGCTGATGCAGTATGCAGGTGTTGAAGAATATCCGCAGGTAACAGGTCTGTATACACTGGCATCAGATGATAATTCGAAAGAAGAAACAGCACGCTTTTTAGGAGGGGAAACAGCGGATTATGCAGTGTTTGTTACAGAGGAATATTATTACAAGGTAACTTATGCTCCAGAGGGACAAATGAAGGGGCAGATTATCATGCTGGTAAATGGAATCAGCTTTTGTATGCTGGTGATCGTTCTGGCATTCCTCTTTTATATAAAACAGAAGATTTTACTGCCGTTTTACCGTCTTTCAGAAATTCCCTTTCAGCTTTCCAAAGGAAATTTGACCATTCCCCTTTTGGAAAATAAAAATCGTTTTTTCGGAAGGTTTGTGTGGGGAATGGATTTACTGCGGGAAAATCTGGAGGAACAAAAGATAAGGGAATTAGAGCTGCAAAAGGAAAAGAAGGTTTTACTGTTATCCTTATCCCATGATATCAAAACGCCCCTTAGTGCGATTAAGCTGTATGCGAAAGCATTAAGTAAAAATCTTTATCAGGAAGAGGGAAAAAAGATAGAAATTGCAGAGAATATTAATGATAAGGTGGATGAAATAGAAGGTTATATTTCAGAAATCGTGAAAGCGTCTAATGAAGATTTTCTGCATTTTGAGGTAGAGAATGAGGAGTTTTATATCAAAGAAGTATTAGAGGAAATTCGGGAATATTATGAAGATAAAATGGCATTAAACCAGATTGAGTTTCAGGTGGGAGCTTATAGAAACTGTCTTGTATATGGCGATAAAGACCGTCTGGTAGAGGTGCTGCAAAATATTATTGAAAACGCAATCAAATATGGAGACGGAAAGAAAATCTGGCTGGAAATGAAAAGGGAAGAGGAGGAATATAAAATTTTGGTGTTCAACACCGGCTGTCAGCTGCCGGATAAAGAGCTTTCTCATATTTTTGACAGCTTTTTCAGGGGCAGTAATGTGGAAAAGAAGCCGGGAAGTGGTCTCGGACTTTACATCTGCAGACAGCTCATGCACCTGATGGAGGGGGAGGTAACTGCTGTACTTGGATCAAATGGAACGGGGACGATGATGGTTCAGGTAGTGGTGCATAGGGTGTGAATATTTGAAGAGAAGTAAGGGAATGCTGGAAGCATATTGGATAAAATAATAAAAGAAGGCAGGTGCAGAATGGAAAAATATGCAGTGGTTACCGGTGCAAGTGCCGGACTTGGAATGGAATTTGCAAGGAGCTTATCGGCAAAGGGATATCGTCTGATATTAGTGGCACGAAGGGAGAAACGTCTGAGAAAGCTGGCAGAGCAATTAAAGACGGAGTGTGAGGTGATTGAGGCGGATTTAACAAAGACAGAGGATTGTTACCGTGTGATGGAAGCGGTGCAGAATCGGGACGTGGAAATATTTATCAACAATGCGGGCTTTGGAGAATATGGCAGATTTACGGAGACAAGTCTTGACAAAGAGATGGATATGATTGATTTGAATGTCCGAGCGGTACATTTGTTTACCAAGCTGATGCTTAGAAGGATGATACAGAAGGATTGTGGATATATATTAAATGTTGCCTCCTGTGCAGGCTTAATGCCGGCAGGCCCTTACATGACTGCTTACTATGCCACTAAGGCATATGTGGTAAGCCTTACCCGGGCGGTGGCAGAAGAGCTTAGGGAAAACGGAAGTCATGTGTATGTGGGCTGCCTGTGTCCGGGACCAGTGAATACGGAGTTTAATCGTGTGGCGAATGTTGAGTTTCAGCTGAAGGGAATCAGCCCACGTTATTGTGTTCGCTATGGATTAAAGCAGATGAGAAGGAAAAAGGTGGTAATTGTTCCAACGCTTCCTATCAAGCTTGCCATGACCTTTGGAAGGCTTCTTCCCGGCTCGGTTTATGTAAAAATATCGGCGTCACAGCAGAGAAAAAAGAGCAGCAGGATATAGTGGGTTTTATGCGCCAGCAGGGATGGATTAACAGAGCAGATACTCCGGATGTATCGTCTAAAGGAATTGAAAAAGACAGGGCGATATGTTATCATGAGAAAAGATATTGTTTACAGATAATGTAAGGTACATGATAAAAATTGATTACAAAACGGAGGATAATCAGATGAAGCTTTTGCTGGTTCATGCATGGAATGAAAAAGAACGCTCATATAGGGGAAAGTTTTCAAATCTTCTCTCCTATCCGTCGCTGACACTGGCAGTTATTTATTCCCTGATTCCCAAAGGTATTTTTGAGCAGATCGATGTCATTGATGAGAATTCCCAAAAGGTAAGATACAACAAAGAAAAGTATGATATTGTAATGATTTCTTTTGAGACCTCCTCCAGCTTTACTGCATACAAGCATTGTGAGGGCTTTAAGAAAAACGGTGCATATATTGTCTGTGGAGGTTATCATGCGACCGCACTTCCAGAGGAGGTAGGAGAGCATTGTGATACGGTTATTGTAGGACCGGCGGAAGTATCTGTTCCCCAGTTTATCAATGATTTCGTCAATGGTTCACCGAAGAAGCTATACCGGAATTTTGACGTGTGTGCCGCTGATTTTCCCATTCCTGCAAGAGATAAGATAACTAAACGCAAAAAGCTTAGAATCCCTGCAGTCATTGCCGACAGGGGGTGTATTAATTGCTGTAAATACTGCTCAATGCGGATGATGTGGGGCAGCAATCCCCGTCCGGTGGAGAGCGTAGTAAGAGAAATTAAAGAGTTAAAATCAAAGATGGTTATTTTCTATGATCCCAATTTTTTTGGAAAAAGGGAATATGCAACCCAGCTGATGGCGGCGCTTAAGCCGTTAAATATTCTATGGGCCTCAAATGCAACGGCTGACTTTGGATATGACCATGAGCTTATGCAGGAAGCATATGACAGTGGGTGCAGGGGAGTTCTTCTGGGTCTGGAGTCTATGAATGCCCAATCTCTTGCCAGTGTGGCAAAGCGTTTCAATGATACTGAAAAATATAAGGAAATTATAGATAATATCCACAGTCACGGAATGGCGGTAAACGGTTGTTTTGTGCTGGGATTCGATAGTGATATTGAAGAGGAGCTACTTGACCTTCCTGAGAGGGTAAACAGACTAGGGCTGGATATGTGTCGTTTTGCGGTGCTTACACCTTATCCGGGTACAAGACTTTATGAGGAGTATGAGAGACAGGGAAGGATTATTTCAAAGGAATGGGACAGGTATAATCAGCACAATGCAGTATTCCGTCCGAAGAATATTACGCCGGAAAGACTTGATGAGATATATAGACAGGTCTGGAAGAAGGCATATACGTGGAAAAACGTATTGAGGCGTACATTTCATTCGCCGTGGAGGGGAAAACCATATGTCTTTATTTTGCTGGGGGCGAATATAGGTTTTAAATTTCTGGGAATAAAAAAGGTGAACAAAAGTTGAACATTACATTTATTCGGCTCAATATGTTTGAGAATATCAGCTCCGATGCGATGAAACCGCTTCTGTTTGGAATTATAAAGAGCCTGACACCGGCGGAATATGAAATAGATTTTATCGATGAGCGCACGGAAAGACTTCCTGACAGGATAAGCTCAGATATTATTGCTTTTTCGGTGGAGACCTTTACCGCAAAGCGGGCCTATATATTGGCAAAAAAATATAAAACAGACAATAATATCATTGTTATGGGGGGATTTCATGCCTGTGTAATGCCGGATGAAATACTGGAATACGCAGACTCTGTCATTATCGGAGATGCGGAGGGGACATGGGAAAGGTTCCTTGCAGATTGTGCGATGGGTTCTCCTAAGCGCAAATATGTCTCGGATGAAAGCATTCCTCTTAGACGTTACCGTGAAGATGCTTCTGTGTATAAACACCGCTACTATGGTGTGGGGGTTTATCAAATTTCGAGAGGCTGTAAGTTTAACTGTGATTTTTGCTCTATTAAGACAATGTATAAATGTGTGCGCAGTAAGACACCGGAGATGATTGTGGAGGAGTTGAAGGCAGCAAAGGAGAGGATAATCTTTTTTGTGGATGATAATCTTTTCCATGATAAGGAATCGGCAGTTGCCTTGTTTCGGGCGATTGCACCCTTAAAGAAAAAATGGGCCTGCCAGATCAGTATGGATGCGGCATCGGATGGGGAGCTGTTAAAGGAAATGAAAAGAGCAGGTTGTTTTCTCGTGCTGATGGGATTTGAGAGTGTTAATCCGGAGAGTCTCGGAGAGCTACATAAAGCGGCAAATAAGGCAGTGGATTATGATGAGGTAATCAGACGCATATATAGAAATGGACTGTTGATTTACGGAACCTTTGTTCTTGGCTGTGACAGTGATGGTATAGATATCTTTGACAGAACATACGAGTTTGCAGTGAGAAACAAAATGGCAGTTACTAATTTTAATCCACTGATTCCGATGCCCGGCACAGGTGTTTACAGGCGCATGGAGGAGGAAAACAGACTGCTTTACAAAAAGTGGTGGCTTTCGGATGATTATCGTTATGGAGAAACGGCTTTTCTTCCGAAAGCGATGGCACCGGAGCAATTAAGGGATGGCTGTCTTCGTATACGTACTGATTTTTATTCGGTACCCTGTATTTTAAAACGGCTGTTTGCGAATCCGGTTAATTTTCTTCCGATGAATTTTTTGATTTTTATTCTGGCAAACTTTATTTCACGAAGAGAGATTCATAGGAAGCAGGGGCAGCTTTTGGGAGGTATATTAAATGAAACTGACATTGATTAAACCCAATATCGGGAGGAGGGAGCACAGTCTTTATGTAGATGAGGCAAGAATGGAGCCCCTGCAGCTTGGCATACTTGCGGCACTGACTCCCAAAGATATAGATGTGGTGATGTATGATGACCGTATGGAGTCAATTCCCTACGATGAGCCGACAGACATAGTAGCGATAACAGTGGAGACCTTTACAGCGAGAAGAGCCTATGAGATTAGTGCGGAATTTCGCAAAAGAGGGGCAAAAACTGTTATGGGAGGAATGCATGCAAAGCTTATTCCGGAGGAGGTACAGGAGCATTGTGATTGTGTGATTGTGGGTGATGCAGAGCCTGTATGGGAGGAGATGCTTACCGATTTTAAGGAGGGTAAGCTTAAACAGCGATATGACGTATTGCAGCCACAGTGCCCACAGCTTAATGTCATCACACGACGGGATATTTTTGAGGGAAAAGGATATCTGCCCATAACACTGCTGCAGTTTTCCAGGGGCTGCAGCCATAAGTGCAGCTTTTGTGCTTCATCGGTATACTTTCAGGCGAGGCATTATTGCCGACCTGTTGAAGAGGTGATTAAGGAAATAAAATCCCAGAAGAGAAAGCTGTTATTTTTTGTGGATGACAACATTGTGTGTAACAGAGAAAAGGCGAAGGAGCTTTTTCGTGCACTGATACCGCTTAAAATACACTGGGTCAGTCAGGGAAGTATAGATATGCTAAACGACAGTGAGCTTATGGAGCTTATGGTAAAAAGCGGCTGTCTGGGATTGGTAATCGGCTTTGAATCCATTTCTGCTGAGTGTATTTCGCAGATGAATAAAGGAACGAATCAAAAAGGCTCGGAAGGGCTTTACAAAGCGGAGATTGAGCAGCTGCGTAAGTGGGGACTTCAGACCTGGGCGGCATTTACAGTGGGACATGACGGTGACACGGTAGAATCTATTAGAGCTACATGTGACTTTGCCATTAAAAACAAATTTACCTTTGCAGCCTATAATATTCTTATGCCATATCCTAACACACCGCTCTATGAAAAGCTGGAGAGGGAAGGACGCCTTCTGTATGATGGGAAATGGTGGCTGCATGAGGATTACCGGTTTAACTATGCCAGCATTGTTCCTAAAAATATGACGGCCCAGGAGCTTACGGAGGTTTCCTTTGACTGCCGGAAACGGTTTAATAGTCCGATGTCGATTGTGAAGCGGGCTTTGGAGCCAAGAACAAATATGCGTACACCGTACAGATTCTTAACCTACTTAATTTACAATCCCTTGTTCAGAAAAGAGGTTTTCAAAAAGCAGGGGATGCGGTTTGGTCTGGAATCAGGCATGCAGGATAAGGAGGAATAGAGGATGCTTAGGGGAATGGTTAAGCCTATTGGTGAGTATACTTGGCAGGAGATAGGAACTATGTACTCGCTTATGGCGGAGTTCTATGATAATACAGATGAGACCGTTTTCAAGCGTGATTTCTTTGATAAAGATTACTGCCTTGCACTGTATCACGAGACAGACGGACTTGTGGGATTTACTACCCAGAAAATAATGGAGGTAGAGATAGAGGGGAAGACGATACACGGAATTTTTTCGGGGGATACGATTATACATAAGAAGTACTGGGGCGATATGGAGCTGTTTAAGGTATGGGCAGATTTTTGGTTTGATTACGCTGAAAGGTATGAGGAGTTTTACTGGTTTCTGATCTGCAAGGGGTATAAGACCTATCGTATGCTGCCTCTTTTCTGGACCGAATTTTATCCGAATTATCACAGTGCAACCCCGGCATATGAGCAGAGTATAATTAATGCCTATGCATCACGGGTATATCCGAAGGAGTACAACGAGGAAACAGGCGTTGTGGAATATAAGGGGCAAAAGGACAGTTTAAAGGCCGGTGTTGCAGATATAGGCAGCCGGGAAATGAAGAACAGGGATATTGCATTTTTCTGCAGTGCAAACCCAGGATATGCAGTGGGAAATGACCTTGCATGTCTGGCAAAAATAGATAGGAGTATGCTGAAGAAGCGTGCGGCGGGGATTCTTTTTAAATGAGTATTGAATGTAAATGGTTGAATGGAATATGCCGGCTTTTGTATTGGGGGCAGTATAGAAGGTTTGTTGCACCATGCAGTGTTGAAGCCGTACAGACAGACTATCTGTTAAAGCTGTTAAGAAGAAACAGGGATACGGTTTACGGCAGGAAATATGGCTTTCGGGATATTAAGACATATGAGGATTTTGTGCAAAGAGTGCCTCTTACCTGCTATGAGGATTATGAACCATATATTGATGCGGCAGCAAAGGGCGAAAAGCATGTGCTGACTTCGGAGAAGATTATGCTGTTTGAGCTTACCAGCGGTTCCTCCGGAGGGAAGAAGAAGATACCGTATACGAGGTCATTAAAGAGGGAATTTCAGAGAGGGATAAAGCCATGGCTTTGTGATTTGTATACGAATATTAAAGGGGTTGACAGCGGTAAGAGCTATTGGTCAATTACGCCTGTGACAACAAAAAGAAGTTATACAGAGGCGGGAATTCCTGTTGGCTTTGAGGAGGATGCCGAATATTTTGGGTTTATCGAGCAGGGAATCATGCGGAAAATATTTGCAGTGGATGGTAGTGTGAAATTTTCACAGGATATGGCTGATTTTTATCGGAAGACCGTGCGTCAGCTTTTGCAATGTAGTGAACTTACCCTGATTTCGGTGTGGAATCCTACCTTTTTGACAATACTCTGTGATTTTATCGGTGAGAATGCATTAGAATTTGCAGAACTCTTTCCGGAGGACAAACGAGAGCCTTTTCTTCAGGCTGCGCAGGCGGGGCGGTTTGACAGGATATTTCCTGAGCTCAAAATCATAAGCTGCTGGGCTGATGGCAGTGCAGCGGATTATATTGCAGAGGTGGAAAAGAGGTTTCCGGGAGTATATATTCAACCCAAGGGGCTGCTTGCCACGGAATGCTTCATTTCCTTTCCAATGACAGGTGAACAGGGAAGCAGGCTCAGCATTTATTCCCATTTCTTTGAATTTCGCCGGCTGTCCGACGGAAGGATTGTGACTGCCGGTGACTTATCAACGGGGGAATATGAGGTTATTGTTACTACTGGCGGCGGGTTCTACCGCTACTGTATCGGAGATATAATTGAGGTGTTGGAGGTTTATTCGGATAGACCGCCAAGGATTCGATTCCTGCACCGGAAGGGTATTTCTTCGGACCTTTTCGGGGAAAAGCTGACGGAGGAATTTGTCAGGAGTGTATGTGTAAAGCTGGGAATTGCTGAGAGTTTCTGTCTTCTTGCTCCGGAGGGCAGACATTACTGTTTATATACAACGGCTTTGGGTGTTACCGGCGATATGCTGGATAAAGCGTTAAGTGAGGGCTATCACTATGATTACTGCCGCAAACTTGGACAGCTGGACAAAGCCTCGGTGATAAGGGTAGGTGGCAATCCACAAAAGGAGTATATTACCAGACTTTCCAAGGAGGGAATGAGGACAGGAGATATAAAGCCTGCCTATTTGAGCCGCAAAAGCGGATGGCAGCATTACTTTGAAATTGTGGAAGAAAGGAAAGGGGAAAATGATTAAACTGGCTTTGCTTGCCCCGGCGGGGGCCATGCACCGATATTCAGGCAGCTTTGGAAAATCGCTGCACTACGCACCACTGACGTTGACCACTCTTGCAGCATTAGTGCCGGAGGACGTAGATGTGGAGGTGAAAATATATGATGAGACCGCAGAGAAGATTCCTTTGGATATTGATGCGGAGCTTATTGGAATAACCTGTATTACCGGTACTGCACCAAGGTGCTATGCTTTTGGGGACTATTTCCGCAAGAAGGGAAAGACTGTTTTTATGGGGGGAGTCCACCCGTCAATGCTTCCGGACGAGGCCGCACAGCATGCGGATGTGATTTTTACCGGGTTCTCTGAGCAGACCTTTCCGCAGTTTATCTATGACTATTTAAGGGGAGATTTCCGAAAGCTTTATCAGCAGAATGATGATTTTACGATTGAGGGCAGACCGATTCCGAGACGTGAGCTTTTAAACGCGAAGCGATATATTACCACGAAGACAGTGGAGGCAATCAGAGGCTGCTGCCATACCTGCAGCTTCTGCGCATATCCCGCTGCATTTGGGAAAACGGTATACAAACGTCCGGTGAAGGAGGTCGTTGCGGAAATTGAGGCGTTGAATACAAAGCATGTGACATTTCCTGATGTAAATCTGATTACTGACCGGGCATATGCCATTGAATTGTTTACTGCGTTGATTCCACTGAAAATCATCTGGCTGGGACTTGTTACCTCCTCTGTGGGAATTGATGATGAACTGATGGAGGTATTCAGAAAGAGCGGCTGCCGGGGGCTTCTCATCGGATTTGAGTCCATAACACAGGAGTCACAGCAGTATATCCATAAGGGGGTAAATCGGGTTGACAGCTATGTGGCTCTTATGGAGAAGCTTCACGATAATGGAATTCTTGTACAGGGCTGCTTTGCTTTTGGAGGTGATGAGGAAGACGAGAGTGTATTTGACCGCACGGTAGAAATGATTATTAAGGCAAAAATTGATTTGCCAAGATTTTCTATCCTTACACCGTTTCCGAAAACCCAGTATTATATGCAGTTGGAAAAGGAGGGCAGAATCATTGAGCGCAATTGGGCAATGTATGATGTACAGCACTGTGTTTTCTCTCCGAGGAAGATGACGAAGGAGCAGCTTGAGGAGGGGACTGACCGTGCATGGAGGTCTGCTTATTCCACTGGAAATATCATGAAAAGACTGGCACCTTTTGTACACAGCCCGTGGTTATCCCTGCCGCTTAACATGGGTTATAAGGGCTATGCCGATAAATGGAGTAAATTTACAAAAGAGGTTATGTGCGATAATTCGGATATACCGGTGCTGTAGAGGAGGCTGATGATGAAGATAACATTTATTCTTCCTGCAATCGGGAAAAAGCAGGGACAAAAATATATAGGTACATGGAAGATGGAGCCGCTTACCATTGCAGTGCTGAAGGCGCTGACGCCCGCTGACATAGAAACGGAGCTGTTTGATGATAGAATAGAGCTTATTGACTATAACACGGAGACGGACCTTGTATGTATTACCGTTGAAACCTATACGGCAAAGAGGAGCTATAGGATTGCCGGGAAATTTAGAGAGCGAGGTATACCGGTGGTGATGGGCGGCTACCATGTCACTCTTTGCCCGGAAGAGGCTGCTGTGTATAGCGACAGTATTATTGTGGGAAATGCGGAGACCGTGTGGGCTGGTATGCTTGAAGATTGGAAAAAAGGTTCGCTGAAGAAAAAATATCTCGGCGGTGTCGGTGAATATGATATCTCACCGGATAGAAGTATTTTTACCGATAAGAAATATCTGCCGGTATCTCTGGTAGAGACAGGAAGAGGCTGCTGTCATAGCTGTGAATTCTGTTCCATTTCCCAATTTTACTGCAGCAGATATTATTGCCGTGACCATTCCCTGATTATCGAGGATATTAAAAGGTCTGCATATAAATATACCTTTCTGGTAGATGATAATCTGGTTGCTGACCATAGAAATGCAATGAGCCTCTTTGAGGAAATCACTCCGCTGAACATTAAGTGGGCGGGGCAGGGAACTCTTTCTATGGCAAGGGATGAAAAGCTGCTAAGGGCAATGAAGAAAAGCGGCTGTGAGATTATTCTGATTGGGTTTGAGAGCTTGAATAAGGAGAATCTCAAACAGATGAACAAATCCTTTAATCTTGCTGTGGGAGAGAGAGATGAGCTGGTAAAGCGTATCCATGATGCAGGAATTGGGATTTATGCCACCTTTGTATTCGGATATGATAATGATGATGAGCAGACGGTAAGTGATGCAGTGGAGTTTGCAAAGAAGCATAATTTCTATACGGCTGCATTTAATCATCTGCTGCCGTTTCCCAATACAGCACTGTATCACAGGCTGAAGGAGGATAATCGCCTTATCTATGATAAATGGTGGCTGGCGGACGGATATAACTATGGGGAGCTGGCCTTTAATCCCAAGCAGATATCCGCAGAGAAGATGAGCAGATTATGCAGAGATGCAAGAAAGGAATTTTCTTCACCCAAAACGGTGCTGAGCAGAGGCTTTGCCTCTCTTGGGCGGACAAGTCCGCTTATGTGGGGTCTGTTCTGGGGAATGAATCTGCGGCTTGGTGAAGAAATTGACCAGAAAATGAATGTTCCGATAGGAGAGAATCTTGATGAATTTCCAAAATGACAGGTACACGCTGAGATTTGCGGACAGTACCGACAATGACGGTATCAGAGAAATATTTGAGAGTGACAGCTTCAGCGGAGGGATTGGCGTACAGTACCTGCGCAATCCTTATCCATATGAATCATTTCTGGCTGACGGTGTCGAGAACCATATTCTGGTTATTGTCGATAATCGGATTAACCGTATCATTGCTGTGGGAGGTGCGGTTGTCCGTTACGAATATGTAAATGGGGATAAGGAAAAGTGTGCATATCTCACTGGGTTAAAAATCCACCCGGATTATCGCAGGAAAATTTCCTTTATTCCAAGAGCATATGCGTTTTTACAGGAGAGTATTTCACAATGCTATTGCTGCTATACCACTATTTTGGATGACAATCAGGCAGCAATCGCATTGCTGGAAAAGGGGCATAAAAATATGCCTTTATACAGATATCTGGGGCATTATACCACCTATTGCTTTCATGGCGGGAAAAGGATAATTCCGCTGGAATGTAATAATACGGACGGGTTTGATAAGCTGATGGAAGATTATTTTTCCACACAGAGCCTTACGCCTGTGGATTATGGCTGCAAGGGCCTTGGAAAAACGACATTTTACTGTATCCGTAAGGAAAATGAAATTATTGCCTGCTGTTTTGTCGGAAATCAACAGGAATATAAGCAGTATAAAATGTGCTCCTATGGTGGGATTTATAAAGTGTTGTCCCATATTCCTACGAGACTTTTTGGGTATCCAGGCTTTCCTAAGCCTGACAGCATAGTTAATCATGGGGTTATCTCTTATCTTTATGTCAAGGATAATGACAGAAGGATCTGCTCAGATTTTCTTCGTTCTGTGGCGGCGGAAACGGAGTTTGACCTCTTAATATGGGGAGGCTTTGAAAACAATCCACTGTGTGCTGCTTTAGACCGGATGAAGACAATCCACTATGGTAGCAGATTATATTCGGTGGAATGGGATGGTCCTTTAGAGATATCCGGAGTGATAGGTATGGAGGCGGCATTACTCTGATTTTATATGAAGGGGGGCGTGATATTTGACTAATCAGGAAATATTTAATATTGCCTTAAGACAATCGGCGTATGATTGTAATTGTACTCCGTCGGACTTTTTAAGGGATGATAATGTGATAACACTATCAAGCAAGAATGAAAGGGCAAGAAAATATATACCTTTGCCGTTGGAATGTGATTTGGTTTCATACGGCAACAATATTGTGGCACAAGTAAGTGAGCGGTTGAGAGCAGAGGTGGAGGGATATATTAACCGGTATCCGGTGGAACACTGCTTTGAGACACCGAATATGCATATTTTGGATAAGGTCTTAAATAAGTATGGTTTGAAAATCTGCTTTATGGCGGAGTATTTTCTGCCGGACACAGAGGTTTTGTCAGAGCTTTCCTGCGGATATGAGCTGAGGATACTGCAACCCTCCGATTTTGCAGACCTGTATACCGAGGCGTGGAGTAATGCATTGACTGAAAATCACAGGGAGCGGGATATACTTGCCGTGGGAGCATATGATAAGGGAAAACTGGCAGGTTTAGCAGGCTGTTCAGCGGACTGCGAAAATATGTATCAGATTGGAGTTGACGTGCTGCCCGAATATAGAAGGCAGGGTATCGCCTCGTCACTTACCAGCCGATTGGCTCTGGAAATACTGGCACTTGGGAAGGTTCCCTTCTATTGCGCTGCATGGTCAAATATTAAATCGGTGCGCAATGCGATAAGAAGTGGTTTTCGCCCGGCCTGGGTGGAGCTTACAGCAAGGAGCAGTGAATTTGTGGAGGAAATGAATAGAGAAGGCATAAAGGATTAATGAAATAGGCTTTCAGACCATAGAGGTCAGGAGGCTTATTTTTTTGCGATTATTTTTGATTTGGAAAATATATGCAATGGAATGAACCTGTTGTTAGATTACAACAATACATAACAGGTAAGGTTGTGGTAGTTCAGGAAATAAATATTTTTGTGAAGATTTTTTCATCTTTGGTGCGTTTTATTTAATATACAGGAACAGTCGATTCGGTTTCCTTTCAAAATCGTAAGGTAAATGTAAGTCAAAAATATGGCAGTATATTGGTCTGTTTCGTATACTTGAGTTACAAAATAGGAAATACTGATTATCAGAGGCAATAATTATAGAGATACTTTTCACATTTTATAGTGAAAATATAGGGAAGTATATTGTATTCTCATAGCACAGATTTAGAAATGATGAGTTTTACAATCGCCCTTTTGAGAAAATGAAAGGAATGGAGAGATATGAATATAGGAATTTTTACGGATACCTATTATCCGGAAGTAAATGGTGTGGCTAATTCTGCATACGAATTAAAGAAGGCCCTGGAGAGGCAGGGACATGTAGTTTATGTTTTTACTGTGTCGAATCCGGAGGCTGCTCCTTACGGAGAAAAGGGGGTATACCGGATCAACAGTATTCCACTTCCTATGATAAAGGAGCTGCGGGTTGGTTTTGCCTTATCTAAGGTTTGGAAAAGGAGGATAGAGGCACTTCATTTAGATGTCATTCATACACAGACGGAGTTTGTTATGGGACATCTGGGAAGAAAGCTGGCAGACTGGCTGGGAATTCCCCATATCCATACCTATCATACCATTTATGAAGATTATCTGTCATACCTGCATATGCCGGACAAACAGTGCTTCCGCAAATTTGCACAGCGCTTCAGTCAGATTTGCTGTAATCGTGCGGATGAAATCATTGTTCCCACCTATAAGGTCAGAGACCTGTTAAAGCAGTACGGAGTAAAAAGGGAGGTTCATGTCATACCCACCGGTATTTCTCTGGAAAAGTTTGCGAAACCGGATAAAAGACGTGTAAATGAATTAAGACTACAGCTCGGTATTCCGGATAACCGGCTGGTTCTTCTATATGTGGGAAGGCTATCATCAGAAAAGAACATATCGGAATTACTGACCTATCTTCATAAGACGGAGAATAAAGAGGAAACAGTACTTTTGCTGGTGGGAGACGGACCGGAGCGGGAGGCCTTGGAAAGGCAGGTAAAGGAACTGCAGATGGAATCCAGAGTGATTTTTGCAGGAATGGTCCCTTTTGATAACATAGAAGACTATTATGCATTAGGGGATATTTTTGTTTCCGGTTCGACCTCCGAAACTCAGGGACTGACGTATATTGAAGCGTTAGCAGCCGGGTTACCGCTTCTGGTGAGAAGGGATGCCTGCCTGAAGAAGGTTTTAAGGGAGTATGAAAACGGAATTGATTATGTAGATGAGAGGATGTTCCAACAGGGACTACAGTTTTTAAGTACCTGTTTAAAACAGAACATGCAAAAAAGAGTTGTTAGAGAAAGTGTTGCCGGTTTGGGGACTGAGGAATTTGCAAAGCAGGTTGAAGCCTTGTATTGCAACAGTATGCAAAAGCAGGATGTGAAGCGAAATGAAGAAAATAATGGAAGGATTCATGCGGCATAAAAGAATAGTGGAAATCACCGGATGGATAATTGTACTTTCATTTATCGTCTGGTGCTTTAAAAGCGGAATAATGCAAAATCCGGAACAGCTTGCATATGTTTTAGAGCGGTGCGGTATAATGGCACCGATTGTATTTATCGTGATTCAGGCAGTGCAGGTTGTTATTCCGATTCTGCCCGGTTCTATCGGATGTGCTTTTGGGGTTATGTTTTTCGGAGCAGTATGGGGCTTTGTTTACAATTATGTAGGAATCTGTGCCGGTTCAGTCTGGGCTTTTCTGGTTGCAAAGCGTTACGGAACCGTTTTTGTAAAAAGTGTGACAGGAGATAAATTTTATCAGAAGTATCAGCGGTTTCTGGATAAAAAGAAGGAATTTGAAAGAATATTTGCCTTGCTGATTTTTCTTCCCGTGGCACCGGATGATTTTCTGTGCTATTTAGCAGGAGTCAGCAGTATGTCCTTAAAACGGTTTACCGTAATCATTTTGCTGGGAAAACCTCTTGCTATTTTTTTGTACAGCATGGGCTTATACCAGATTTTACAATATGGAATCAAAACTTTTTTTGGATAGTGTAGGTTAAGCTGGGGAAAGCAGTATAACAAGTGATAAAGAAGGAGGAATTTCATGAAGATTTATATTTATTCGGGACACCAAGGCTGGATTGAGCACAGCGGAGTCGGAAGAGCAGTGTATCATCAGAAAAACGCAATTTCCGGTATGAAAGGAATGGAGTTGGCAGAGAAAAAAGAGGATGCGGATGTGATTCATATTAATACGATTTTTCCGGGCTCTGTCCGTATGGCATTGTGGGCAAAACGCCACGGGAAAAAGGTTGTTTTTCATGCCCATTCTACAAAAGAAGACTTTCGAAATTCTTTTATCGGTTCCAATGCCGTGGCAGAATTATTCGGAAGCTGGATTCGGTTTTGTTATCAATTGGGAGATGTTATTATAACACCCAGTGAGTATGCCAGAGAATTATTATTGGCACAGGGAATCACAAAGCCTGTTTTTGTAATGTCCAACGGCATTGATTTGGAATATTACCATAGAGAGGCAGATGACAGGAGGTATTTCCGGGAAAAATATGGGTATGCGGAAGACGACAAGGTAGTGATGTCGGCGGGACTCTGGATTAGGCGCAAGGGGATTCTGGATTTCATTGAAATGGCAAAACGTCTGCCGGAGTATCAGTTTATCTGGTTTGGAGATGCCAAACTTTGGAGTGTGCCGAAGGAAATCAGGGACGGTGTCCGCAGCCAATTACCTAATCTTCATTTTGCCGGATATGTAAAGAAGGATGAGCTGCGCAGGGCATATGCAGGAAGTGACCTGTTTTGGTTTCCGACTTATGAGGAAACGGAGGGAATTGTCATACTGGAGGCATTGGCAATGAAGATACCTGTATTGGTGAGGAATATTCCGGTGTACCGGAGCTGGCTGACAGGCGGAAAGGATGCCTATACTTTTGGAAACCAGGAGCAGGCCGGTGATTATATAGAGGCAATTTTAAAGGGAAAGGCGGAAGATTTGACAGAGGCAGGCTATCAGGTGGCAGCAGTGCGGAGTATGAAACAGATTGGCATGAAATTGCAGGAAATATATCAGGCGGTATTGGCAAAAGAACAATTTGAAAAAAGTTTACTATTTCCGTAAATGTGTTATAATGAATTGCGCTGACGCGCAAGCAGGTCATCGATTTTCTCCGAAAATCGGTGACATATGTTATAATGAGTTGCACTGATGCGCAAGTAGGTCATCAATTTTTAAATGCCAAAGCTGCTGCTTTGGTGAAGAATAGTGGAGTATAGATTCAAATGAAGAATAAAGGATTACGCATTTCTATTATTATTGCTCTTTTCATATTGGGTTTGGGAATCCCGGGCTGCGAGGTCATACATAATGATAGTCAGTCAGCCGTATATACGCAGGGAAATATTGTAGGTGCTGATTTTTCGGAGGGGCATTCTCAGGAGCCATATGTTGAAATAAATGGCAATATGCCGGTGTTTTCGGAGGATGAAATTGCAACAGAATCGTATGAACAATATTCTGAATTAGATGATTTGGGGCGCTGTGGAGCGGCTTTGGCCTGTGTTGGAATTGATTTAATGCCGGTAGAGGAACGGGGAAATATCGGGCAGATAAGACCGTCAGGATGGCATACAGTCAAATATGATGAGGTGGATGGAAAATACCTCTACAATCGATGTCATTTAATTGGATATCAGTTGTCAGGAGAGAATGCCAATGAGAAGAACTTGATTACCGGTACACGATATTTGAATGTGACGGGAATGCTGCCGTTTGAAGACATGGTGGCGGATTACGTGACGGAAACACACAATCATGTGATGTACCGTGTTACACCTGTTTTTGAAGAAGAGAATCTTCTGGCTAGCGGCGTTCAAATGGAGGGATATTCTGTAGAGGATTCGGGTGAAGGGATTTCGTTTAACGTATTTGTATATAATAGACAGCCTGGAATTGTAATCGACTATGAAACAGGTGAAAGCTATCTGGACGAATCATATTTACCGGAGGAACCAGAGAGCGGGGATGTACAGCCGGAAAACAGAGAGCAGGACATCACAGAGGAAAGGGAAGCGGCTGTTGATTTTTTAGACGAAGAGGCAATAGCTTCCGGTTCGGTTTATCACTATGTTGTAAATATCAATACAATGAGATTTCATTTGCCGGATTGTGACAGTGTTAATCAGGTGAAGGAAGATAATAGGAAGTATTATGGGGGTACCCGTGAACAGCTTATGGAGACAGGATATGTACCGTGTGGGAAGTGCAAACCGTAATGTGAATTGTAATTAAAGGATTTATTGACCTGACAGGAAAGGAATAGTAAAAGTTATTCGTATGTGGACACATTATGAAAATGCAAAATGATGACAAAACGGTTTTCCTATGTAAAAGACATAGGAAAGCCGTTATTTTTTGTCTATTTTCTCAATACAAAGAATGTCCTCCACACCACAGTCCAGATAGATACAGAGTTTTTCCAGTACATCAAAACTAATTCTGGTAGTACGGTTATGATTTAGATTCCTGAGAGTAGCTACAGATATTCCGGTATCTTTTGCTATCTGGTTTTGCGTTAGTCCTTTATTATCTATAAGCTGATTAAGTGTAACTTTCATATGGCACCTCATTTCCTATTTAAAGTATAATATCCAATATAATCAGTATTATATGCTAAAACAGGCGAAACAATTCATAATTTGAATATCTAAGCAACTGGATTGTATATGTATATTATGATATGATTTGACTATATTGAAATTGGAGGTGTGATTATATGGAAGCAAAAAGACCATCATCTGATTTAAGAAACCATTATAACGAGATATCGAAACAATGTCATGAAGAAAGAAGTCCTGTTATTATTACTGTAAATGGTCGTGGTGATACGGCAATATTAGGATTACAAGACTATTATCAAATGAAGTCTGAGCTAGAATTATTACGTACATTGTCAGAGGCTGAGGAAGATGTTGCAAACGGAAGAGTGGCACTAATACAGAATACTTTTGATGAAATTAGACAATCCCTGTTAGAGAGGAAAGCTGATGAAGTACAAAATAATTAGAACGGAAAAAGCTGATGAACAATTGCGGGATATCATCTATATATATTGCAGATGATTCAGGAAGTGTCGATATAGCGCTAAATTATCTTGAAAAGGTAGAAAATGTTATTATGATGTTAGAAACTTTTCCTTATTCTGGCAGTATTTCTAAGTACTCAATTTTACGAAAACAAGGTTACAGGATTCTTATAGTAGAAAGACATCTGGTATTCTATAAGGTAAATGATAATGAAAATGTTGTTACTATTTACGCAATTGTAGACGGCAGAAGAGAATATAAGAATTTGATTTGAAAACTCTTATAAGAAAAAATACAGATATCTGAACAACGATGAGAGTATATAATCATGTGGACGT
>CAMWYM010000027.1 GCA_947178475.1 uncultured Clostridium sp. | reverse complement strand
CGCTAGAACAGGGTGCGGATGATTATATTTCCAAGCCCTTTCGAATCAGGGAGCTGCTGGCAAGGATGAAGGCGATTTTGAGACGGACGTCAGGAAGTGATAAGCCAGACGGCGGTATTGTCATCGTGGGAAGCAATCAGGTGAATCTGCAGACGGGAAAGGTCTATTGCGGAAATGAGGAGATTATTTTAACGGCAATGGAATACAAGCTGCTGCTGGTATTTTTAAATCACCGGGGACAGACGTTGACAAGAAAACAGATTTTGGACGGTATCTGGGATGAGGTGGGCGATTTTGTGAATGATAATACCTTAAGCGTCTACATTAAGCGGCTGAGAAAAAAACTGGGAGATACGGAGGAGCAGCGAATGATTAGGACTGTCCGGGGCATGGGATACCGTATGGAGAAATAAAAGAGTTTCGAAATTACCTAAAATTGATTACAGCAAAAGGAGAAAAAATGGAGATTATCATACAGCTTATCAGTATACTTATAGCAGGAATTTTGTGTTTTTTTGTACGGGATACCCGGTACATATGCTATATTCTGGCGGTTTGTATAATTGTGCTGTTTATTATCTCCCTTATCTTTCGCCGGCTGCAGGAAAAAAGGCTGGATGAAGTGATCTGCTATCTGACGAAGCTGCAGGACAGACTGGATTTGCCGGATATCGAAAAGCATAACGAAGGAAGGCTTGGTATTTTGCAGAGCGAGATATATAAATTGGTGGTGCGCTTAAGTGAACAGTCGAACACGGCAATCCGGCATAAGGAGTATCTGGCAAGGATGCTTTCGGATATTTCCCATCAGATTAAGACACCGCTTACCTCCATTACGATTATGACGGAGCTTTTGGAGAATCCTGAACTGTCGGAAGAAAAGAGAATGGAATTTATCGAAAAGATTGACTGGCAGGTTAACCGGATTACCTGGTTGATTAGAAATTTGTTAACCCTGTCGCAGCTAGAGGCGGATATGCTGAAACTGAAAAAGGAGGAGGTATCGGTGAAGGAGCTTTTGCAGAAAGCGTGCCAGCCCTTTGAGCTTATGGCAGAGGTAAAGAATATTACACTTACAGTTGCTGCCGATGAGGAAATGAAAATAATCTGTGATTTCCACTGGACAGTGGAGGCGGTTTCTAACATTGTGAAAAATTGTGTGGAGCATACACCTTCAGGTGGAAGTGTTGTGGTTTCGGCAGACCAGAATAATTTTGCCACGAATATACATATTGTGGATGATGGTGAGGGAATTAGCAGGGAACATCTTGCCCATATATTTGAGCGGTTTTATAAGGGTGGTAATGCCTCTGCCAATAGTGTGGGAATCGGGCTTGCCATGTCCAGACAGATTATCATGCAGCAAAATGGAATCATCCGTGTCACCAGTGAATTGGGACAGGGAACTGCCTTTCTGATTAAGATGTATTCGGAGGTTGAACTATAGTATCTGAGGAAAGAGTAGAAAGAAATATAAGTATAATTTCAGATTTACAGAAAAATTTAGTGTGATTGTTTTGATTGTGATTTTTGGATAGCTATGTTATTCTAAAGACAGGCAGTTTTGTAACGAAAAGCAGGTATACAAGGAGAAAGGAGTATCTAAATGAAAAATTTATTAAAAAGCTGTATTACTGTTTTTGTGATGGTGATGGCATTTATGGTTACTGAAATAACTTCCGAAGCGGCAGTAAGCAATCTGACGCAGACATCAGACACGACATCCTCTGTAAGTTTGAAGTGGCAGGCGGTGGATGGCGCTAATTATTATGGATATCAGATTGCTACAGATTCTGCATTTAAAAATATTGTTAAGAGTAATTATGTTGCACAGAATACGAATACATATGCTCATATATCTGGATTAAATGCTGGATCTTCATACTATGTAAGGGTTGGACATGGTACTACCAATAAGAATTGTTATGAAAACTATAGCAATGCGTTAGAGGTAGTAACTGCACCGGAGAATTTGTCAAGTGTAGCATTTGTCGGTGCAAGTGATAACAGTGCCACTATATCGTATCAGACGCCGGGAGCGAATATCTATTACATTTATGAGGATGATTCCAATGCTTTGATTGCGTCAACTCCTGCTACCAGCTATACAATTACGATGAATAATACGCAGAATAACCGTTATAAGGTGGCTGCTGGAAGACAATCGGCATCTGGCTACAGTGCCAATACATCAGCTAAGTTCGTAACAGTGAATTTGCTGACCTCCAAAATTGCAACAAAGGATTTTGGAATCGACAGCGTGATTGGTTCTTTAAATAAGATTAGTGTTGCTGCAATCTATTCGGGAAGCGGGTTAGAGGTTGAATTGACGAATGCCGGTGGGGCTGCTTATAAACAGACAATGGAAGGGACTAAGCCCTATACTTCAACTAGTTCTTCAACAAATTATTTTCCCTATAAGGAAAACAGATATTTAAAATACCGTGTAAGAGCATTTGTAGATACCGATAACGGGAGAATATATGGTTCATGGAGTGACTATAGGGCGTTTTGTGAAATGAACGGGAAATATACCAGAGGTAACAGAAAAATCAATCTGAAATGGACTAAGGTAAAGGGAAACGGCAAGATTAAGATATCTGTTTCGACGAAAAAGTCCTCTGGTTACAAGACCTTTAAGACGCTGAAAGGAAGTGCCACAAAGGTTACGATTAATAAATGCGGAAAGACGTTATTTAAGAGAGGCAAAAGCTATTATATAAGAGCTGTACCATTAGTAAAGATTAACGGTAAATATGTTGCCAGTGATTTCTATCTTCAGCAGCAGATTACGATAAGATAAAAGAGGAATGAGGATAAAAGGTGTTCATTGGTTGCTTTATAGCCTTTGGACACCTTTTGTAATGGAGTAATAGAGTCCCAAAAGAACTGAAAAGGTATAAGGTGATTGGAGAGAAGCAATGAAGCTGGATAGGGAAGATGATGAATGGATTGCAAAGGTCTGGTTAGATGAAAGGGGGACTGAAGGGAAGATATATACGATTCCGCTTAGTGAGGATGAAATGGCTTATGTGCAGATGGGAGTATAATAAAATGAAATATCTACAATCTACACTTCCAATTTTTGATGACGATGGAGAGATTTTGCGTTATAATGTGTTTATATGATAGAAGGGAAGAAAAGTCAAGAGATATGTATAATGAGATTGATTTCGACAAAATAGATTTAAATTCAGCTCCTCCTACAGAGGAACCAGACAGACAGTATTACTATATGGCAAAATGCCGGGAGTGGGTGAAGGACTTTAAGCGGAGAAACGGACGATTACCCAAATCCTGTGTACTCAATTTTGGCTGCCAGATGAACGCAAAGGACAGCGAGAAGCTGGAAGGGATTTTGGAAACTATCGGTTATGTCAAAACCGACAGCGAGGATGCGGATTTCGTGATTATGAATACCTGTACCGTCCGTGAAAATGCAAACTTACGTGTTTATGGAAGGCTCGGGCAGTTAAAAAAATATAAGAAAAAGAATCCTGATATGCTGATTGCACTTTGCGGCTGTATGATGCAGGAGAGCCTTGTGGTGGAAAAGATCAAACAGAGCTACCGGCATGTGGATATTATTTTTGGTACACACAATGTGTTTAAATTGGCAGAATTGATAGAGAATAAGTTAAATACCAAAGGCATGGTGATTGATATATGGGAGGGAACTGCTGAGATCGTAGAGGATTTACCCAGTGACCGTAAATATGATTTTAAATGTGGTGTCAATATTATGTTTGGCTGCAACAATTTTTGCAGCTATTGTATTGTTCCCTATGTCCGGGGGAGAGAGCGTTCCAGAAATCCTGAGGATATTATCAAGGAAATCAGGGCTTTGGTCGCAGACGGTGTGTCAGAGGTGATGCTATTGGGGCAAAACGTTAATTCGTACGGTAAGAATCTGGATACCCCCATTACCTTTGCACAGCTATTAGAGATGGTGGAGGAGATAGACGGGTTAAAAAGAATCCGTTTTATGACCTCCCACCCGAAGGATTTATCCGATGAGCTGATTGCCGTTATGGCAAAATCAAAAAAGATTTGCAGGCATCTTCACCTGCCGATGCAGTCAGGGAGTACAAAGGTACTTTCGGATATGAACCGCCGTTATACAAAAGAGGATTATCTGGCTTTAGTGGATAAAATCAGGACGGCAATACCGGATATTTCCCTGACAACGGATATCATTGTAGGATTTCCAACGGAAACGGAGGAAGATTTTTGTGATACGTTAGATGTGGTCAGAAAGGTACGGTTTGACTCTGCATTTACCTTTATTTATTCTAAGCGCACAGGAACACCGGCGGCAGATATGGAATTTCAGGCCACAGAGGAAGAGATAAAGAAACGCTTCGACAGCCTGCTTAAGGAGGTGCAGGCTATCGCAAAGGAAACCTGCAGCAAAGACCAGGGAAAAATAATGGAGGTTTTGGTAGAAGGTCTGGACGAACAGGACGAAAATCTCTTGACCGGACGGCTGTCTAATAATTTACTGGTACATTTTCCGGGAGATAAAGCTTTGATTGGAACCTTTCAGAATGTGAAGCTTACGGAAGCAAAAGGATTCTATTATATTGGGGAATTGGCATGAAAAAACCTTCGCAATCGCCTAGTCTCAATACCTTTGAAAGGAGACTGTGTATGCATTACACCAGTACATATCAATCAGTATTAGGAAAAATCCTGCTGGCCTGCGATGACACAGGTTTAACCGGACTCTGGTTTGAAGGACAAAAGTATTACGCAAATGGTCTTAATCCGGAACACGAGGAAAAAGAGCATCCGATTTTTAAAGAGGTAAAACAGTGGCTTAATCTCTATTTTTCTGGAAAAGAGCCTGATTTTATGCCGCCTATTCATATGATCGGCACATCTTTTGGTATAGAAGTCTGGAATATTCTGCTTGATATACCCTATGGGACGACAACAACCTACGGAGAAATTGCAAGTACTGTAGCACAAAAAAGAGGACTTCCTGGAATGTCTGCCCAGGCAGTGGGCAGCGCTGTCGGGCATAATAGAATATCCATTATTATCCCCTGTCATAGAGTTGTCGGGAAAAATGGGAGTTTAACAGGCTATGCAGGCGGTATAGATAAGAAGCTGCGGCTGCTAATGATGGAAGGAATAGATACGGCTTCTCTTTTTGTTCCTTTAAAGGGGACTGCATTATAATAGGGGGGATAAAATGTCTGTTGTTTTGACGGAAGAATTGGTCTATGAAATACTTTCTGTGGTGGAAGAAATACCGGAGGGCAAGGTAGCATCCTACGGGCAAATTGCAAAGCTCATTGGCAGAGATAAAAATGCACGGCTTGTCGGAAAAGTTTTGAGCAGGGCAGAATACTATGGAAAATATCCCTGTCACCGGGTTGTAAACCATGCAGGCAGATTAGCGCCACATTTTTATGAACAGCAGGCATTGCTGATAAGCGAAGGCGTAATTTTTAAGGATAACGACCATGTGGACATGAAAAAAAGCCAGTGGGATTGTTAGGGCGGTATATGCTGGGTATTCCCCGGCTTTTTTTATGTAAGTACCAGATTTGGGGTATGGGTGGTACCCAACCAAATCTTACGAAAACTTAACGGGAAGCAGTCAAAATATTTACTTCTTGACATGGATGTCTATAGATGGTAGACTAATATTGTCTACAGATTATAGACAAGGTTAGAGATCATTTAAAAAGTCTACATAATATGAAAAAGTTTAGAATGGAGGTTCATAATGGAAGATTATATGCTGGGAGCAGTAGAGAGTCGCTTTGCTGCGATTGTGTGGGAGAATGCACCGATTACAACAAAGGAGCTGACAAAAATCTGTGAGAAAGAATTGGGGTGGAAAAGAACCACGACATATACAGTCTTGAAGAAACTGAGTGAGCGGGGTTTTTTCGAAAATCAGGGCGGAACTGTGATAGTGAAGCTTTCCAGGGAGGAGTTTTATACAAGACAGAGCCAGGGCTATGTGGAACGCTCTTTTTTCGGTTCCCTTCCCGGCTTTTTGACGGCATTTACCTCTGGCAGAAAGCTAAGTGACAAGGAAATTGCAGAGATAAAGAAGATAATTGAGAATTCGAAATGACGGCAAAAGATGCAGGCAGCATTGAAACGAAAATTTGTGCTTTCCAATTATACGGGGAAGGGACTTTTTATTAGGAGGGAGTCTTTTTATGAAGGGATTTATGGAAATTTTACTGAACATGAGCCTTATGGCAAGCATTGTTATATTTGTGGTCATAATAGTCCGCCAACTGTTTTCGTGGTTGGGGGTGCCGAAGAAATATGCGTATTTGCTTTGGATTTTACCATTTATCCGACTGGTTTGTCCATGGTCTTTTGAAAGCGATCTAAGTTTGCTGCCGGATATCGGTCAGATAACAGAATATGTGGCAAATACTGTGGATAATCATAACCGGGATGAGGAGGACATGGATACTGCCGGTGGAACAGGAAAGTCAAATCCAAAGAATAGTATAAATGAGAATACCATGTCGGATTTAAATGGTACTGTCGGTGGGAGCGATTTGTCGAATCAGAAGGGAATTGAGCAGGATATTCCCATGTCAGGTCAGCAAAGGGATAGAGAGCCGGTAGTAGGGGATTTGGATACAGCGGGAGGAAAAAGTAATCATGCCCTGTGGTGGATGCTTAGCGGAATCTGGCTCACGGGTGTTGTGGGAATTCTTTTCTTCAGCATAGATAAATATAGAAAATTAAAGAAAAGGCTTAATGTATCTTTTCTTGTCAGAGATAACATTTATCTGGTTGACGATATGGAGACAGCATTTGTGGCAGGTTATTTAAGTCCCCGCATTTATCTTCCTGCCGGTATTTCAGAGCGGGAGATGGAATATATTATTGCGCATGAGAAGGTGCATATTTCAAGGAAGGACCACTGGATTAAGACACTGGCTTTTTTTGCGGTGGCACTGCACTGGTTTAATCCGGTTTGCTGGCTGGCATTTGTTTTAATGGGAAAAGATATGGAGATGTCCTGTGATGAGGTGGTTATTCGCACAATGGACAGGGAGGATAAAAAAGCATATGCAAATGTTCTGCTGAATATGGCAGCAGGGAAAAGACCGCTTGCAGGTGTGCCGCTAACCTTTGTAGAAGGAAATGCAAAGGAAAGGATTAAAAATGTGATGAAAGATAAAAAACCTATTAAGATTGTATCTGTGCTGGCAGTATTGGTTATTGCCATATTGGCAGGAACTCTTTTAACCAATCCCAAAGCGGGTGATGAGCAGGATGTTGCAAAACAGGATAAGGCAGTGCAGAATGAAAAAGAACAGCAAACAGAAGAACAGCAGACAGAGGAAGACAATACGGTAACAACAGATCAAAAGGGACAGGGGGATTCTAAACTGGGAGATGATGGAGCTATGCAGGTGTTTTCTATGGAAGCTGTAAATCCGGATGAGCTTCCATATGGTGAGGTACAGATAACAACACCGATAGTTGCTAGCTGGGGTGCTGATGATGTCCAGCTGATTCATGCAAATCCGGGATATGCCGTAGCTTGGGGTGATATGGGTTTGTTTGTCTATTCAGTGAAGGAAAAGAGGCTTACTGGTGCAGTGAATGTGAAGGCAATCGGCTGTGATGGAACACAGGGAGATAATTATACCGATGTATTTGTATCTGACTGGGGCAGAATCGTATATATGCATCCCATAAATAAGGATTACATGTTTGCCTACAATATTTATGAAAATACACTGGAGAAGCAGGAGTTTGTAGACGGAGGAGACGGAAGACCAAAGGGATTTAAGATAATTGGAAACAGACAGAATATGGAGGATATTCTTGAGGGACAAGTCCCTGACATATGGATAAGCTCTCAGTGCGAAATGTTCACGGTCAATCCAGATGAACCCGATGAAAAGAAGTATCTTGGATATCTTGCAAGCGGCAGTGGAGAGATTGGTGCTTTATCATATGTTATTGTGGAATGGAACGAGACTAAGAATGGATCGGATCCCAGGGATGGTGCAATTTGGTATCCTTTTTTTGAAGGTCAGGAAGATAAGCTGTTGTGGAAGTACACTGAGGATTCCCGGATGTATTTTGCAAAAACAGCTGATATATCGGCAAAGGGATTGACATTAGGACTTTATAATCTCTCGGGACAGGAGGTAACCTACGGCGAAGAGTTCCACTTATATTCTCATTCCGACTATTCCGATGAATGGAAGGAGCTCACAAATATGCAGGATGTCGCTTTTCATGAAATAGGCTATCCCCTGAAACATGGGGAACTGGTTGCCATTCCCATTGACTGGGCATGGATATATGGAGAGCTTCCTACAGACAATGGTCCAAGAGAGTATCGTTTGGTGAAGAAAATTCATGTTCCCCGCTCCGAAGAGGCTGATGGAGATGAACCTTTAGAATATACGGAGGTGGAACTGACTGTGGAGTTTACTTTTCCAGCTTCGTAATGGAATGGACCCACAGATTAAACCAAAGTATGATTTTTGGTGAAGGCTGATTATGTTGGGGATTAATCAATAAAAGGTACCCACAAAAAAGTGGGTAATGTACATCGGTTGTCATTTGCTTTACTCTTATTTATAGGAGGTGTAGGTAAATGAATAAAGAAGCCTTGTTGTTAATTGATATCCAGAATATATATTTCACACCGGGAACGATGCTTTTACATAAACCGGAAGATGCTGCAAAGAAATCAGCTATGTTATTAAAAAGGTTTAGAACTGAAGGAAAGAACGTAATTCATGTACAACATAACTTTGCGGAATGTTTTGGAATTCATAGTTTGGTAAAACCTTACGATGGTGAAAAGATTATACATAAAGATTATCCAAGTTGTTTTCTTGGAACAGATTTACATGAGTACTTGCAGGAAAATAGTATTAAACATTTAATTGTTGCAGGTATGATGTCGCATATGTGTATTGATACAACGGTTAGAGCTTGTCAAGATTACGGATATGAAGTGACTGTGATAGAGGATGCTTGTACCACAATGGCACTGAAATATGGTAAAAAAAAGATAGATGCAGAAACTGTGCATGCGGTATATATGGCATCCTTGGATGATGGGTTTGCAAATGTTATGAAGTTAGAGGATTATTTATGAAGATAAGGGATGACTACACCTGTCCACTTGAAATTGTTCATGATATCATCAAAGGGAAATGGAAAACAATCCTTTTATATCAGATGAAGGACGGCCCAAAGGGTTTGGCTGAATTAGAACGCGAGATTGAAGGCATTAATCAGAAAATGTTATTGGAACAACTTCGCGAACTGATTCAATTTGGACTTGTGGAAAAGAAAACGTTTGAAGGGTATCCGCTTCGTGTTGAGTATTCTCTTACTAACGGTCGCGGACAAAAAATGATGGAAGCCATAACTATTATGCAGCAGGTTGGTGTGGACTATATGCTTGAAAAGGGAATGGCAGAGACACTGGTAGAGAAAGGGATTTTGACTGAAGAGGAAATCAAGTGATTTCATAGAATTCACGAAAAAAATAATGTAGAAGGATAGGTATAAAAAAGATGGTACTCTTAGTAGTTGATACTAGAATATTTGAAGCAAAAAAACGAAAATGAAATCATTATTGTTGGGTTACAAACGGATTATTGTATTGATGCAACTGTCAAAGCTGGATTTGAGCATGGTTTCAAAATGATAGTTCCTGCTAAAACAAATAGCACATTCGATAATAAGTATATGTCCGCTGAACAAACTTACAGATATTACAACGAATTTATGTGGAATAAAAGATATGCCGAATGTATTTCATTTGAAGAGACGCTTGCACGAATGAATCTATAACGTCTCAAATATTATCTTTTCTCATGGTAATGCTCCTTTATCTGTTACATAAATTTTAGGGAATAAGTCAGAGGTTGACTATGTATGAATATCCAAGTATACTTCTATATGTAAGGAGAAAAATATCAATTTTATGTTTTGATATTAATTGTTACATTAATATGAAAGAAATTGCAAAAGAAATGAAACCCATAAAAAGAAGAAAGCGAGGACATTTTATGATGGATTTCGAAAATACAATCAAAAGGAAAAAAGCAGGGACGTGGAAAGCTGTGGTGACCATATTGTTTCTCTGTATGACAGTAATAGCAAGTGATAAGATGCCTGCCGGAACGGTACAGGCGGAGACATCTGGAGATTATGAGTATCGGGTAAATGATAATGGTACTACGGTAACGATTACAAAGTATACCAGTTCTGACACAACTCTTGTGATTCCCAGTACTCTTGATGGGAAGAGTGTAACAAGTATCGGTCAGAGGGCATTTGCAAACTGTGACAATTTGACTAGCATAACTATCCCAGTGGGTGTAATCAGTATCGGGGAGCGGGCATTTGCGGGATGTAGCAGTTTGACTAGCATAACTATTCCAGAGGGTGTAACGACTATCGGGGATGAGGCATTTGTTAGCTGTAGCAGTTTGACCAGCATTACTATCCCCGAAAGTGTAATAAGGATGTGGAGAGCATTTGTGGATTGTAGCAGTTTGACCAGCATTCAAGTTAAAAGCGGCAATCAAAAATACGATAGCCGCAATAATTGTAATGCAATTATTGACACAGAAACCAATACATTGCTTGCAGGTTGCTGCAAGACAATTATTCCTGAAAGTATAACCACTATCGGGGATTATTCATTTGCCGGCTGCAATAGTTTAACCAGCATTACCATCCCTGAAGGTGTGACAACTATTAAATGTGGTGCATTTTACCTCTGTAGCAGCTTGACCAGTATAACCATCCCTTCCAGTGTAACAACTATCGAGGAAGATACATTTATGGATTGTAGCAGTTTGACCAGCATTACTATCCCTGAAGGTGTAACGACTATCCAGCCTGATACATTTTCTGGCTGCAGCAGTTTGACCAACATTACTATTCCTTCCAGTGTAACGGCTATCCTGGAGAATGCATTTTCCGGCTGTAGCAATTTGACCAGTATAACCGTCCCTTCCAATGTAACGCGGATTGGGGATAATGTATTTTCCGGCTGTCCTAACACTATGATTGTTTATGCTGATGCAGATTCTCGTGCTGCAGAGTATGCAAAGGCAAGCGGTTTTACGGTTAAACCGATAGAAAAAAAACCAACTAATGACAATCCTACCCCCGCCGCCAGCGGAACGATTTTAACTGTTTCCGATTTACAATGTACTGTAAAGGTTGTTTCAGACAATGCCACCAATCCAACTGTAACCTATACTGGTACAACCAGCAAGACGGCAGCTACGGTTACCATACCGGCTACAGTCACCGTTGACAATATCACATACAAGGTTACCGGCATTGCAGAAAATGCTTTTAAGAATAACAAGAAAATAACAAAAGTAACGATTGGAGCAAACATTACGACCATTGGTGCAAATGCCTTTAATGGTTGCACCAAGCTAAAAACCGTTTCTATAGGTGCTAATGTTACAACGATTAATGCGAAGGCATTCTATAAGTGCACAAAGCTGACAAAGATTACCATTCCGGCAAAAGTAGAGACAATTGGCAAACAGGCATTCTATGGATGTAAGAACTTAAAGAACATTACCATTAAGACAACCAAGCTGACCAACAAGAAGATAGGAAGTAAGGCCTTTAAAGGGATTCATGCAAAAGCAACCATCAAAGTACCAAAGAAGAAATTAGCGGACTATAAGAAAATCTTAAAGAAAAAGGGTGTGGGCTCTAAGGCAAAGATTAAAAAATAACAGGCGGCTTGCGGCAGTGATTCCATATGGTGGCATTCTGCCAAATATAATTAAGGGATATTCCAAAGTAGTGTATTGGAATATCCCTTGTTCTATTATCAAGAAAATCAAGTGTTTGTGGAATCCCTTTCTTTCTTACGATTTTGTAAGAAAAAATGTCATACGCCTGTAATCTTCTAGTTTTATAATGAATACAGCCTATAATACGGCTATATTCCATTTAGATAAGGAGATTAGGAGGCGTTGTATATGAAGAAGGTTAAAAAGGTGTTTATAGCAATGTTGATGTCAGCAGCTATAATGATTTTTAGCGGTTGTGAAAAAAATGATGATGTTCAGGAGGGGTATATGCCCCATGTGGAGAAGGAAGATACCAGTGGAATGGTGTATGCAGGAACAAATCTTGTGATTGATGGTATGGAGGGGAATCCGGTTGCCTGTGTTGTCAGTGATAATAAGCTTTATATACAGACCTGTAAGGAAATAGGGGACAGTGGTTTGGCTGAGGAGACTGCAGGTGATGAGCAAGCGGAGGAGCAGCCGGATGAAATTATAGAAGGAACAGAGAATTCGAGGGGAAATCTTTTCGGGTTTTACACTGCCGGTTTAGATGGAAGCGGTCTGCAGGAATTATCAGCAAATATAGCAGAGAACGGATATGTAGATACATTCTTAGTTGAAAATGATAGCAGTATTGTATATTTGATTGCTAAGGGTGAAAAAGAGGGCTTTCAAAACGAACTGGTAAGGATAGGAGCAGATGGTAATGAATTGTCAAGAGAGAATATTGCAGTATCATTAAATCTTAGAGAAGGCGACTATGTAAGCCATATGCTGGGAGATAAAGAGGGAAATATCATCATAGTCTGCAATGAAAAAATACATATTTTAGATGAAGGTTTACAATCCGTAGGTGAAGTGGTGGTAGAGGACGGCTACCGTGTAATTGATATGGCATTGACAAAGGACGGGAAGGTTATTTGTGTGGAAGATGAGTATATGAGTAGTGACTTGTCAATACGGATTCACATTTTAGATATTGCAGGGAATAAATGGGGAGAAATCATTGAACTGGATTCCGACAGTTTAAGGGGAACGGATTACATAATGAATGGAGCAGAGTATGATTTCTATTATCAGGACGATGCGGGAATTTATGGCTATGATTTGGAGAACGGGAAGGGTACTAAGCTGATGGATTATGCAGCGTCCTATATGATTTCTGAGGATGCCAATGGAATTATTCCTATAGCCGACGGGAGCTTTATAGGTGTTACATATGATAATGAACAGGATGAAAAATCTGTTTTGATGGTATACGAAAAGGCTGATTCTTCTATCTATATGGACCGGAAACCGATAACAGTTGGAACTTTTATACCATCTAATAAGGTTAAGAAGGCAGCTATGGAATTTAACAGAAAGAATAAGGAATACAGAATTGAATTTGTAGAGTATGGGGACAGTGAAGACCCATTTACCAGAATGCTTGCAGATGTTACATCGGAAAATGCACCGGATATCATCGACTTATCCAATTTTCCTTTGTCTGAGGAACAGTGTGCCCAAAAGGGATTACTAGAAGATTTAATCCCTTATTTGGAAGAAGATTCGGAGCTGAGTTCCGATGACTTTGTTGATTCCGTGTTTGAGGCGATGAAGATCGATGGTCAGTTATATTATGTTACACAGGGCTTTAGCATAGATACTTTGGCGGGAAGAACAAAAGATGTTGGAGATGCAGCAGGCTGGACCTTTGACGAGTTCAAATCGCTGCTGGAGAAAAAAGGGGAGAGTGTCAGCTTATTTTATACGGAGAACAGTAAAGAGGAACTGCTGGGGCAATTATTAAACAATGGTCTTACAGATTTTGTAGACTGGAAAACAGGACAATGTAGTTTTGATAGTCAGGACTTTAAGGATATATTGGAAATTTGTAAGGATAGAGGAGGAGATGATGAACAGGAGATGACGGATGCTGATATTCAGGAAATGGTCGTTGGCGGACCTGCCCGCATCAGAGAGGGAAAGGTACTCTTTAAACAGTGTGATTCACTTACGCCGGAACAGGTTCAGATTGATAAACAGATATTTGGTGAAGATATTACCTATATCGGATATCCGAATAGAGAAAAGCAGGGTTCGTACTTTAACTTTGACAGTCCAATGGGAATTTGCTCCAAGTCTCAGGTAAAGGAAGAGGCATGGGCATTTATCCGCATGTTTATGACTAGAGAATATCAGGGTAAAGAAATAGCAGATTCTGATCATTATAGCATGCCCACAAGACAGGACTGCTTTGATTTAAAACTAAAAGAAAAGATGGCAACGGAGGCATATACGAATGAATTTGGTAAGGAAGTCAGACCATTGGAAGGTACGTGGAATTGGGGAAGTGTGGAGTTTGAGAAGAAACCTTTATCACAGGAAGAGGTAGACATTTATGTGAATTTGATTAATAATACAAAGAGGAGTAACAGTCTGGATGAGGAAATGATGAGTATTGTGTTGGAAGAGGCACAGGCTTACTTTAAGGGCAGAAAGCGTTTAAACAAGACTGTGGATATTATCCAGAGCCGGATTTCGACTTATGTGAATGAACAGCGATAATATGAGCACTTAGTGAGCCAAATGCAACTGCCATGATATCCGAAACAGGCGAAAACAAAGCTATGCAAAAAAGCAAAGGAGATGGAGATGGGAAGACTAGAAGAGGCAGATGCATACAGATGTGAAAACAGGGTGTCAGGTGAAGAAAGACCGGTCTATCATGTGACACCTCCTGTAGGCTGGATGAATGACCCTAACGGCTTTTCCGTGTATAAGGGAAAGATTCATTTGTTTTATCAATATCACCCATATAGTGATAAGTGGGGACCCATGCATTGGGGACATGTTGTTTCAACGGATTTTATAAACTGGGAGGAGATGCCGGTGGCATTGGCTCCGGATACGGATTATGATTTTGGAGGATGCTTTTCGGGAAGTGCCATAGAGACAGAGGAGGGACATGTTCTTGTTTATACCGGAGTGAAGGAGTTTGACAGAGAAGATGGCAGCAGGGGAATGCTTCAAAACCAGTGTATTGCAATCGGGGATGGTGAGCATTACCGGAAGCTGTCGTGTAATCCGGTGATTCCGGGACAGCTGTTGCCGGATCAGTTCAACCGGGAAGAGTTCCGTGACCCGAAAATCTGGAGAGAGGATGGAGTTTATTATCTGGTGGCAGGGAGTAAAAGAGGGAAGAACGGACAGGTAGTGATGTTTCAGTCAGAGGACCTGCAAAACTGGGAGTATGTTTCCGTTTTGGCGGATAACAGTGGAAGCCTTGGCGGTATGTGGGAATGTCCGGACTTTTTTAACCTGGCTGGAGAGTATATTCTGATTGTATCTCCTCAGGAAATGGCTGCACAGGCTTATGAGTTCCATAATGGCAATAATGCCATTTATTTTGTCGGTGAATATGACCCGAAAGAGCACCATTTTCAATATCGGCAGATATTATCCTTGGATTACGGTCTGGATTTTTATGCTCCTCAGACAATGGAAGCGCCTGACGGAAGACGTATTCTCATTGCATGGATGCAGTCCTGGGATGCAGATTTCAAGCCGGAAAAACAGAAATGGAACGGAATGATGACTATTCCCAGAGAGTTAAAAATTTTGGATGGGATATTGTATCAAACTCCGGTAAGGGAATTGGAAAGCTACCGTGACAATCAGGTGTGTTACATGGCGGAGAAAATTAGCGGAACATGTACTCTGCCAGGAGTAAAAGGACGGGTGATTGACTTGACCTTAGAGATGCTGGAGGAAGATTTTCATGATTTTACAGTGCACTTTGCACATGATGACAGGTTTACCACTTATTTTACCTATAAAAGGGATACAGGCGTGATTTTGTTTGACAGAACGTATTCCGGTGTAAATAAGGATGTGGTGTGCACCAGAACAATGAAGCTGCGTCGGGCGGGGGATGGACTTAAGCTGCGTATGCTGCTAGACCGCTTTTCGGTGGAACTATTTATCAATGATGGTGAGCAGACCTTTAGTGCGGTATTCTATACTCCATTAGAAGCGGATGAGATTGTGTTTGTCTGTGACGGTATGGCTACAGTTAATATAAGAAAAGCAGATATTATACTTTCGGCTGACAGACAGCTGCAGTGAGTGATTAGGAGAGAAGAACAAGATTTTCAGTGGATTCTTGACAAACATTGCGCTTATGGTAAAATAAGTAAGTTAAGGAAATTATATATTTTTCAATGATTTCCGGATAAGCAGCAATGAAAATATACGGGGCAGGCCCTGATGATACAATTAGGAGGACACAATAATGGCAACAGCATATAATCACAAGCTGATTGAAGGCAAATGGCGTAAGAAATGGGAAGAGAATCCGATTAACGTAGAAGATGGAAAAAAGCAGAAATACTACTGTCTTGATATGTTTCCATATCCGTCGGGTAATGGAATTCATGTAGGACATTGGAGAGGATATGTTATCTCGGATGTCTGGAGCCGCTACAAAATGATGCAGGGATATTATCTGATTCATCCCATGGGCTGGGATGCATTTGGTCTCCCGGCGGAGAACTATGCAATTAAGAACGGTGTACACCCGGCAATTTCCACAGCAGAAAATGTAAAGAATATTAAGAAGCAGATTAACGAAATTGCGGCAATTTATGACTGGGACAGAGAGGTAAATACCACAGATCCGGATTATTATAAGTGGACACAGTGGATTTTTGTCAAAATGTTTAAGGAGGGTCTCGCCTATGAGAAGGAGATGCCGATTAACTGGTGTCCTTCCTGTAAGACAGGACTTGCCAATGAGGAGGTTGTGGACGGCAAATGTGAACGCTGTCACTCTGAGGTGACAAAGAAAAATCTGCGTCAGTGGATGTTGAAGATCACTGCCTATGCGGATAGACTGCTTGATGATCTGGATAAGCTGGACTGGCCGGGAAAGGTTAAGAAAATGCAGTCGGACTGGATAGGAAAGTCTTACGGCGCAGAGGTGGATTTCAAGGTAGATGGAAGAGAAGAGAGCATTACCGTATATACCACCAGACCGGATACACTTTGGGGGGCAACCTTCATGGTGCTGGCGCCGGAGCATGAGCTTGCGGCTAAGCTTGCAACAGATGAGACAAGAGAAGCGGTGGATAAATACATTTATGATGCATCAATGAAGTCCAATGTAGACCGCATGCAGGATAAGGAAAAGACAGGTGTGTTTACTGGTTCCTATGCCATTAATCCGTTAAACGGCAAGAAGACACCAATCTGGCTTTCCGATTATGTTCTGGCAGATTATGGTACAGGAGCAATTATGTGTGTGCCGGCTCATGATGACCGTGATTTTGCCTTTGCAAAGAAATTTGATTTACCGATCATACAGGTTATTGCTAAGGATGGAAAAGAGATAGAGAACATGGAGGAGGCCTATACAGAGGCAAACGGAACCATGATTAATTCCGGTGAATGGAATGGCATGGAGTCAGCTGTATTAAAGCAGGAGGCTCCTGAAATGATAGAGAAAAAGGGCTATGGAAAGAAGACTACCAATTATAAGCTGCGAGACTGGGTATTTTCCCGTCAGCGCTACTGGGGTGAGCCGATTCCGATTGTTCACTGTCCGGAGTGTGGTGCCGTTCCGGTTCCTGAGGAGGAACTGCCAGTATTGCTTCCGGATGTAGAGAAATATGAACCCACCGGTACAGGAGAATCGCCGCTGGCAGCTATTGATTCATGGGTGAATACAACCTGTCCGTGTTGTGGAAAGCCAGCAAAGAGGGAAACCAATACAATGCCTCAGTGGGCGGGTTCTTCATGGTATTTTCTTCGCTATGTAGACAGTAAGAACGAGAAAGAGCTGGTAAATAAGGAGAAGGCAGATAAATATCTGCCGGTGGATATGTATATCGGCGGTGTAGAGCATGCGGTACTGCATTTGCTATATGCCCGTTTCTATACCAAGTTTTTACATGATATTGGTGTGGTGGATTTCGATGAGCCGTTTAAGAAGCTGTTTAATCAGGGAATGGTTTGCGGAAGGGATAAGGACACCGGTGCGGCAACTAAAATGAGTAAGTCATTAGGAAATATTGTTTCACCGGATGAGATGGTACGGGATTATGGTTGTGATGCATTAAGGATGTATGAGCTGTTTATCGGACCGCCTGAGCTTGATTCCATATGGGATGATAGAGGAATTGACGGGGTATACCGGTTCCTGTGCAGATTTTACAATATGGTAGACGGTAATATTGAAAATCCAGGAAAGGAAACACCCGAGCTGGTGAAGCTTCGCAATAAGATGGTGTATGATATTACTTCCCGTTTAGAGAGTTTTTCTCTGAATACGGTTGTTTCCGGCTTTATGGAATACAACAACAAGTTTGTTGAATTGAGCAAAAAGGGTGGTGTCGACACAGAGACACTTAAGACAGCAGTGCGGCTGATTGCTCCGTTTGCTCCGCATATCGGTGAAGAACTCTGGGAGAAATTGGGAGGAACCGGTACGGTGTTTGCTACAGGCTGGCCTGTCTATGAGGAAACGGCCATGAAGGATGATGAAATTACTATTCCAATCCAGATTAATGGCAGAACAAGAGCAACTATTGATATTGCAGCAGAAGAGGAAAAGGATTCGGTTCTTGCGAAGGGCAGAGAGGCTGTTGCGGATAAGCTGGCAGGGCTTAATGTGGTAAAAGAAATATATGTACCGGGTAAAATTGTCAATATTGTGGCAAAATAGACGGACAGATACCGAGAGATGGTGATAGACCTGTAGATTTTTTTAACTATTGTAGTAAAGTAAGATACGTTTTTTGGTGTGACAAGCGGAGGGTATATGAAAATATTGCATAGGGTATTTAAAGTACTGATACCGTTTCTGGCTATTGTATTATTACTTGGGAATGGTCAGCGGGTAGAGGCAAAGAAATATTATTCATTACAAAATATTGGATTGGCAGGGTGTACAACGGACCGTACGGATTATGGCATTTTGTCCATTAGGGGTAATACGATAAAATACGTTGTATATAAGAGGAGCTATAATAGTTGTGAATGGGAGCAGGTGGGAGGTGTAAAGACAGCAAAGTTTACATCTGCTACAAGGTATTACATGGGAGATTCCCAAAAGGTGTCGCCTTCGCTAAAGAATAATCAGAGAAAGGTTTCGAAAAATGACAAGAAACAGACAAAGCGGAATGACAGGGTGAGTAAATATGTCACGCCCAAGAGCATTAATACCGAAAAATGGATATGCAGAGTGCGAAAGGGAGTCATTAAAAAAAATATATCCGGCAGAAATAATGAAATCAGAGTTGCCAGAGGAAAGGTTACCAAGGTTGTTATTGGACTTTCCTATTAGATGTCGGATACCAAGGAGTAGACAATGGCAGAGTTAAAAAAAGAGATAGAAAAGAGGAGAACCTTTGCAATTATTTCCCATCCGGATGCGGGAAAGACTACACTGACAGAGAAGTTCTTGCTGTTTGGCGGAGCCATTAATACCGCAGGTTCAGTAAAGGGTAAGGCTAATTCCAAATATGCGGTTTCTGACTGGATGGACATTGAAAAGGAAAGAGGAATTTCGGTTACCTCGTCAGTGCTTCAGTTTGAATATGACGGGTACTGTATTAATATTCTGGACACACCAGGACATCAGGACTTTTCGGAGGACACGTACCGTACACTGATGGCAGCAGATTCGGCAGTGATGGTTATCGATGCCTCAAAGGGTGTTGAGGCGCAGACCATTAAATTATTCAAGGTCTGTGTTATGCGGCATATCCCTATTTTTACTTTTATCAATAAGCTGGACAGGGATGCAAAGGATACATTTGAATTGTTGGATGATATTGAATCCGTGCTGGGTATACAGACTTGTCCAGTGAACTGGCCAATTGGTTCAGGTAAGGAGTTTAAAGGGGTATATGACAGAGAGTCAGGGACAGTATCACGGTTTCAGGCTGTTTCCACTGGTGGGGCAAAGAAAGCACAGGAAACGGATTATTCTATTGAGGATGATGGGCTTAAGCAGGACATAGGGGATATTCTCTATAATCAGCTGGTGGAAGAGGTAGAGCTGTTGGACGGCGCAAGCGAACCGATGGATTTAGATAAGGTAAACAGAGGGGAATTATCGCCGGTTTTCTTTGGCTCGGCATTGAATACCTTTGGTATTGAAACCTTTTTAAATCATTTCCTTAAAATGACAAGTCCGCCGTTGCCAAGAATGTCCAATGAGGGATTGATTGATCCAATGGAAGAGGAATTTTCTGCTTTTGTATTTAAAATACAGGCGAACATGAACAAATCCCACAGAGACAGAATTGCATTTATGCGGATATGTTCGGGACGGTTCGATGCCGCTAAGGAGGTTTATCATGTACAGAGCAAGCGCAAGATGAAGCTTTCACAGCCTCAGCAGCTTATGGCACAGGACCGGAAAATTGTGGAAGAGGCATATGCCGGAGATGTGATTGGTGTGTTTGACCCCGGAATTTTTTCCATTGGGGATACGCTATGTAAGCCGGGGAAGAAATTTGAATACGAAGGCATTCCGACCTTTGCACCGGAGCATTTTTGCAGGATAGTGCAGATGAATACGATGAAAAGGAAGCAGTTTGTTCAAGGGGTTACCCAGATTGCACAGGAGGGCGCCATACAGATTTTTCAGGAGTATACTGCGGGAATGTCAGAGATTATTGTAGGTGTGGTGGGTGTATTGCAGTTTGAGGTGTTAAAGTACAGACTGGAGAATGAATATGGCTGTGATATTAAACTGGAGCCCTTGCCCTATAATTTTATCCGGTGGATTAAAGATCCGTCTACAGATGTAAATGCATTAAAACGCGTAAATGAAGTGAAAAAAGTAAAGGATATGAAAGGGAACCCGTTGCTGCTCTTTACGAATCAATGGACGATTAATTCGGTGTTAGAGTACAATGAGGGACTGGAGCTTCTTGAATTTAGAAAGAATTAGAGAAAGTGCCGGATATCGACATGAGGTCGGATGTCCGGCATTTTGTTATCGTCTTCTAGTGTTGGAATAACCCCATCAGCATATCCACTTTGCGCTGTTCGTCGGGGGTCATATTTGCCTTCATGATATTAATCAATAGAGAGGTTTCATCACTGGTGAAGCTTAGGTTACGTCGGGAAAGCTCTTTGTTAATTGATAACAGCTTTGGAAGGATGGCTTCCGGAGAAGCATGCATATTGTTGTTGATGACTTCCTGTAAAATTTTTTGTTTTACCGGATGAAGTGATTTGAATTCTTTTGTAGAAGTAAAGGATTCATAATTCATTGGATACCTCCTGATTTAAAGTCGGTTCAGATATATTCTGAGCAAAGGTTTCTGCCTGAGCCATATCATACTCGGATAGAATATTTTGGATGGCCTCGTCAAAGGAAGCCGATGTTTGTACGCTGTCGTTATCGTTTGCAGGGGAATTTTCTGGAGTATTTTGATTTGAAAAATCAAAGCCATTCCCCATGTTGTTTGCGCCCATCTGGCTTAAAATACCAGAGATATCAGAGAAATCCATACCGTTTTTGCCGGATAGGCCGGATAGGGCTTCCGGTGACAGACCTCCATTCATATTTTCAGACAGTGACATAAGCATCCTGAGCATTTCCGGCTGCATGCCGGTGAGTGCACAGAGCATATTGAGCGGGTCAGAGGAGGTCATGTTTAAACCTATGCGGGATATAGTGTCTACAGAACGGAATGCATTGATGATTAACCGGACTTCGATAAACTTGATAAAAAGAGCAAGAGGAAGCTTCATTGGATAATCCACAAAGGGAATCAAGGATTCCAGCATGGAGAGACCTTCACTGTGAGTGATGCATTCTAAGGGATGACGTTTTTTGGATTCCATTTGATTGCCTCAAGCCTTTTCTATTAAATATATGCGTTAAGTTGACGGTTATGAAAAAAAAGTGTTATACTGTGCTAAATTAAAGCAGGGAAATAAGCGGACAGTTTCGTTGACATCAGGGTGGTTTTATGGACTTAGAACAGTTTTACAGCGGTAATGAGTGGTATGCATACCGGTATTTCGGAGCACATATAGTGGAGCAGGGGGCTATATTCAGAGTATATGCGCCAAGAGCCGAAAAGGTGACGCTGATTGGAGAATTTAATGAATGGCATGATCAGGAAATGGAATTAAATGGGCGTGGTGGGATTTACAGTCTGGCTGTGCCAGAAGCGCAGCCGGGGCAGATGTATAAATATCGAATTTATCATCACAATGGCACAGTGACAGATAAGGCAGACCCTTATGGATTTGCCATGGAGCTGAGACCGGCTTCTGCATCTATTATAACAGCAGAGAAGCATGTATTTACGGATGAAGAATGGATGAGGAACAGAGAAAAGCTGTATAACCGTCCGTTTCATCTCTATGAGATTCATTTTGGTTCATGGAGAGCAAATGGAGACCGTTGGTATCGGTATGAGGAGCTTGCCGGGGAATTAATACCGTATCTGAAGGAGATGGGATATACCCATGTGGAAATTATGCCGTTAAATGAACATCCAATGGATGAGTCCTGGGGGTATCAGAGCACCGGATTTTTTGCACCGACATCCAGATATGGAACACCGGATGGACTTAAGCAGTTTGTAAATCAATGCCATATGGCCGGCATAGGTGTGATACTGGATTTTGTTCCGGTGCATTTTGCAGTGGATGATTATGGGTTATCCATGTTTGACGGCATGCCTCTTTATGAAATTCCTTTTGAGGATGTGGAGCGGAGTGAGTGGGGGTCCTATAATTTTGCCCATGGCAGAGGCGAGGTGGCGAGTTTCTTGAAATCCAGTGCCAATTATTGGCTTACCGAATATCATTTTGATGGATTACGCATGGATGCCATAGCCAATATCATATATTGGGGAGGAGATGAGCGCCGCGGTGCCAATGCACAGTCGGTACAGTTTGTACAGTCTATGAACGAAGGTTTACATAACATACATCCAACGGCTGTTCTGATGGCGGAGGATTCCACCAGCTATCTCAAGGTTACTGCACCGGTGGAATACGGCGGTCTTGGCTTTGACTACAAATGGGATTTGGGATTTATGCATGATACGCTGGACTTTTTCACCTACTCGGTAGAGGAGAGGAGAAAGCATTATCATGATTTGCTGTTTTCCATGCACTATTTTTACAATGAATTATATTTACTGGCATTTTCGCATGATGAGGTGGTTCATGGCAAGAAAACACTTGTGGATAAAATGTACGGGTGTTATGAGGATAAATTTGCCCAGTGCCGGGCATTATTTTTATATATGATGAGTCATCCCGGAAAGAAACTCAATTTTATGGGAAATGAAATCGGTCAGTTTAGAGAATGGGCGGAGTACCGTCCGCAGGATTTTGAAGAGCTTGCACCCTTTCCAATGCATAATGCCTTTACACGGTTTTGTCGTGACCTGAACCAAATATATCTGCACCACCCGGCCTTATATGAGGGAGAATACAATTCGGCATGCTTTTCCTATGTGATAAGTGACAGGGATTGGGATTTGGTTTACGCCTACAGGAGGAGTGCAGGAGGAGAACAGATTCTGGCAGTGTTTAATTTTAGTGATGTGCGCTATTCTGATTATCTGGTGAGAATAGAGGGAAATCATATGTTAAAAGAGCTGATTCACAGTGCCGGTAATATTTATGGCGGCACTGTGCCCTATGAGGGTGTGGAGCTTGTAGTGCGTAACGGTCAGTGCTTTATGGATTTGGAACCCTATTCGGGAAGATTATTTCAGGTGCTATAGGAGATGTTATGTTAACTGATGCGATTACCAATATGGATATACAGATATTAAATTGGATACAGGAGAATTTAAGGTGTAGTACGCTGGATATAATCGTTCCCTTTATTACTTTTTTGGGAAATAAGGGTTGGCTGTTTATTGTCTTGACGGTTATTCTTATCGGTATTTCCAGATACAGAAAGTGGGGAGCATCGATAGCAGTCAGTCTGAGTCTCGGACTTATTTTTGGCAATATGGTATTGAAAAATGTGGTTGCCCGTGTAAGACCCTATGATTTTGTTGGGGGTATAGAGTTGTTAATTGCAAAGCTAAGTGATTATTCCTTTCCGTCTGGTCATACACTGGCTGCCATGGAGTTTTGCACTGTAGTATGCATGATGCCGGTTAGGACAATATATAAAGTTTTAACAATTTTGCTGACCATGGCAATGGCATTTTCGAGACTATATCTCTATGTACATTTTCCCTCTGATGTGCTTGCCAGTGTTTTGCTTGGAGGTATTTTTGGTGTGATGGGAGTCCGTATTGTAGAGATGGTTACTGACGATAATCAGTCAGAAAATAGAACAGATATCTAATACATTTCGGAAGCAATATTTCTATTGGTTATTCTGCTAAACAGAAAATTCGCCTGATAATCTTTTTTGTTGACAAGTCGATGAAAGTGTGATATAACTGTATCATATCAAGTGGTACAGTTGACACACGATGAAACACATTCAGAAAAGGGTGAGTACTTATGTGAATGAGGTTAAGTCAAGCAGGCGGAAAGGAGGAGACTATGATTCAATTGGATTTTAAGAGCAATAAGCCGATATATGAGCAGATTGTGGAACAGGTGAAATTTAATGTGATGAAGAACTATTTAAATCCCGGAGATTCCATTCCATCGGTCAGAAGGCTGGCATTAGAGCTTAAGATTACACCAGGGACGGTGTCAAAGGCGTATCAGGAATTGGAGAGGCAGCAGATTATTGAGACGATCCGCGGAAAGGGAACATTTATTGCCGGGACGGTGGTATTAAAGCCGGATGAGGCAAGGCTTACATCCGTCAGGAAAAATCTTGTCAGCGAGATAATGGAGTTAAAGCTGATGGGCTTTGACAAGAAAATGATTGTAGATATGGTGAAGGGGATTTATGAGGAGATGAGCGTATGTTAGAGGTTAAGAATATTTATAAAGGATATAACAGGGAAAAGGTTCTCAAAGATGTCAGCCTTAGTGTAATGCCGGGGGAAATCCACGGTCTCATTGGAGAAAATAGTGCAGGTAAGACTACACTGATTAAATGTATCACTGGGGTATACAAAGCGGATAAGGGCAGTGTTACCTATGATGGTGATGAAATCTATGACAATCCTTCTGTGAAAGAGAAGGTTGGTTATGTGGCGGATTATAATGATTACATCAAATACTATACGGTATCCAGAATGGTATATATGTATGAAAATTTCTATCCCAAATTCAGCAAAGAAAAGTTTAACGAGTGGAACCGGATTTTTAAGCTGCCGGTAGACAAGCGGATTTTGTCGCTGTCCAAGGGTCAGAAGATGAGACTGGCTTTTATGCTCGAGACGGCAAAGCAGCCGGATTATCTGATTTTGGATGAACCTACCTCCGGTCTTGACCCGGTGGCAAAGGCAAGGTTTTATGAACTGCTGATCAATGAGGTGGAGCAGCAGGAAATCGGTGTCCTGATAAGCTCCCACAATCTGGACGGTTTGGAGCGAATCTGCGATTCAGTAACCATGCTGGAACACGGGATAGTGGCACGGCAGATGTCCATGGAGGAGATGAAGAGTGAGCTGACAAAGTTAAATGTAGTCTTTGAGGGGGGTGCTGGTAAAGCGGTTTATGAGATACCGGAGATACTGCGTATCAGTAATGTAGGAAGCATCTATAGCATGGTGGTAAAGGAGTACAGTGAGGATTTTGTAAAGAAATTGTATAAGCAGGGAGCAAGTCTGGTGGAACCGGTGGATATTTCTTTGGAGGAGCTGTTTGTTGTGTTGGAGGAGTCTAAGGATTCTAAGGTCAAAGAAAGCGAGCAGTCTGACGGAAATGACCCAGAGGAGGTCAGAAAGGATAGTGTGAAGTAGATGATGAAAATTTATGAGACGGAGTTTGCAGAGCAAAATCGGTTACAAAAGTAGGGGGGGATAGTGTATGAATGCGTTTCAAAAGATTACAAGAGAATCACGAAAATTCTATCTGACTGCAATAGGGATGATGCTATTTTTTGTGCTCTGTGATACGGTGTTTATTTGCCGGGATAGTGGGATTGCTTTTATGGATAGCAGTGTAGAGCAGGAAATAGAGGATGAGATTCAACGGATTCAGGATAGTGGTGGTTTTGTGGAGATTCCCCAATATGGAATGAATCTGGTAGATGTGTTTCAGGAAAAGGCTAATAATTTTCACCTGATGGGTTTTTTTGTAACGATGACTGGCATTATTGTGCTGCTTCTTGCAAAAAAATTCTACTATATAGATGTACGTGCCAAAGAATTTTATAAAATGCTGCCGATAAAGGAAAGAATACCTGTTCTTTATGATTATCTGCTTATACTCTCGATAATTCTAACAGGGGCGCTGGTGCAGGGCGTGATTTTAACAGGGGCACTAACCAACTATAACCAGACATGGGTAACGTTGGTGACCGGAGATTCCGGAGGTGCTGCTGCCAGGGATATGATTCATGCGGCAAATGAATATACATTGATTTATATGCTGTACTATTTTTTGTTCATTGTTTTAATGTATACATGGATTTATCTGGGAGTGACGGTTACCAAAAATCCGATTGTGGGGGTATTTTCTTCATCGGTAATATGGTTTATGTTTTGGTGGGTTTGGTATAATGATAGTTATATGTTTCTTTCCTGGACAGGAAAGGAGGCTATGGTTATAGAAGATGGGGAGTTAAGAGTGAACCATATTATCACTTTTATTGAGTCCTTTTTATCCCCGGCTGATTTTTTTGACTATCTGGACTGGGAAAGCAGGACGATGACGGCTACTAATATTCCCGGGTACAGTATGTGGCTGAATGTGGCAGCGACGGCTATCTTTACTGTGTTTTTGATTATATTGATTTTCCTCTCTGCTAATAGACGGGATCTGACAAAGGGAAGGCTGTTCTATTTTCCGTTACTGGATTATATTTTTTCCATTTTATGCGGTTTGGGGATTTGCCTGTTCTTGCTGGATAGCTGGGGGGTATTTGCACTGGTAGCAGGGTGGTTGATAACAACGGTTTGGCTATATCTGTTAATCCATCCGTATTTCAAGCGGAAATCGGACAATTGGGAGGTGAGGTAGCATGAAAAAGCTGTTTAAACAGGAATGGAAATATTATCTTTTTTTCTTACTTATATTGACGGGACTGTTGCTGGCGCAGAATGGAGAGAACTATTGGCGGCAGATGCTGGCAGAATGGAATGATTTGTATAAGCTTAGTGAATGGGTACGATATATTAATTTACAGCTGATATTGTATGAGAGTACCAATATTTTAAAGTACGGTTTGCTTTCGGATGTATTGATACAAGTACTGGCAGGGCTTCTGATTGTTAAATCCATTTTCTTTTGGCTGGAGAGTGTGCGCAGTGGAAGAGAGTTTATCTGTACACTTCCGGTAAGGAGAATTGACCGTATGGTATTTCATTTCATTATGGACAGCCTGCTGGTTATTATTCCCGTGGCAGTATATGCAGCAAACATGTATTACCGGCTAAATGGATTTCTAGTGCAGCTGGAGATTGATATACCATGGCTTGGGGCATCAATATTTGGAGTGACATTGACCTGCATTGCATATCTGTTATTCCTGCTTGGATTGATAAATGTATTGGAGTCCTTGTTTGCCAGCGGGTTTGTGCGCATTATCGGAACAGTGGGAGGCATCGTTGCAGGTTATGCAATAATAGATGTTGCATTTACTTTTAATGATGGGATAAATTGGGTGCAAAAGCTATACGGTTATCTTGCACTGAAGAGTGCAGGAGGCTGTTATTATCTGCAGGAACCAGCAAATAAAGGCTTATCTGATGATTATGGGTGGGTCCACAAAGCAGTGGATTATGTAATGTATTATAAGGGGGAGATTGTGACAAGACCGGATACTATGCCGGCTGAGTATGCGATGTATTATGCAGATGATATATCAACAATAAGTAGTAGTGGTATGGAGAGGATAGTGGATTTTTCCAATATGGATTCGTATATTGGGTATGTGTTAAGCTATCTGGTACTGGCAGTGCTATTGGCAGTACTGGCTGCTTATCTGGTAAAGCGGCAGGAGGCTTCAAAGTCGGAATTCTATTTTAAGGCAGGAAGATATCTGCTTTGTGCTGAGTTCAGTGGATTTTTAACAATGATAATGCTAGTTAACGCAGTGGCTGTCTGGCATAAATGTCTGATTGCAATGGCAGGGATTATGGTGTTTATCCTATTAAATTATTGTATGGATACCGATAGAAAGAAATATTTTAACAGTGGTAAAATTCGTTGACATTTGATATAATAGGAGCATAATTTTGGAGGAGGATATTATTGTGCGGGATATTGTAACAAATGTGAAGCGGCTTAGAAAACAGGTGTTTACGGAGATTGCAAATGTTGCCTATGAATCGGAGAATATCAATGATGATATTGAGGCAATTCCTTATAAGATCACACCGGGGGATACACCACAGTATTGTGAGAGTATTTACCGGGAGCGTGCGATAACCAGAGAGCGTATCCGGCTTGCCATGGGTATGTCTCTGCGACCGGAGGATAAGCCGGTGCATTTAACTCAGGGTATTGAAGAGAGTAACATTGATGAGAAATATTATGAGCCTCCGCTTATGCAGGTCATTCCGGCTGCCTGTAATGCCTGTGAGCACAATGTATATGAGGTTAGTAACCAGTGCAAGGGCTGTGTAGCGCACCCCTGTAAGGAGGTCTGTCCGGTTGGGGCCATCCGCATGGAAAATGGCAAATCCGTGATTGATAAAAACATTTGTATTAAATGCGGTAAATGCAAAAGCAATTGTCCCTACGATGCCATTTCCCACAAACGCCGTCCCTGCGCTGATGCCTGTGGTGCCAATGCCATTGTCAGTGACGAGCTGGGACGTGCCAAGATAGATGAGAAGAAATGTGTATCCTGTGGTATGTGTATGGTGAACTGCCCATTTGGGGCTATTGCAGATAAATCACAGATTTTTCAGCTTATTCGTGCACTGCGCTCCGGCAGGGAAATCTATGCCGCCATTGCTCCTGCGTTTGTAGGGCAGTTTGGCGATTATGCTACACCGGATAAGATTAAAGCTGCGTTGATGAAGCTGGGCTTTGCCGGTGTGTTCGAGGTAGCAATGGGAGCGGATATGGGTGCCATGACAGAGGCAGAGCACTATGTAAAAGAGGTGGCCACCGGGGAGGTTCCATTTTTGCTTACCTCCTGCTGTCCTTCGTGGGCAATGCTTTCCAAGAAGCATTTTCCGGAAACTATTGATAAGATTTCTAATGCATTAACCCCTATGGTGGCTACAGCAAGAATGATTAAGAAGGAGCATCCGGATTCTTCAGTGGTCTTTATTGGTCCCTGTGCAGCTAAGAAGCTGGAGGCTATGCGGCGGACTGTTCGGAGTGATGTGGATTTTGTGATTACCTTTGAAGAACTGGATGCAATATTTATTTCCAGAGATATCGAGTTTGATGACTTTAGAGTGGGAATTCCTGTGGAAGATGCGACCGGTGCAGGCCGGGGATATGCCGTTGCCGGCGGTGTTGCAAAGGCAGTGGAGGAATGTATCAACAAATATTATCCCGGCACAGAGGTCAATATCGAGCATGCAGAGGGACTAGACGAATGCCGAAAGATGCTGATGCTTGCCAAGGCGGGGAAAAAGGATGGCTGTCTGATTGAAGGTATGGCTTGTCCCGGTGGCTGTATTGCCGGAGCGGGAACGAACATTCCGATTAATAAGGCTGTGGTGCAGGTACGCAATTTTGTCAACTCTACCAAGAGAGCCATTCCAGAGCCTGAGGTGGTGAAGGATTATCATCCGGAAGAGTGAGATAACTGTATATTGATGTCTTATGCAGAATAGATAATACAAAACAGACGGAATACGGCTTCCGTCTGTTTTGCAGTTTTGGTTGGATTGTTTGAAAATATATGATATAATGAATTGCGCTGATGAGAGGGCAGGTCATCAATTTGTGCAGATAACGAGCCAAGCGTAGATACTTGTATATACATTTGGCGACGATTGCAACAAACGAAGTTTCTTCGAAAATTGGTGACATATGATATTATAGAGAGGATACAATGAGCGGAGGGAGAACTGAAGCTTTTTGGATGCTTAGAAGGATATATGGGGAAGAGGAAGTGATAATATTGAATTGGTTAATCGGAACAGTAAATACAGGAGATACTTCAAAACCATGGCTTATAGCTATTTGTATGATAGTGTCCATTGTCGTGGTAGCAGCACTCTTTATTATCGGTCAAAGGGACAGGAATGATGATGAAGATGTGGAGGAATAGAATAGGAAATGAGTAATTTTATATACAGCCTCAATGCTACCATGCCCATTTTTTTGGTGATGATTCTCGGCTGGTGGCTGAAAAAAATCAGCTTTTTAACTGATGAATTTGTGTCAGTGGCAGACAAGCTGGTATTTAAGGTGGCACTGCCGGTAATGGTTTTTAAGGATATTGCAGGGGCAGATTTATCCCGTGATTTTAATCTTAGATTTGTTTTGTTCTGTTTTTTTGGCACGTGCCTATTCTTTAGTGTGATCTGGCTTATGGCAGAGCTTCTCATAAAGGATAAACGCATGATAGGGAGCTTTGTACAGGGCAGTTTTCGAGGAAGTGCAGCGATTCTTGGAATTGCCTTTGCACAGAATATATACGGCAGCAGTGGTCTGGTGCCGATGATGATTGTGGCATCTATTCCGCTGTTTAATATCTTTTCTGTCATTGTACTGATACGGAGTGCAAATGCAGGGGAAACAGACAAGGCGGCAGTGGTAAAAAAGACAATAAAAGGCATAGTGACCAATCCGATTATTATCGGAATTTTTGCGGGAATCCCATTTGCTTTGTTAAAGGTGCAGTTTCCAGTTGTTTTGGAAAAGGGAATCCAGAGTGTGTCAAGCCTATCGACACCTCTTGCTTTAATTGCGATTGGAGCGGGATTTGTGGCGGATGCGGCGGTTGATAAGTGGAAACCAGTGCTGGCGGCTTCTTTTATCAAGCTGATTATGATTCCCGGGATTTTTCTTCCAATTGCGGCATGGCTGGGATTTCGGAATGAGGAAATGGTGGCACTGCTGATTCTGACAGGAGCACCTACTACTGTAAGTTCTTATATTATGGCAAAGAATATGGGGAATGACGGTACACTGGCATCCGGAATTGTGGTAATGACGACGTTGCTGTCATCAGTGACCCTGACGGCAATTATATTTATATTGAAAAGTAATGCTTTGATTTAGAGTAAGTCAACACCTATTTAGAAAAATTTCTAAATAGGTGTTGACTTTTTAGCCTTGTGTGATAGAATCTATTTAGAAATATTTCTAAATAGATTCTTGTGCTTTGTTCGGAATAACA
>CAMWYM010000026.1 GCA_947178475.1 uncultured Clostridium sp. | reverse complement strand
AAGTCCGGAAGGGATAAACGCTGAAGGCATCTAAGCGTGAAGCCCCCCTCAAGATGAGATATCCCTGACATAAGTCAATAAGACCCCTTGAAGACGACGAGGTAGATAGGCTGAAGGTGGAAGTACAGTAATGTATGTAGCTGAGCAGTACTAATCGGTCGAAGGCTTAACTAAGAAGAAGCGTAAGTCGGAGGATAGGTAAGATGGATACTTTGTATGGAGTTCTGAAGGCACCGAAATGCCTTTTCAGATTACCCTATTTCGGGTAATCTATAATTATATATAGGGGATTGGTCAAATGGTATGATAGGGGTCTCCAAAACCTTTGGCGGGAGTTCGATTCTCTCATCCCCTGCTAGCTGAAAAGCTGTAAGTCTTAGAAATAAGATTTATAGCTTTTTTTCTTATATGTATATAAAGCTATAATAAAAAAATGTAACCTTTTCTAAAAATTTTTTATCTAAGTAAATGTATAATAAATATTCAAATTCCGGAAAGAGTATTAGAAACGGGGTGATTTTGTTTGGATGATAGTAAGCAGCTAAAAAGGCTGACTAAGAAAGCAATACACGGCAGTGCAGAAGCATACGGTCGGTTATTTGAATATTATAAAAAATATTTGTATCGAATAGCTTATGCATCAACGAAGAATGAGCAAGCAGCATTAGACATTGTAGGCGAATGTATATTAAATGGTTTTCATTATATAAGACAATTAAAGGAGCCTGCATATTTTAAGACTTGGATTACAAAAATTTTATATAATTCCATAGCGAGTTATTATCATAATAATCCTGAAAATGGATTATTGGAGGATTTTCAGATGTCGGCAGAGGAAGAGTCAATATCTATTGAGGAACGGATGGATTTATATCAGGCAATAGATTTTCTTTCGGAAAAGTATAAAAACATTATTATTCTGAAATATTTTAACGGACTTAAAATCAGCGAGATTGCTTATGCAATGGATATACCGGAAGGTTCAGTAAAGGCATATTTATATCGTGCAAAAACAGAATTAAGACATTTATTAGAGGAGGATACAATATATGAGAAATGAGTTTGATAATATTCCTATACCAGAAAAGCTGGATGAGATAATTGGTGAAAAAATGAAAATAGTGCGGAAGGAAGAGAAAAAGTATAAGGCAAGGCAGTGGCTGACAAAAGGATTAGTAATCACAATTATGCTTGTCTGTAGTGCTGTTTTTTGTGTTAAAAATCCTGCATTTGCGGAAAAACTACCACTAATTGGTTACATTTTTGAGAGAATTGAATATCAATCTTTTCCTGGAGATTATAATGGAATTGGGGAAACTTTAGAGGAAGCTTCGGTGATAGAAGAGGAAAAGACGAAGGATAGTGAAAATAGTACAGAGACAACAGATGCTTCAGAATATACAAAAACAGCACATGGAATAACCGTTACACTTTCGGAGGTTTATTGCAATTCTCTGGCATTGTACATCACTATACAGGTGCAGTCACAAGAAGCTCTTCCAGAGGTATATTCATGGCAGTTTTTTACACAGGAGAAGTATAGTTTTAAACAAGAGGGGGATTTTGATGCTCCGATTATTCAGGGAGAAATAATTGATCCATATACCATTGTAGGAATGATACGCCTCGATTTAGATTATAATGTGGAGGGAATAGATATTCCTGATGAGTTTACAGTGGAATTAAACATGAATAAGCTTACGGGAACGTTAGTTAATCCAGATACGGATGCAGGGGAACCTATGGATAAATATTATGATGGTCCATGGAGCTTTTCTTTAGATGTAAAAAAGAATACACAGGATACTCAGGTGGTGAATATTAATGAAACTAATGAATTGGGAATTGGATTTGAAAAGGTAGTCAAAGACCGTTTTGAGATTGAAATGTTTGATATATATGAAAGTCCTGAAATGGCAGCGGATTATTTTGCTGTTATGCTGGATGCAGATGGAAGATTAATGGATTATGGTAATGATGGATCTTGTGCGGTGCTGCAAATTGGTGATAGAGATGTTTCAAAGGTAGACATTTTCCTGATAGATTATCTTTTATGGATGGATGAACTAAAGGGGGATATATGGAGACAGGAAAATCCTCCGCTGACTGCCGATGGGCGAACCTATAAAGAATTGTTATTGGAAAAATGTGCATACCACAGAGAAGTGATATTTGAAGAATAACATTGGAGCAAAGATATTGTACAATATGAATTAAGAAACTGGTATTTTAGAAATAAAGTATAAATATTTTTGTGCAAATATCCTAAAGAACATTTTGTAGTGCAATTTGTATGAAAAATATGGTAAAATAGATACATCTTTGTGGAAATTGTTTTGCATATACTTTTCTCGTTGACTAATGGGATATCATATGCGGACAGAAAGAATTACATTATAATGTAGTGATGAAAAGGAGGATGTATCTATGGGAAAAACAAAAAGGCTGTTAATGTCAGTTATCTGCCTGATATCCTTAAGTCTGGGCATGGTATACAGTGAGGTACCAGTATATGCTACAGAAGTGGGGAGCAGTGAAGATATCACTAATCCATCAGGGGAAGGTAATACAGAGGAAGGTGGTGAAACCACTGATCCATCAGGAACGGAAAATGGTGATACTACTGAGTCAGGGGATGGTGACGAATCAGGAAGCGGCAGCGATACGGAGCAAGGTGGTGAAGATAACAATGAGCCGGCTGCGACGTTCACAGTAGAGAGCGAGGACTATACGCTTACCTATGAGGTGGATGCGGATAACGCTAAGGTAGTTGCACTTACAAAATGCGAAGTAAAGAATCCGGATGATTTAGAAGGAAATAAGCTTTCGATTTCTATTGCTTCTAGAGTTCAAAACGAAGGCAATGAGTACTTTGTAGGAAAAATAAAAGAGAATGCATTTAAAAATTGCAAGATAAAAAGATATCGTATTCCATCGGATATCCATGAGGTGGATATGAGAGCTTTTGACTCAGAAGACATTGTAGTGTTCGATGCAATTAAATATACTGAAAATTATGAGACCAAAAAAATAGTTATTAGCAATTTTGATAGTGAAGCGATAAAGTATATTCTGTTTTGTGGAGATGGCACGACTAATGACACGACTGAAGAGGATATGAAAGCAATATTGTCCGTTGATGCAGAGAGTGAATTACCGGATAATGTGGTAAAGGTTGACAATTCCAGTGTGGGAGTACTGGCCTTAAAGAAAGAAGAAGGTCAGGTAAAGGAAGATGCTTTCTTAAGTACTGCTACAGTTTCCATGGTTGACTATGTAACAGGTGAGGATGTAAATGGTCAGACTAAATGGGATGATGTTGGCGGGGAAAATAGTACGGAAAAGCAAAAACCGGAATCATACAAGATGGATAGCAGCCGATTTGATACCAGTGGAAAATCAAAAGAACAATATGGATTTACCTTTACGGCAGCTAATTATTTGCCATATTCGGCAAAGGTTAATCTTGTTAATGCAGTAACTGTGGTTACGGTTAATGGCTTTGACTGGAAGCTGGAATTATCAGAGACCAGCAATGACCAGGATGGAACAGTTACGAGAACAGCAGCTATTATTTCCTGTGTGCCATCGGGTAATGCAGAGGTAACATCCTGCGACATTCCAGATGTTTTTACGGTAGATGGTCAGGCTTATTCGGTTACTGATATTGCAGAGGGAGCTTTTTGGGCATTGGATAAGGTTAATACCTATGTAGTACCTGCAGGTATTAAGAAGATTCAGGACAAAGCTTTTTACGATAGAGATAAGGCTGAGAACAGAGTCATATTACTCCGAATGACAGCAACGTCATTAGACAAGCTCCCAGATATTAGCGGAAGCTATCAGAAGGACGATAATAAAAATAACCGTTTTGCCATGATTTTTGCGCCAGCACTGAAAAACAGCTATAATGAGCTGAGGAACAAATATGGTAATCTGGTAGGATGGTCAGAAGAATTTTTACAGGTTGCCGTTAGCGATGTACTGACAGAGAAGCTGATGTACGGTGGTAAGAAGACCATGGATGCAGATGTTTATTATGATCCTGCTTCCGGTAAGAATACCATGACATATGTGAATACAACCATTACTGACGAGACAAAGTATAAGGATTTCTTAACAAACGCCGAGCTTGCTACGACAGTAGCCTGGGAGGTTGGCAAGGACCAGTATGTATTTAATTATCCGGATGGAAAACAAACATTTACTTATACAATAAGTGCACAGGGGTATATTGGTATTACAAAGTCACAGGAGTTTGACCCACAGTCCATGAGTGGCTATACTTATGAATTGAAGAACGGAACACTTAGTGTTACCGGATATAAGGGAAAAGAGACAGAATTGAAGATACCGGCATCAGAAGCAGATGCATATCGGGCTTATAATGTAACGGCGATAGGCAGTCAGGCGTTTAGGGATAATGATAATTATCGGAAGCTGACAATTCCGAAAACTGTTGTCTCTGTGGAGCAGGATGCATTCAGAAATGTGAATTATATGGAGATTGTTGTTGAGGCAGGCAATCCAAACTACATTGCTATTGATAATTTCCTGTATTCTGCAGATAAGACGACACTGATTGCAGCTCCTTCTGCACATGGTGAAGTGCGATTGCCGGAAGGCACGGTTAAGCTTGGCAATTATGCCTTTGCCGGTTGCTCAAGAGTGCAAAGTGTGATTATCCCATCTACGGTGACAATGATAGGAACTACAAATGATGGCGCATACACCTTTTCACAGATGAGAAATCTGGAAACCATCCGGTTTAGCAACTATAATCCGGCGACATTAACCATTATGGGAAATCATATGTTAGAGGGCAGCAGCCTCAGAGATGTATACTATCCGGAAGGAACTACGGCAGCATATACAGCTGCATTGCAGGCAGCCGGAATATATCTGAATGATAATGTTAAGGTTTATGAGTGGAAGCCTACCTATAACACGATTGTGACGATGGATGGAACAGAGGTTAAGCATGTAAACCCGGCAGATTCCACAAAGACCTATACTTGGACCTCTAGCAATACGGATGTGGTTATTGTGGAAGCAGACGGAGCGCAGGGAAAATTAACTGCAGTTGGAAATGGTGAGGCGGTTATCACTGCTACAGCGGCAGACGGAACCTCTTATAAATGGACAGTAAATGTTACATTAAGTGAAACGGTATATAAGACGGCATTCCCATATGCCAGTGTGACATTGGGTAAGAAAGACGGCAAAAAGGCTGACCAGGTTACGGTTAATACAATTTCTGTACCAAGAGGGACACAGTTAAAGAGTGCTACCGTTAAGAATAAGAAGATTGCAACAGTGAAGCTTTCGAAAGACAAGAAGGGTGTGGTCATTACCTCTGCGAAAAAGACGGGTAAAACTACCGTTACCGTTACAGACGTAAATGGCAAGACCGCAACTCTCAATGTAACAGTGAAGAAGGCGCCTACAAAGAAGAACTTTAAGCTTGCAAAGTCTTCTGTAACTCTGAAAAAGAAGCAGACATATCAGATTGCCCTTAAGAAATCCGTTGCATGTCAGAAGGTGACCTATACCTTGAGCAAAGCCGCAAAGAAAATCGTCAGTGTGAATAAGACAGGTCTTGTGACTGCAAAGAAGAAGGGAACCGCTAAGATAACCGTTAAGAGCTATAACGGCAAAACAGCAACACTTACCGTTAAAGTAAAATAAAAGCAGATAATGCGTGTTTAGATTTATAGTGATAAACCCCGGAATTCATTCCGGGGTTTATCTGTTAAATTAAAAAATAGGAAGATTAATTATAGCCGTATTGGGATTTTTTTCATAAATCTGTACAAACTAATAAGAAAATATTTGTTTGGAGGGTTTATATGAGAAATCCGATTAAAAGCTTAAAAAGTACAGTGAAAAAGATTTTGGTGATTTTGCTGGGAACGTGCATTTACTCTGCCGGAGTTGGGTTGTTCCTGGATCCGAATGAGCTGGCACCAGGCGGAGTGGTGGGCCTTTCTGTTGTTTTGAGCCATTCTGTCGGAGGAGCCACCGGCAGCTGGTATTTTATATTGAATATTCCCATTATTCTGTTAGGATGGTGGAAGTTTGGAGGAAAATTTATCATCTATAGCTTTTATGCAATTTCTCTTAACTCTATTTTTACCAACATGTTTTCTGTTTTTCCTACGGTTACCGATAATTTGCTGTTGGCATCAATTGCCGGCAGTGTGTTGATGGGAACAGGAATTGGCCTGGTTCTGCGTATCGGTGCAACCACCGGGGGAATGGATATTGTAATAAGATTGCTTCGGCGTAAATTTCCCGCCATTAAAACCAGTACGCTTTTTATCGTGATAGACATCATTATTGTGGCGATTTCCGGTTTCGTTTTCGGAGATTTTAATATTGCTATGTTTGCATTTATTACGGTGGTGTTAAACGGCAGGGTTATGGATTATATTCTCTATGGCAGTGATGAGGCGGGATTAATTTATATTGTGTCGGATGAATCCCAGCGAATACTTTCACGTATCTTAAAGGAGCTGGAAATCGGAGCCACTCTGCTGACAGGAAAGGGGGCTTACAGCAGTCAGGAAAAACAGATAATTATGTGTGTAATTAAAAGGAGGAGAATTCCGAGATTAGAGGAAATCGTCAAGCAGGAGGATTGCCGGGCATTTATGATTGTTACCAGTGCCAGCGAGATATATGGAGAGGGTTACAAGAACATATCGGCAGAGCAGCTGTAATTCTTATATCGATTAGGAAGATATTTTGCATTTTTATATCATAATGTGGTACAATATGAACACCTGATAAGTGTGAAGCAGGGGAATAGGAAGTGCAGAATATGGAACAGCCGATATTGAATGGATTAACTGCATATAATACAGAGGGTTCTTATCCGTGGCATATGCCGGGACATAAGCGGAGACTAGATACGATATTTTCGGAGCTGGTGGCAAATCCATTTTCCATTGATGTGACGGAGGTAGGGGATTTAGATGAATTTCATCATCCGGAGGGAATCATCCGGGAGGCTTTTGACCGGGCGGCAGAGATATACGGTTCTCAGCACAGCTACTATCTGGTAAACGGTTCTACCTGTGGGATTCTTGCAGCAGTCTCGGCAGTGTGTAAGCCGGGGGATACATTGATTATGGCGAGAAACTGTCACAAATCGGTCTATCATGCGGTTAGATTGCTAAAGCTGAAGCCGGTATATATTATGCCGGAATGGAACGAGAGAATGGAAATGTTTGGAGGAATTTTGCCGGATAAGGTTAAGAAGGCCATAGCGGAGCACCCCGGAGCAAAGGCGGTTATCCTGGTGTCTCCTACCTATGAGGGTGTAGTCAGTGATGTGGAAAAGCTGGCGAAGCTTTGTCACAAAGCAGATATGCCGTTGCTTGTGGACGAGGCCCACGGTGCACATTTTGAATATATGGCAAATGTAAATGAAACCCTTTCCACCACAAATTACAAAAAGGTACCGGAACCGGCAATTCGACTGGGGGCAGATATTGTTGTGGAGAGTCTGCACAAAACGCTGCCGGCGATGACACAGTGCTCCATTCTGCATATGAAGAGTAATCTGGTGAGTCGTAAAAGGCTGGAAGAATTTCTTGCAGTTTATCAGAGCTCATCACCGTCATATGTGTTTATGGCAGCTACAGAGGCGTGTATTGAGAAAATGAACCATGAGAGAGATGGATTGTTTATCCTTTATAAACAGCTGCTGATGGAATACCGGAAGAAATTTGACGAGCTTACCAATATTCATCTGGTTGGAGAAAATGATTTTAAAAAATACGGTATTTACGGCTATGATGACGGAAAGCTTGTGTTTTCCGTCAGGAGCTGCGGGATACATACACAGGACGGGATTGTACCGTTTACCGGGTCAATGCTTGGGGATATGCTGACAAAGGAGTATGGACAGGCAATGGAGATGGCAGGAGGAAGCTATGTGATTGCCATAACCTCGGTGGCAGATTCTAAGGAGGCATTTGAGGCACTATATCAGGCGCTTCAAATAATTGACGGTCAGCTAATTGATTTGACGGAAAATGCCGATATGTATAATGAAGAATGTCTTTATTATGGTGTGCTTCCGGAGCGGAAAACCAGCATTGCGGAGGCGCTGGATAATGATTACAGTACAGTGGCTTTAAATGATGCAGTAGGACGTATAAGTGGAGCTTACATTTCCATATTTCCACCGGAAATACCGGTGATTGTACCGGGTGAGATGATTTCCAAAGACATAGTGAAGGGAATTAAACGGGCATTGTCACAGGGTTTAAAGGTGAAAGGTCTGGTGCTTTCGGATAATGGGGAATATAAGCTTACTGTAGTCAGAGAAAATAAATGGTTATCCCATAGAAAGTGGTTTAACGAGAGATAGGGGAAATGGCGTGGAAGGAATATTTATTACAATGGAGGGACCGGACGGTTCAGGAAAGACAACACAGATAAATTTGCTCATGAAATATTTAGAGAGCAGGGGATATGATATTGTCATTGCCAGAGAGCCGGGAGGAACGGCAATCGGTGAGGCAATCCGGGAAATTATACTGAACAAGGAATATCAGGAAATGAGCCATATGACAGAGTTGTTTCTATATGCCTCTGCCAGAGTGCAGCTGGTCAATCAGGTGATAAGACCGGCACTGGAGGAGGGGAAAGCAGTTATTTGCGACCGTTTTGTGGAATCTTCAGCAGTATATCAGGGAATCGGCAGAGGTCTTGGTGTGGAGACCGTATATGAGGTCAATAATTATGCCCTCGGTGATGTGAAACCGAAGCTGACGGTTTTTATGGATATTGAGGCAGAGGAGGGTATCAGGCGCAAGAAGGATCAGGCCGAACTGGACAGGATGGAGATGGAGGATATGAGCTTTCACCAAAGAGTGGTGGAGGGTTATCGGCAGCTGTCACAGCTTTATCCGGACCGCATTTTTCCAGTAGATGCTACGTTGCCAATTGAGGAGATACATAGTATTATTGTAAAAGAGGTTGAAAAGCGTTTTTTTAAATAGAAAGAGGAGAGATAAGTATGGAAACGGATATGAGAGTAGGTCAGGTGATGGGAAAGCCTCCGGTGGAGATGCAGACACAGACACCAAAGGGAGATGACAGCTTTAAATTTACTCTGGTGAGTCATATTGAAAATAATGAATTACAGGAAAAGCTTTCCAACCTGATGAAGGATATTGAGGAGCAGGGAAGTAAAATTGCAAAGCATATGGATATCCGGGATATGAAACGCTACCGGAATCTGGTGAAAGAGTTTATGAATGAGGTGACGGCTAATTCGCATTCCTTTTCCAGAGAAAATTTCTTGGATAGGCGGGGCAGACACCGGGTATATGGAATTATCAAGGAAGTGGATAAGTCCTTGGATGATTTGGCGCAGGAGCTTTTGAAGGATGAGAAGGATAATCTGGCAATTCTGAATACGATAGATGATATTAGAGGAATGCTGCTGGATATATCAACGTGATGTACGGCAGAAAAGGAGAAACAGTATGGCAAATTTCGGTGATATTATTGGACATGAGGATATTGTAAAGCATTTTAAGAGTAGCATTGAAATGGAAAAAGTGTCTCATGCTTATATTTTAAACGGCGAAAGGGGGGTTGGAAAGAAAACCCTTGCCTCGGTCGTGGCAAAGTCCTTGCAGTGTGAGAGCGGTGAGCCGGATCCGTGTGGTAAATGTAAATCCTGTCTGCAGGCGGAAACCGGGAATCAACCGGATATTATCTGGGTAGGGCATGAGAAGCCGGACGGGATTTCTGTAGAAGAGATTAGGACGCAGATTGTCAATGATATCAGTTTGAAACCGTACAGCAGCAGGTATAAGATATATATTGTTCCCGATGCACAGTTGATGAATTCTCAGGCACAAAATGCCTTGTTGAAAACCTTGGAGGAGCCGCCGGAATATGCGGTTATTATGCTGCTTACCAACAATGTGAACAAATTTCTACCCACGATATTGAGCCGATGTATTGTGTTAAATTTCAAGCCGGTTGAACCGCTGAAGATGATTGAATATCTGGAAACTATTGTGGGTGTTGACCATGATAAGGCAAGGTTTTGTACGGATTTTGCTCAGGGTAATCTCGGCAAGGCGGTGAGGCTTGCCATTTCACCAGATTATAGCGAGCTCAAAGAGGACAGTGTTCGTTTGCTGCGCCAGATTACGGATATGGAGACGGACGAGATTATTCAGGCCGTGAAAAATATGGGTAAATACAAGCTTGAGATTTCCGATTATATTGATATAATGACTATGTGGTTTCGGGATATTTTGATGGTGAAAATATCTAATTCACCCAATAAGGTTATCTTTAAGGGCGAATTTGCGATAATGAAAAAACAGGCATCGCATACCTCCTATGAGGGAATGGAAAAGATTTTGGAAGCTTTGGATAAGCTGAAGGTACGCTTGGAGGCAAAGGTAAATTTTGATACTGCCATGGAGCTGATGCTGTTAACGATAAAGGAGAATATAGGATGATAGAAGTAATAGGTGTTCGGTTCAGGCCAAATGGAAAGATATATTTCTTTGCACCGGGTAACATTGAATTAGAGGTTGGAGATGCAGTAATTGTTGAGACGGCCAGAGGTGTTGAGTACGGTAAGGTGGTTCTCGGAAGAAGGGAGATAGAGGAAAAAGATATTGTTTCCACATTGAAGCCGATTATCCGTAAGGCGACTGCGGAGGATGATAAGCAGCACGAGGCAAACCGGGCAAAACGTCAGGAGGCCTTTGACATATGTTTGGAAAAGATTGCAAAGCACGGGCTGGAAATGAAGCTGATAGATGCAGAGTATACATTTGATAATAACAAGGTTCTATTTTACTTTACTGCTGATGGGAGAATTGATTTCCGCGAACTGGTGAAGGATTTGGCATCGGTGTTCCGGACGAGGATAGAGCTTCGTCAGATTGGCGTCCGGGATGAGACGAAGATATTGGGAGGAATCGGTATTTGCGGCAGAGAATTATGCTGTAACAAGCATTTGTCTGATTTCGCTCCGGTGTCGATTAAGATGGCGAAGGAGCAGAATTTGTCTCTGAATCCCGCAAAGATTTCCGGTGTGTGCGGGCGGTTGATGTGCTGTCTTAAGAATGAACAGGAGACATATGAGTATTTAAATGACAGACTGCCAAATGTAGGTGATTTTGTCAAGACTGTTGATGGCTTTAAAGGCGAGGTTAACAGTGTAAGTGTACTGCGCCAGAAGGTTAAGATTATTGTGGAATTAGAAAACGGTGACAGGGAAATCAGGGAATATAAGACAGATGAGCTTAAGTTTAAGCCAAAGCGGCGGCGCAACGATGAAAAGGTGGACAAGGAGCTGAAGGAATTAGAAGCGCTAGAGCGCAAGGAGGGCGGTTCCAAGATTGACTAGAACATCGGATTTTTGAGGATATGAGGCAATGTCAATATTAGAGGATGAACGGATAGATGATTTACAGTGTAAGGGATACCGGCTGATTCAAAAGCCAAAGGGCTTTTGTTTTGGTGTAGATGCAGTGTTATTGTCAGATTTCACCAAAGTGAAGAAGGGACAGCATGTACTGGACCTTTGCACCGGGAGTGGAGTGATTCCCATTTTGCTGGCTGCCAAGACACAGGGAGCGGGATTTACCGGTCTTGAGCTTCAGGCAGAGTATGCGGATATGGCAGATAGAAGCGTTAAGCTGAATCATTTAGAGGATAGAGTCAATATTATTTGTGGAGATGTAAAGGACGTAAAGAAGCTGTTTTCACCGGCTTCTTTTCCTGTTGTTACGGTGAATCCTCCCTATATGACAGAACATCACGGTCTCATCAATATCTATGAGCCCAAAACGATTGCCCGTCATGAGGTGACATTGAGCTTGGAGGATGTAGTGGCTGCGGCAGGTCACGTGCTGAAGGAGTCCGGAAGCTTTTATATGATTCATAAGCCCTTTCGGCTTGCAGAGATTTTTCAGTGTATGAAGGAATACCATATTGAGCCAAAGCGTATGCGACTGATTCATCCGTATGTGGATAAGGAGCCCACGATGGTTATGATAGCCGGGACTAAAGGTGGGAAGCAGCGGATAACAATAGAACCGCCGTTGGTTATCTACAAGGAGCCGGGAGTCTATAGTGATGAGATTTTCAGGATTTATGGAAAAAAACATTTGTAGCGGGATTGAGCGACAGCGGAAGCTTTATCGGCAGGAATAGAGGAGGACAACTATGGCGGGAAGGTTATATATTTGTGCAACTCCGATTGGAAATTTGGAGGATATTACGCTGCGGGTATTGCGTATTTTGAAAGAGGTGGATTTGATTGCCGCTGAGGATACAAGAAACAGTATTCGATTGTTAAACCATTTTGAGATAAAAACTCCGATGACCAGCTATCATGAGTATAATCGATATGATAAGGCGGCAAAGCTGGTGCAGAAGTTGCAGCAGGGTGCCAATGTTGCGTTGATTACCGATGCAGGAACACCTGCGATTTCTGACCCGGGAGAGGAGCTGGTCAGGCAGTGTCTAGAGGCAGGAATCGAGGTCACATCTTTGCCGGGACCGTCAGCTTTTGTGACGGCACTGACTATTTCCGGAAAGGCTACCAGAAGATTTTGTTTTGAGGCTTTTCTTCCCTATGACAGGAAGGAGCGCAGGCAGGTGCTTGAGGAATTGAAAAAGGAAACTCGTACGATTTTGATTTATGAGGCACCACATAAATTGAAGAAAACGCTGCAGGATTTATATGAGACATTGGGAGACCGCCCGATTTCCCTTTGTCGGGAGCTGACCAAGAAATATGAGACAAATTTCCGCACTACTCTGGAGGGGGCAATCCGTTACTATGAGGAAGAGGAGCCGAGAGGGGAATTTGTTCTGGTTATTGAGGGTGCCAGACGTGAGGTAATCCGAGAAGAGGAGCTTCGGGATGTTTTGGCAATGAGCGTCCCTGAGCATGTGGCCCTTTATGAGAACCAGGGCATGGATAGAAAAGAGGCCATGAAGCAGGCCGCAAGGGATAGAGGGGTTGGCAAGAGGGAGATATATCAGGCATTGCTTGAGTCAGAATCATAAAAATACGCAAAAAGGCGCATGGTTTATCTTAATATGCCATGCACCTTTTGTTTTTGTGCGTTTCTAGAGGTCCTCCAGCATTTTTTGCAGCTCAGTAATCTCCATTTTTTGTTTTGCTAAAAAAATCTGGATGTTAGAAAGTATCTCCTGTTTTGCTGCTATATAAGGTCGGTGTAAGCTGTCCTGTAACAGATAGTCCAAGGATACATTCAGTGTATTGGAAATTTCAACGAGAAAATCCACACTTGGATGAGCATATCCTTTTTCCACATTACCAACATGCTGCTGTGAGAAATTTAGTTCCCGGGCAACCTCGGTTTGAGAAACCTTTTGCCGACTCCTTGTTTCACGAATTCGCCACCCTAATTTAATATAGTTCATAAGTGCCTCCTAACTAATGATATAGATTATCGTCTTGATTGTTTGCAATTACATTTTATCAAAATATGACCAACTATAGATTAAACTGACAAGAGTATACACTATTTTATTAAAAGTAAAGTAATGTCTGGGTAAAATTTCATTCCAAACAGCATAGAAAAGAAAAACCATGTCTTTCGAGTGGGGAAAGAATGAATTTTTTGTTAATTCCTATAACACTTATTGACTTTAAAAATCAATCATGTTAAGTTAAGGACAATAACAAGATGTTTTGCTCTTAATTTTTTGCATTTAGAAAGGAGAGGATGTCGATGAAGGAAACGGGTATTGTAAGGAATTTGGATAATTTAGGAAGGGTGACACTGCCAATTGAACTGAGACGGACATTGAATATGGATATCAAGGATCCCGTGGAAATTTTTGTTCACGAAGACAGCATTGTATTGAAAAAATATGAACCGTCAGATATTTTTACTGGCAGTAAGGATGATTTAATCGAGTACGAGGGGAAGATGGTCAGCAAAAAAACAATTATGGATATGGCGAAAAAAGCAGGTATTAAGGTGATATCCTGACATTTCAACTATTGACATTAAACCGTGGGAATTATATACTTAACAGTGGTTTAGTTTTGATACTTGGCGCATATAAGCGCTACAAAAAAATACAGGAGGATGTTTAACAATGGCAACAAAGGCAAATTACAAACTGGACGAGATTGGTGCTGGCAAAGTAGGATTCCCTAAGACAGGTGAAGCAGTTACCAATACTCGTGCTATCATCGAGGCAGCATTTTACGGAAACAACGTAGTTAAGGTTAATACGTTAAAGGAAGCTTATAACCTTGCTAAAAATTCACCGGGAACAATTGTAACAGATATGCCGGTATATCGCGGAGAGGAATTTGGTTTAGATTCAGATGCAAAGGTTCTTTTGTTCAATGACGGTGCGGTGACAGGACGTTATGCAGCGGCTCGTCGTATTAAGGGTGAGCCTGGCGTAGATGCAGGCAAATTGGATAAGGTCGTTATGGACGCAATCTATAAGACACGTTGGGAGACACTGTATCATGCAACATGTTTTGTAGGCCTTGATCCGGAGTTTATGGTAAAGGCTCATTTACTGATTCCGGAAGGAGAAGAGAACTTACTTTACAACTGGATGTTGAATTTCCAGTATATGTCAGATGACTATGTAAAGATGTATAAGAATTCTAAGATGATTGGAGATGGCAAAGAGGCAGATATTTATATTTTCTCTGACCCACAGTGGACACCGACAGAGAGTCCGGATGTTGACTACAGCTGTTTAAGTGACCCATTGACATTATGCTATTTCGATACTAACCAGAACTGTGCAGCTATTCTGGGTATGAAGTACTTTGGTGAGCACAAGAAGGGTACATTGACAATGGCTTGGGCACTTGCAAACCGTAACGGTTATGCTTCATGCCACGGTGGTCAAAAAGAGTACTCCCTTGATGGAGGTAAGAAGTTCGTTGCTTCTGTATATGGTTTATCAGGCTCAGGTAAGTCAACACTTACCCATGCTAAGCATAACGGAAAGTACGATGCATTTGGCGGTATTAAGGTATTGCATGATGATGCGTTTATCATCAACTCTGATACCTGTGCTTCTATTGCATTAGAGCCTACATATTTTGATAAGACTTCTGATTATCCTACAGGTTGTCCTGACAATCAGTATCTGTTGACTGTTCAGAACTGTTCAGCAACCATGGACGAGGATGGCAAGATTCAGTTAGTGACAGAAGATGTTCGTAATGGTAACGGTCGTGCGATTAAGTCCAAATTATGGTCTCCGAACCGTGTAGATAAGATTGATAGCCCGGTTAATGCTATTTTCTGGATTATGAAGGATCCAAGCATTCCGCCGGTAGTGAAATTAAAGGGTGCTGCGCTGGCTTCCGTAATGGGTGCTACTTTGGCAACAAAGACTTCTACTGCAGAGCGTGTGGCTGCCGGTACAGATATGAATGCACTTCGTATTGTTCCTTACGCTAACCCATTCAGAACTTATCCATTGGTAAATGACTATGAGAAGTTCAAGAAGTTAGTGGAGGAGAAGAATGTAGACTGCTATATTGTAAACACCGGTGATTTTATGGGTACAAAGTGCCAGCCGGCAGATACATTAGGTATTCTTGAATCCATTGTTGAGGGCAAGGCTAAGTTTGAGAAGTGGGGCAATTTTGACGATATCGAGATTATGTATGACTGGGATGGAAAGACAGCAGACTTCAGACCGAACTTAGATGATCCAGAGTATAAAGCAGCATTGAAGAGTGCTATGCAGAATCGTGTAGATGCGGTAGAGAAATTCTCTACGGCAAAGGAAGGTTATGATAAGCTTCCGGATGAGGCTCTTGAGGCACTTAAGAAATTAGTAAATGCACTGTAATCTATAGGTGGATTTAAGCGATATAAAAGGGAGATGTAGATATACATCTCCCTTTTTGCTATCCTTAAAATCGTATAAGCGGTTAATTACTATATACATTCCAAAAGGCTCTACAGGTTCTGGACATTCCCTCCTCAAGACGGACATAACTTATACCAAGTTCTGCCTTGCTCTTTTCGTTACTGTAAAGCTCGGTTTCTTCTTCGGTTAGCGGAAAGGGCAGCGGCAATCCCTGCTTAACAGCAGATTCGATAGTCATTGGAATTTCCTGTATCGATATTGGTGGCTTTGCTTCTGTCAATTCGTCAACTGCTGTTAGCAGTGTATCCGCCAGCATATCATAGGTAGCTATTTCATCTCCGCACAGATTATAGCTTTGTCCATAGGCTTTTTCGTTACCCAGACATTTGATGATTGCCCAAGCAGCATCCTTAACATAGATAAATTGAAAACGACCGTCTGCATCGGTAATTCTTGGCAGAAGCTGCTGCTGTGCCATTAATTGTATAAAAACCGATTCTCTGGGTGCATAGTTATAGGGTCCATAAAGAATGGCGGGGCGGAGAACAGTAAAGGGGATGCCTCGCTGTTGGCATTGTTCCTGAAGCTCCTGCTCTAAAGCTACTTTTCCTCCGATGTATTCACCTGTTTCGCCTGCAAATTGGCGAAGCTCCAACGGAGTGTGTTCATCCTTATAACCGGATATTCCTCTCTGATATACATCTACCGTACTGATAAAAATATAATGCCCAATGTGACCGGTCAGATTTTCTAATACATTTGTAATGTCTCCCGCCTGATAGCCGCAGAAGTCCACCAGAACATCAAAATCATCGGCTATTGACTTCCATAGACCGGCATCCTTTCTGTCGCCGGTTATCTGTGTCACGCCAAAGCTTTCCATACTGTAGGTTCCCCGATTTACTATGGTAACGGTATGCTCTTTTGCAGCCTCCATGACAAATACCCGTCCATAAAAATAGCTGCCGCCAATTACTAATATTTTCATGCTATAAGCTCCTCCCTGTCTCTGATAATAACTCTATCACCGTCTCTTTGCTGATGCTATTTTTTTCACAAAAGGTGAGCAGATCGGATATGGTTTCCTGAATATATTCCAAAGGATTTACTTCAATTCCAATTATAATATCGATTTTTTTCTTATATTCCACAGATAAATCGCGAATTATCGTTTCCAGTGGCTCATGAAAAAAATAGACCGACTTTGCAGTTAACATATATATAGCGTCTTCATAAGCCTTTTGGTCCACCAGGGAAATATCTTCCGGCACAATAATGCCTATTGTTGGCTTTCGCCAGATTCTTTTATTGCCACGTGCTTTCCTGACAAAATATTTTAACATTGCTACGGCGCAGGAAAAGTCAGTTATTTTACCCTGCTTAAAAGGCGAGAGTACCTTAACTTCCTGTTCGGTGGCAGAGTCAGCCTGAACATATTCGCACTCGTTTCCATAGGCGATTATTTTACTTCCTGAAATTGCGATTAAGGATTTTTCCCTCAGGGTAATTCCTTTATCCTTCACATAAATAGTGATGTCCGCTGGAGCATTTTTTGTCATTTGAAATGTCCTCCTCAACTTTAAGGTTTTATCAATTCTGCATATGAATCTGCTGACCAGTGATAAGAGGATATGCTGCAAGCTCACTGCCCTCTAAATCCTCTTTATGCATATCAACACCTGTAATCTGGCTGTTTTCGTAGGTGGTATAATAATAGATTCCCTTGTCAGTATTACAGCATGAGCTGTAAATCGTAATTTCATATTGTCCCTTGCCCATGTGGACACAGCCTCTTTGCTGGGCAACTGAGCCTAAGATATGAAAAAACTGGCTGATACTTTCCGATTCGGAATCACCGGAAACGGAATTCATTTTGGTAAATACCGCTTTAACGAAACGTGATGCAGAGGATAAATCTCCCGGTAGTCCCATAGCCCCCATTCCACGGCTGTAGGGTGCCAGGTTAAGCTTCTCGGAAAAGTGATTTATAGGGGAATCCACGGACAGACTCAGATAATTATTCAGGTTAAACAGCTGCATATCAAAGCAGGGGTTATTGGTCAATACTCCTACCGGATTGTCAAAAACCTTCAATCCGTCTTTTGTACTCTCTACAGTAATGGATTCCTTCTTGTCGGAAATAATCCAGTGGAGCTCTGCAAGGGGCAGTTCATCGTTGAAATTCATTTTGATCAGATTAAGCCGCGCTAACCGTTCTCTGGCTTCTGTGATGTTGGCACATTGTCCCAAAATCCAAGGTATAAATTCAAAAGGCGCAACGTTGTCCACACCCTCTTTCTCCGATTTGTAATCTGCATTTCCCGGAAAATTAAGTCCGGCCATACTCAATCCCTTTTCATTGGTGGCATCATAATAAAGAGGGTAATCATTTACAACAAAAGCCATACCAATCATGGCATAGTGCTGTTGCAAATCCGCTGCCTTTAGAAAATGAAAGGGAAAGTTTCTGGGGGTTATCGTTACGGTTTCGTTATACGAGTATTCATAATCGAGACTGCGCCCGAAATAATGGTCTTTTGTTTTGTAAGTTACGGCGGTGCACATATCCCTGTACCTCCTAAAAGAATTTGTCATAATAAAGCACGCTGATGCGTGCATGTGTCATCAACCGAAGCAACATGAAGGCTGATGATATTATATCTTATGCTTACCGATTTATCAAACTTTATTCTTGTGGGCAATAAGTCGGATGGAAATATTTGTTACTTTTCAGAGGTTAGCCAGTTAACAGCCTGCTTTGTATATTATATAGTATCCATGAAGAAACATTTGCAACCACCGGTACTTAGGCAGCGTTTTTTGCTGCCTTATGTACCGCTGTGCTTGCAACTGAGCGCAAGCGTATTCGGAATGGATACTATATAATATACAGAGCAGGCGTCCGTCTAGCGAATCTCTAAAAAGTAACAAATATTCCTGGTCTTTCGGCTATTAATGCTGTATCAGCATAAAATTCCGCAGAGTTTCAAAGTCAGAAGGTCCGATATCGAGCAATCGCTGATGAAAGCTCTTTTCCGAATAATTCTCCATTTCCTGATTTTTATACAGCTGTTTTAAATCTATAATCTCCAGATAGCCGATAAGGTAGCTCAGATAGTTGGCGGGTGCTTCTACCACGTAGGAGTAGAGGTTTTCTGCATAGTAGCTGTTAAAGCCGTTGTCTTCAAAAAATTTCTGCACGTCCTGTAATGTCCAGCCCTCATAGTTGACACCCAAATCAATACGGGAGGAAAGAGCGAGATTAATGATTGTTTCCGCCTGGTAGAGACGGCAGAGGGAGCTGCCTTCCAGTGGATAATCCAAAAATTCAAAGGAATTGATTTCCACGTAGGTTGCCCAGCCCTCCACATAACCGGAATAATTGAGTGCCTGTCGTATATGGGAGGGATTTGTATCGTTAAAATAGACCGTCTGGTACAGATGCCCGGGGAAGCCTTCATGGGCAAGGGTGGTAAATAGATTTCCGTTTTCCTCGTTGGTATAAAGTGGGTTGATATAGATGGTATTATTTTGATAATCATCGATAGCAGGAATCATATAAAATGCCGGACTTAAAGTAGAGGCAAGGCTGTCGGAGACCGTCTTGATCCGGTAAGCCGGTGTATCGTCAAGCAGCGGATAATCTTCACGAATCATCAGGGACAGTGCCTCTAATATAGTCTCCGGAGATTGGTAATAGGTCTGCATAGGGTTTTCACAATAGTAAAGATAAGCCTTCTGGTCGGTGAGGGCAATATTTAATACGTCACCCAATGCAGAGGCAAGGGACTGCTCGGTCATGGATATCAACTCTGAAACCGTCCTGGAGGAGCCGGTGGCACTTTGTACCAGCAGAGCATAATAGGAGGAGCCGTCCGGCAGGGTGGAAAGGCCATAGGGAGTAGCCGGATCTAAGAGGGAGGAGGCTGTCTGGGTGGAGGATGCGGAATGGTCATCGGTGGAGGTATTCAAGCGTTTTTCTATGTATTTATATAATTTCTCATAGGAGGGAACAACATACTTTTCTACATAGTCTTCATTTTTTTTCTGATACTGTTTTCTTTTGTGGGAAGATAGTCCCTTAATTCCCGATATACGTTCGTTGAAGGTATCGATAAAACTGTTATCATTGTTCCTAAAACCCTTCAGCATGGTTTCCATTTTTTCCTTTGAGGCTAAGAGCAGAAAGTCCGGAGTGGATAGTCCCAGCTCATTTCGTTTAGCTTCATAGGAAATGACATCTTCAAAATAATCGGGAACCTGTTTAAGCAGACTGAGGTAGGTTTTAATGTCCGATTCTGTTCGCAGCGGGTACTCTCCTAATGTGACAGGAAGATTTGCCTGTACACCATTGGAGCTTCCGAGCAATTCCTCATAATAGGGATAGTCAGAAAGTGCCTTGCTGAGAGTCAGATTATTTTGCAATAATGAATAGGCAATCAGACCGGACTCATCTAAAGAAGCATTAGAAAAGCGGGAGAGACAATCGGACATTAATTCTAGAGTATTCCGGTTAGTCTTGACGGCAGATGATTTGGAGTAGGCATCATAAGAAAAAGAGGTTAGCTTGGGTTCTAATGCGGGAATATTACAAGCTGCAGGATTTTTTAATGTATAGGCAGTGGTAACGGAGTCAGTGGTCGTTTCATAGCGGAACAGTGCTTCTGTAAAATCTTCAAAGCTTTGGGCATCCTCCATTTCCTGCAGCTGGCTGGTACGGTAGCTTGCAGTGCCGGCAGAGTGGGTGCCAAAGCGGACAGCAATAATTAAGGCAAGGGCAAAAAATAATATAAAAGGAGCAAACCGTTTTACAGAGGAGTGCTTAGAAGAAGACGGTTTGGACACAGAGGATTTAAGAGTAGACGGTTTATGAAATGAGGCTTTGACACCGGAAAAGGATGAAAATCGCATGGAGGCTCCGAAAAATAAGATATTGATATAGTATATGAGAAGGAAACAGGGGTTATGACCACTTTGATGTATGCCCTGACAGAACCGGATAGCAGTATTTTTATTATTTTTGATAAGATATTTATTTACTTTTTGATATAAATTTTATATCATATGGTAAACACATAACGGAGAAAGAATTAGTTGAGTGGGAACTTATATGTTAGGAGGAATCAAATGATGGGTTTTTCAAAGGATTTTATCTGGGGAGCAGCTTCGGCAGCATATCAGATTGAGGGAGCATATGATGAGGATGGTAAGGGTTTAAATATTTGGGATGTGTATTCAGGTTATCACGAAAACACCCGCTATAACGAGGACGGAAAGGTGGCCTGTGACCATTATCACAGAGTGGATGAGGATGTGGCACTGATGAAGGAGCTGGGACTTAAGGCATACCGATTTTCTATCAGCTGGGCAAGGGTGATTCCGGAAGGTGTTGGCGAGGTAAATGAAAAGGGGCTTAAGTTTTATTCCGATTTGGTGGACAAGCTGCTGGCTGCTGGGATTGAACCAATTGTGACATTATATCACTGGGATTATCCTTATGAACTGCACAGGAAGGGCGCCTGGTTAAATGACGAGTCTTCCGATTGGTTTTTGGCATATACAAAGGTGATTGTGGATGCCCTTTCCGACAGGGTGCAGTACTGGATGACCATCAATGAGCCGCAGTGTATTTTGGGCTGTGGCTATCTGGGAGGATTTCACGCACCGTTCCAGCAGGCGCAGAGCAGAGATCTGCTGAAAATGGGACGTAACCTATTGTTATCCCACGGTAAGTCTGCACGGTATATCAGGCAGAATGCCAAGAAAAAGCCGATGATAGGATTTGCGCCTATCGGACCGTCTTATATACCAACAGATGACAGCCCGGAGGCTGTTGAGGAGGCAAAGAGAAAGACCTTTTCCACGGCGGGAGAGAGATTTTCATTTACCTTAAGCTATTGGTCCGATCCGATATTTCTAGGTCGTTATCCGCAGGAATTATATGATGACTTCGGGGATATGGTGCCGGAGTTTACAGAGGAAGAGTGGAAGCTGGTAACGGAGCCGTTAGATTATTATGGAACAAATATCTATTATTCTCAGGCAGATAAGGTGGAAGAGGGATATCCGGAGAACCGCTATCAGGGAAGAGCCGAGACGCATATCGGCTGGGTAATGGCGCCGGAGGTGATGTATTGGTCAGCGAAGTTCTTATATGAGCGCTATGGCAAACCTATTTTTATTACAGAGAACGGGATGTCTGAGCATGATTGGGTATGCTTAGACGGAAAGGTACACGATTCCTACCGGATTGATTATACACACCGGTATTTGAAGGAGTTTATGCGGGCAGGAGAGGAAGGGATTCCTCTTATGGGATATATGCATTGGTCAGTGATGGATAATTTTGAGTGGGCGGAAGGGTACAATCACCGGTTTGGTCTGGTGTACGTGGATTATTCTACCCAGCAGAGGATTGTGAAGGATTCCGGATATTGGTACAGGGATGTTATTGCCTGCAACGGGGACAATTTATAAAGATACAAAAATGTTACATATGTGTCTAATTTCTGACGATTTTCTTAAGAATACGTTGTTAGACTGGAATATGAAATCCATGTGTGATATACTGACCAGCAGAAAATAAGATACAATGAATTGCGCTGATGCGCAAGCAGGTCATCAGTTTTCTTCGAAAATTGGTGACATATGATAAAAGACTACTATGGGTAGAAAAGGAGAATAGCGATGAAAAATAATTTATTTAAAAAATCGACCGTTCTGTTATTGGTGACAGCATTAATGCTTTCCATGACAGCCTGCGGCGGTGGGGGCAAGGACAGCAGCGGTGGTAAGACCACTAAAGAGAATACCAAGGATATGGTATTTCAGGGCAGCGAAATGACGATTGAAGGCATACAGGGTGATATCAGCCAGTATATAGTAAAGGGTGATAAGCTGTATTTTACCACCTATGAATGGATTGAGAAAGGTTCCGGTAAAGAGGACGCTTCGGAGGATGACGGTGATAATGAAGCCGGAGAAGCTGAAGGCGAAGCCGAATCAGAGGATATCACACAACAGGGCTCTGCAGATGATACTTCTGAAGATAACGGAGAAGAGGCAGCTGAGGAGGATACCTCTGAGGAGAACGAAGAGGAAGGAACTGAGGAGGGTACTTCTGAAGAGAACGAAGAGAAAGGAACTGAGGAGGATAGCTCTGAGGAGAACGGGGAAGAAGGAACCGGAGAGGACGCCTCTGATGAGCAGGAAGCGACAGACAATGAAGAGTATGAGGAAATAGAAGGGGAAACGATTAGCCGTATGTATTCTGCCGATTTGGATGGAAGCAATGTGCAGGAGATTACCTTACCGAAATTGGATGAAAATAGCTGGATCTCTAATATGTTGGTAGATGACGGCGGTAATATCGTTTTTCTGATGAGCAGCTATGATTCCAAAACAGAGTCCCAGAACTATATGGCATTGAAAATGGATGGAACAGGTAAGGAGCTGGCAAAACAGGATATTACCAAAGCTTTGAATCTGGGACAAGAGGATTATATTAATTCAGTCAAGATAGATGGCAAGGGCAGAATGATTGTGTGCTTTGAGCGTTCGGTAAAGGTATTGGATGAGAATTTCCAATTTGTGGACGAGATAAAGATGAATGATAATGCCTGGATAGACGGTATAGCTGTCAGCAAGGATGGTACTGTTCTCGGTGGATTTGGCGGAGAGAAGGTACAGGTGATGGAATTAGACATAGAGGGGAAGAAATGGGGAAATCCTGTTGAATTGGATATCAGCTATTTCTCGAGCTCTGACAGTTTGATGGACGGATTTGGTTCTTATGATTTCTATTATAAAGACGATAGCGGAATTTATGGATATATTCTGGCGGAGAAGAAAGCAGATAAGATAATGGACTATGTGGCATCCAATATATCCTCTGACCGTTCATATGGAATCAATCCGATTGCAGAGGATACAATGCTGGGAATGGAGTGGAATGACGAAGGCTCTGTTTTCATGAGGTACACCAAGGTTGACCCGTCTCAAATTGTGGACAAGACACCTATTGTAGTTACCGCAACATATGTAGATGACAGACTTAAGTCAGCGGCTATAGAATTTAACAAGACGAATGATAAATACCAAATTGAATTTAAGGATTATTCCAATGAAGAGGATGGCGACGCTAAGATGAGTGCGGATATAGTTGCTGGTAATGTCGGTGATATTATCTGTCTGAATAATCTGCCGATTGAACAGTATGCCGCTAAGGGGCTTTTGGAGGATTTGACTCCGTATTTTGACAAGGACGAAGAAATAAATACCAGTGATATCGTTCCGTCGATATACAAAGCGATGCAGATAGACGGAAAGCTGTATTATTTTTCACCAAGCTTTAGCATGGTTACTTTGGTTGCAAAGACAGAGGATGTGGGAACGGAAACCGGATGGACCTTTGACGATTTGAAGGCCTTATTGGACAAAAAGGGTGAAGGAGCACAGCCGTTTTATTCCAACAACAAATCTGACATGCTGTACACATTTTTATCATCGGGTGTGGAAGACTTTATCGACTGGCAGACAGGTAAGTGCAGCTTTGACGGACAGGACTTTAAGGATATATTAGAGATTTGTAATTCCTATGGTACCGATGCCGAAATGGAATATAATGAGGATGTCAGCTATCCTACACAGGTAAAGGAGGGCAAAATTCTATTCCAGGAGGGCTGGGTATCTATGGAGGAAATCCAGCTTTACAAGGCGATGTACGGTGCAGATATTACCTTTATCGGATATCCCAATGCGGAGAAAAACGGCTCCTATTTCTCGATGAGTAGTAACATAGTCGGTATTTATGCTAAGTCTGATGTCAAGGAAGGGGCATGGGAATTCCTTCGCACCCTGATGACAAAAGAGTATCAGGGAAATAGCAGCAATCTTTACAGTGAGGCCCCCATCAGACAGGATTGTCTTGACATGTATATCAAAGCCAGAAGTGCAACAGAGAAATATACTGATGAACTGGGTCATGAGGTAGAGCCATATCATTCAAGCTGGGGCTATGATGATCTGGAAGTGGAAATCACACCGGCTTCTCAGGAAGAGGTGGATATGTATCTTGATCTGGTTAACAATACAACGAAGGTTCAGCAATGGAATTACTCTCTGTTAGAGATTATTCAGGAGGAGGCAAAGCCTTTCTTTGCCGGGGAGAAGAGTCTTGATGAAACGGTAAAGATTATTCAAAATCGTATGGAGACCTACGTAAATGAAAACAGATAAAAAGCGTGCCAAATCTTCAAAGCGTATGAGTAAAAAAGACAAGAAGAACTCTGTTCTGTATTTATCGCCGAGCTTGCTCGGCGTGCTTGTCTTTTTTGTGCTGCCGTTTTTTGTCGTTATCTATTATGCACTGGTGGATAATCCCATTAACCACCAGATAGTGGGGATGGATAATTTTATCAATATTATGCAGAACACGGCATTTCAGCAGGCGGCGAAGAACACAGCGACCTTTTCTCTTATAGCAGTACCGCTGGCAGTGGTGCTGTCACTGGCAATGGCGATGCTGTTGGAGCAGAATATACCGATGCGGAGTCAGTTCAGGACGTTTTTCTTAAGTCCGATGATGGTTCCGGTGGCATCGATTGTACTTATCTGGCAGGTGCTGTTTGACTATCACGGAGTTATCAATGAATTTATCAAGCTGCTGGGGGCAGACCCCATTGACTGGTTTAAGTCCTCCTACAGCCAGCTTGTAATCGTTATTTTGTTTCTTTGGAAGAATCTGGGTTATAATATGATTCTGTTTATGGCAGCGTTAAATGCAATACCTAAGGACCTTTTGGAGGTGGCCACCATGGAGAGTGCAACAGAGCTTCAACAATTCTGGTACATTAAGCTCAGGTATCTCTCTCCTACAATTTTGTTTGTGGGAATTTTATCGCTGATTAACTCCTTCAAGGTGTTCCGGGAGATATATCTGTTAACCGGCGATTATCCATATGATGCGCTGTACATGCTGCAACATTTTATGAATAATACCTTCCGTTCTCTGGATTATCAGAAGCTGTCGGCGGCGGCCATTATCATGGCTTTGGTAATGAGTCTGATTATTGGAATTTTATTCTTTGTGGAGGATCATTTTGGAAAGGATGTGGAGGGCTGATGAAAAAAGGAAAAGCACTTGGAAAAAAAATACTGCTCACCACAGTGGCACTGATTTTTGCGATTTCGTTCCTGTTGCCCACCATTCTGACTATGGCGAATTCCTTTATGTCTTCTGCCGAGATTAATACAAACTATGGTGTGATTTTTAACCAGTATAAGGAAACGGGATATGGGGAGCGCAATACGGATTATGTTACAGATACGGTGAACCTCAAATTTATTCCGGATATGGTGGATTTTTCACAGTATACCACTGTATTGCTGAAAAGTCCGGAGTATTTGTTAAAGTTTTGGAATTCGGTGATTTTGGTAGTGCCTATTGTGATTTTTCAGATTTTGATTGCCTTAGGGGCGGCGTATAGCTTTACAAGATTCAGGGGTAAGCGAAAGGAACTGGTATTTTTCCTGTATGTGGCATTGATGCTGATGCCCTATCAGGTTACACTGGTGCCGAATTATCTGGTGGCAGATAAGCTGAACATACTGGATACCAGATGGTCAATACTGCTGCCGGGATTTTTTGCTCCGTTTAGTGTTTATCTGCTTACCAAATTTATGCGCAGGATTCCGGAGTCGCTGATTGAGGCGGCAAAGCTGGATGGTGCAAATGAATGGCAGATTTTTACGAAAATTTGTATTCCGCTGTGTAAGGGAAGCATAGCTTCTGTGGCGATACTTGTGTTTATCGATTATTGGAATATGGTTGAGCAGCCGCTTATCATGTTGTCGGATTCCGATAAACACCCATTGTCGGTATTTCTTTCCCAAATTAATACCGGAGAGGTGGGTCTGGCATTTGCGGTGGCAACAATTTATATGGTACCTACGATATTAACCTTCCTATATGGGGAAGAATATCTGGTAGAAGGTATTTCGTATTCAGGCAGTGTGAAGGGATAAGGAGGACGACAATGGAACAGGAAGTGCAGACAAGCCGGAAAGAATTAATTAAGAAAATAGCAGTGATATTTCTTGTGGTGCTGCTGGTGCTTACATTTTTTTCAAATACCATTATGAACTACTCTCTGCCGGAGGTGGCCACGGAGCCGGTAACCAGCGGAACGGTGTCCAACAAGGTCCGGGGACAGGGTACAGTGGAAACCAATTCGGATTATGAGGTAACGGTAAGCGGTACCCGTGTGATTAAAGAGGTCAAGGTGCAGGCTGGAGATACGGTAGAAAAGGGGCAGGTACTGTTTACCTTTGAGGAGGCAGAGAATACGGAGCTCAATGATGCGGAGGATGCTCTTGAACAGATGGAGCTTGATTATGCAAAATCTCTGCTGACATCTGGACCGGACTATACATCGGACAATAACAATATCAAGGATGCCAAGGAGGACTTAGAGGCAGCAATTAAAGCTCAGGAAAAGGCAAAGGGTAATGATAAGAAGCTGAAAACAGCCAAGAGTCAGGAAGAAAAGTTAAAGACACAGGTATCCAGCCAGCAAAAGACGGTGAATGAGCTGCAGGAGAAAGTGGAGGAATATGGTGAGGTTGGTGATTACGAATCTGCTCAGGCAAAGGTGGAGTCCATCAGCAATGAGCTGGCTCTTTTGCGGGTACAATTGACGGAGCTGAGGCAGCAGGATGACGGGTCGGACCCGGAAATCACCCAGAGTATTCACAATAAAGAGCTGGAGATCAATATCAGGGAATCTGATTTAAAAGCGGCCCAAAAGGAGGCTGAGAACCTGAAAAAAATCGGTGGTGATTATACGAAGCTAAAGACTGATTTGAAGGCGGCGAATAAAAAGCTTACCGAATTACAGGAGGCTCTGACCAAAAAGAGCGAGGAGGTTACCGAATTAAGCGGGGTGATGTCGTTAGCGGATGCTAAGGCGGATGTAAAGATGAAACAGAAGGCGTTGACTGATCTGTTGCTGGCACTGAAGACCCGTAAGAAAGAGGACTCTCTTAGCCAGCAGTCTGCCAGTCTGGATATGCAGGCGGCAGAAAAAAAGATTGAAGAACAGAGAGAGCTGGTGAAAAAGCTGAAAAGCGGCAGTGACTTAAAGGAAATAAAGTCAAAGGAAGCAGGAGTGGTATCTCAGGTTGATTTTAAGGTGGGAGATTCTGTGACGGCAGATACACCGCTGGCTAAGATTCAGCTGGCTGATAGTGGATATGTGGCAAAGATAACCGTTACCAAGGAACAGGCAAAGCTGATTAAGACGGATGATGAAGCGACAATAGAAAATGTATGGGATAATGATTTGAAAGCAACGGTTAAGAGCATTAAGGCGGATCCGGAGAATCCTAATCAGAATATGATTGTTACCTTTGAGGTAAAGGGCAATGTAAATGTGGGGCAAAATCTTGCATTTTCCGTAGGAGAAAGAAGCAACCGCTATGATGCAGTGGTTCCGAATAATGCGGTTAAGGAAGACAGTAAGGGCAAATTTGTGCTGGTTGTTACGGTAAAGGGAACACCGCTGGGAAACCGTTATAAGGTAAAGCGGGCAGATGTAGAGGTGCTGGCATCGGATGATACCTCTTCCGGTGTATCAGGTGGTGTTTATGAATATGATAATGTGGTGACGAATTCTTCTAAGCCGTTGGAAGAGGGAGACCAGGTGAGACTTAAGGAGTAGCATAATTGGTGATGATTATCGGATGCTGGCGGGTGTTAATTTTACCGGACAGGATACCTGTATGGTCGGCCGGAGGACAGGATGAAAAAAGGAATAAAAAATATTCAACTTAATATGAGCAAAGGGCAGATGGTTCTCCTGGTAATAAATGTAGTTTTGGTGGCAGCATTTATCGCCCTTGGCGTATCTGCGCGTAAATCGATGGATAGGCTGTATTCACAGCAGGGAGCCAGCCGGTGGGAGGACAAGAAAAATTCCTACGCACAGGTCAGTGCTTTTGCATCACCAGACAGAAATTTACAAAAAGAGGACATCTCTGTAATTCGTGGGTCGCTGGCACAGAGCCTGTCGAAGGAAGCTGTTAGCGAGGACAGACACAGTACGGGAAGAATGTGGATTGATGCATATAGCGGTGAGTGTAGTGCGGAGGTCCGAAAGGATAGTAACACGTTAAGTGTAACTGCCGTGGGTGTAGGCGGAGATTTTTTCCAGTTTCACCCGATTCCGTTGTTGTCCGGAGGTTATATATCAGATGAGGATTGGAATCAGGATAGGATTGTGGTAGATGAGAATTTTGCATGGGCGATGTTTGGTTCTAATGATATTGTGGGAATGCAGATTTGGATGGGAACAACAATTTATACAATAGCCGGTGTAGTGGCAGTAGATGAGGACTCATTGTATCGGACGGCATATGGAGGAAATAACCGTATATATGTACCCTATGATTTGCTGAAAAGTCAGCAGGATAGTTTAAAAATTACCTGTTATGAGGCAATTGTCCCCAATCCGATATCAAACGATGGATATTATGCGCTAAGGGCGGCCTGTGGCTTGGAGGAGGAAGAGCAGGATTCTCTTCAGACCGAGGAAAATCCTTTAAATTTTGATAATATTGAGGTTATCGAAAACAGTAACCGTTTTAACTGGATTGAGCGGCTTAATGGATGGAAGAACCGCAGACTGAGAGTGATGCGAACGAATTCTGTGGGATATCCTTTTTGGGAAAATCTTGCACGGATGGAGGAAATGAATCAGGAAAATATTCTGGTTGTTCGGATTTTGCTGATGGTTTGCCCGGTAATCTGTCTGGTTTTGCTGCTGTATGATTTGTGGAACCGCCGGACGTGGACCGTGAAGAAGCTGTGCATAAGGGCAATAGATGAGATAAGGGAACGTCAGGAAGAGAAAGCCTTGGCGAAGCAGAAGGAAGCCGCAGACAGTGAGGAAGAGACGGAAGAAGATTTTTTGGAAGAGGATGATGAGGAAGAGACAGAGGCAAAATTGGAATCCGGAGATTTTGTGGAGTCGGAAGAAGATTTCATCGAGCTGGATACCGAGGATATTATCGGAGAAGAAGCTGTAGAGGGATCGGAAGCAGATACTGCCGCAGAAGAAACAGAGGAAGCGGTAGAAGAACAGGCAGAGGATAAGATTGACGAAGCGCAGGAGGAAACTAAACTCTCGGATGATGAGAAGGAATTGCAGTCTGTTACTTCGGAGAACATTTTTGACATATAATATATTGATTGTATTTCTACCCGGTTGCAATTTTACCATAAAATGTTTATAATAGGTTACGTTTGGTAATACTATAGCTAATCGGTTTGACGATGTATGGATTGCCAGACCTTACAAATAAGATATCAGGAGGAAGAAATCATGGCACAGACAGTTAATAAAGATATGTTAATTGGTGATATTCTCACCATTGACCCGGGAAATGCAGCAATTCTCATGGCAAATGGAATGCATTGTCCTGGCTGCCCGTCTGCTCAGGGAGAGACGTTAGAGGAGGCAGCGCAGGTGCACGACATGGATGTAGAGGTGCTGTTAAAGGATATTAATGAATATTTGGCAAAGAAGGATGCATGATAAAAGAGGTCTTGCAAATAAGAAAACCGTCGGAAAGCGATTTGCTAAAGCGTTCCGGCGGTTTTGTTATATTGTGTTGTTATGTTGCAAATACACGGTGTATCTTAATTGCAGATTCTGGTGTATACATATTAGATACTGGCCAGTGTCTGCAGCGCATCTTTTTTGATGATAATTTTGAAATGCTCGGCAAAATAGTATGGCATTGCATAGGTTGCTTTTACCTTTGTGCCATATTCACTTAACAGATTACATACACGCTGGTAGTTCTCTGCGTCATCTGTCTGGTTGTTGACAATCAGATAATAACGGCTGTCAAAAGGACTCTTATAAAGCGAGTTATCGTCCTGATAGATAGGGGCAACCATTACAGCGGCCTTACTGATATCATTAATGTTCTGGAAAGAGAAAATCCGGTAAGTAGAGGTGCTGGTGTTGCTTTTCTTGCTTTCCTTTGCCTTCTCTGCTTTTTTTCGGGAGCTTTCTCTTAAAGCGGCAGATAGCGGGATAAAGTTTGCATTCTGACCCGTTTCTGTCTGTTTTTTCACTTGCTCAATATTTTCCACAATGTCGGATATGGTTTCCATTAATGAAGCGGCACTGTTAAAGAGCTCCAGACTGTCTTCGTCCTTCTCCTCAGATGAGCTGTCGGAATTATCCTCCTCCGCTTCAATCTCAATGTCCGTATATTTGGAAAATCTGGAAAACCGGGTATCTAATTCCTCTGGGTCCTCCACCTTTGTTATAATTAAAATTAAGCATTCAGGTGAAACAGGTATTGCTTCAATCATCAATGGAATATCATTTACTTCAAAGCCAAGCTCGTCAGCCGCCTGTGCCATCATGTCACGAAACAGCTCCTTAGCTCTATCTGTTCCATAAGCTAATTCGTTTAACAGTAGTTCCCTGTCGGCCAAATCAGCTTTATCCAGTGTGCAGCGAATCTGATTCTCGCTTAGTCGTTCTAACTTCATAGAATCATCTCCTTTTTCTCTAAATTGCAATGAAAAACGCTGTTGTAATTAGTATATCGTTTTCCAAAGAAAAAATGATTAGATATAATTGGCTAAATGTAAAACATATGCTATTTAAC
>CAMWYM010000025.1 GCA_947178475.1 uncultured Clostridium sp. | reverse complement strand
TTACCTACTCACGTGCCATCACGAAGTGATTTTCATGCACGTGATACCTTAAAAAGTGATTTTTAATGCGGGCAATTCCCGTCTCGTAAATTTTCGTAATCAACTTACACTACCATTGAGCACTTGATGATTTTCGTTGATACTACCGATTATATCATTTTTAACAAGGGCTTTCAATGCTATCAGATTTTCGAGGGAATGCTTCTGCTTTAATGATATTTATTCTATCTGTTTGCTTTCTTAAAATTTTTTAAAGAAAATCCATCAGTATATTGTACTCGTTTATTTTGTGATATAATGAATTGCGCTGATGCGCAAGCAGGTCATCAATTTGTGCGAATAACGAGCCAAGCGTGGGTGCTTGCACACACATTTGGCGACTATCGCAACAAGCGGAGTTTTCTTCGAAAATTGGTGACATATGATATAATGTCACCAACCAAAGTGAAACGTGCGCGAGCATCAGCGAGCTTTATTTCGGTATTTGGGAAGCAAAGAAGCATGAGATTAAGCTGAGATTGCTTGATGCACAGTTATATAATGGTATGAATTTGTTGAATTGTTTAGGAGGACTGCTATGGAGAACACTTCAGATATCATAGATTTGCTGATACAAAAATGCATAGAATTATTTGAACAGGAACAAAAGACAGATTCTCCAAAAGATGGTATAAACTATGGAAAGCCGCCTAAAACAGCTATCATTGCTTATGGATTAGGGGAGATGAAGAAAGTAGGATATCTAATCACGGATATTCAGAAGAAGTGGCTCTATGAAAATGGGTGCCTGAAAGAAACAGATCTTAAAAGAGAGATTAATCTAGAGCAGAGAAATGGTATGTATTATTCGGAAGCATCTTTCGGTTTTTCCTTTGATACAGATAATCATTGGGTTTATTTGAATATATGTTACGGACCAAGATATGGAAGAGGTATCCGGTTTGAATTAAAACAGGAGGGAAATACCTTGTCTCTTTGTAATGAAAAGATATTATGGGTGTCTTAAAAAAGAGATTTTGGCGAAAAATGTAAAAGATGGGATTTATAAATCAGGAGTTGTGAGGTAAATGATGAAGTTAGTAAAAAGAGTTGGGGTGGTTCTTTTATCCTTACCAATCATATTAATAATAATTTTTATACTATATGAAATCTTTGGCATGTGCATAAATCATATTGCTACCAAACGACAAACAGATAAGTTACAAATAAATTTGGAAAATAAAATTCTAGACATTAAGATTGTGGATGTATATTCAGAAACAGGGAATACATCAGGAACCGGGAATCATGTTGATTGTTTATCTGCTATTAAATTTTCGACTAAAATGCAAGAATCTGAAATAGAAAACAGTATGTCTGAATACTATGAGTTTAATGAATGGAGTTGTTTTGTAAATAGAACAGATGATGGGAATTATGTATTTTATTTAAATACATCAGCCCCATTTAAGGATAATATAGAAGGACATTGATTTTTTCGATTTAGCAAGCTGGTTAAAGTCTGAATCTATTAACTAAGGAGTAAAGATATGGGAACAAAATGGGATGAATTGTTTGGAAAAGAATACTATATTGAAATAACAAATGAAGAACGCAGGTATCTTGGATTAGACCCTGTTATGGAAGAGTGGGACACTACACAGTTTTATAGTAAAACGAATCTTTGGCACAAAAGGACGACTGTTTTCTGGGAAGAAAATGTAATAAAGAAAGTAATTGTCGAACAAAAAAAGGTTGTTTCTCCTAATAATCGGATTATATATCACAGTATTCAGGAAGATGACACGAATTTGTCAACTGAAAACCGGGAATGGTTATTGCCGTTAACGAATCGCGGGAAGAAGAAAAAGATAACGGCAACGAATGTTTTGGCAATTACTCCATTTGGGTGTACATTTCATTTTCATTTAGATATGCACAGTGATGCTTCCACAAGTATGTCCATATGCAATGCGAGAAATGACCAGAGAATTGCGACAGGAGAGCATGAAAAGATAAATAAAATTCGGAACGATGCAGATTTTCATCAATTCATGAAATATTATATGGAAACCTGCCCGCAGGATTATTTTGAGCGTATTGAACGGCTGAAATATAGCAAACATAAAACGGTGAAGTATGAGACAGGTGATATTTTCAGAGTGGAAGCGGACCGTTTCCATTATTGTTATGGCCTGATTACCGGACAAATCCTTAGAATTCAAAAATGGAAGGAATTGCCCAAAAGACACAGCTTGCAGTCACTTATGATGGTTCCGCTTATGGTTCGGTACTATGATGTGGAAACTACTAATCCAGATTTGTCGGCAGAGGAATTGGAGCAATATCCGTTGGGGAGAGTAACTATATGTGGCGACAATGATATTATTTGGGGTACACATACGATTGTGGGACATAAAGAACTGAATGAGGATGATATTGAGTTCAACCTTGTCTGTTGCAGGATAAAGAACCCGGACCGGGATATTCCTGTTCATACACACGATATGTTAGTGTCAGATGGTATGACAGAATACCCTGAGTCCTTTTACTTATATGTCGAGTGGGGAACAGCGGTAACGATGCTGCCATTTGAAAGGATTTCTAAGAAGCTGCAGGAATATTTGAGAGATTATCGTTCCCCACATGGTGGAGTATCGATAGGAATTTATCCGGAACTTATACAGGAGAATTCATTTGAGTATAAAGGAAATTTGCTGAATGATATCAATAAAGAAATGAGAATGGAATTATTTTCGTGTCTTGGTTTGAAGCAAAATGCAACATTTGATGAATTTGCTGTGAGGTTTGGTGGATTGACCAAAAAAGAGATTTTGGCGAAAAAGATGTAAAAGGAATGGTTCGTGTAGATAAATTTATATGGCAGAGGAGTGCGTTATGAAATATAAAAAAATAAAAAATATTATTGCATTATTGATGGCTCTGGTTATGATATTTAGCCTAACTGGCTGCAACAGTGTCGGAAAAAACCAAGCGGATCACGGAGAAGCCTATGCAGAACAGCTCGTGGTAAGTGAATGGAGGCGGGAGTCCATCCACCGGATTTATTTTCATCATGATGCTGTGTATTTTACCGCATATTGGGAAATAGGGGATGGGCAAGATTATTATAGTAGTAATCGGTTATTTTCTGTAAATAGGAATGGAGACAATTTGTAGGAAATACCGATTGATTTGACGAAGGAAGAGCCGCTTGCCATGATTACAAGCGTAATGATAGATGACGATGATACAATTTCCATTTGGCTGTCTTCAAATGATTCTACAGAGGTGAATGATGTCAATGTGTTTATTAAGGTGGACAGCACCGGAAAAGAATTGATGCGGAAAGATATGAACGCATTGGTGAATGGGCAGTATGTAAATAAGGCGTTAGAAACATCCCAGGGACAGATTGCTGTTATGGCAGAGAATAACGTATACATATTCGATGAATCCTTAGAATTGGTGCATGAAATAGATATAGAAGGCCGTTCGATTGGTATGGCATTCACAAAAGACAATCAAATTGTCTGTGCAACAGAAGACAGCAACGAAAAACAGAAGTTTCAGATAATTGATATGGAACAGGGGAAAGTGGTTAAAACGATTTCCTTAAATAGAAGGGAGTCCGTGAATGAAAATGCCGTATTTGATAGTACACAATATGATTTCTGCTATAGAAATGATAAAGGAATTTATGGTTATGATATCGAAAATCAAAAATCAACCTGTTTAATGAGTTATGAAAAATCAAACTTAATCAGTGAGGATATTGTAGATGCAATTTCGGTCGGAATGGATGATTTTATGCTGGTTAATTATCCGCAGGACGGTGGCGGCTGTAGTATTGCTATGTATACAAAACCGGATGCATCTGTGGAAAATGAGAAAACGGTAATTACATTTGGTGCATTTCAATTTGATGAGAACATGAAGCGGGCGGCACTTAATTTTAATAAAACAAATGCAAAGTATCAAATCGTATTGAAGGAATATTTTGATGAAGATAATGGTGAAATTACGGCGGATGAGGCAATTGAGAGCTTAAATAAAGACATTGCAAAGGGAGAAACACCGGATATTTTAGATTTAAGTGTTTTGACAGAGCAGTATGCTTCAAAGGGGCTATTTGAAGATTTAATGGCTTACATTGAGAAGGATGATGAATTGAGCGAGGAGCTTTTTGTCAATTCGGTTTTCGATGCAATGAAACAGGATGATAAACTTTACTATATTTCACCTGATTTTGGGATTTCCACACTGATAGGAAAAGCAGGATACGAAGAAGAATATACGGAATGGTCAATGGAGAAGCTGACTGCATTTTATGAACAGCAAGAGGATAAAATGCTATTTTACGCAGATACGAAAATAGATCTTTTAGATATATTATTACAGGGCAGTTTTGCGGAATTTTGTGATTGGGAGAGTGGGGAATGCCAATTTGACAGTCAGGAGTTTATTGATATTCTTACCTTTTGCAATTTGGCAATTTCAGAGGATAACCGTTTGGACTCCAATATGACGAAGGACGAAGCGATTCGGCAGGAAAAGGTATTATGGATAGATGAGACGAATTTTGTTCCGCAAGAAATTGCGTCATACAGGAAGCTGTTTGGTGGAGACTTTGCATACATTGGATATCCTAAGAAGGAGGGCTCAGAGAGTTATTTTTCGTTTGATCACCAGATTGGTATTTGTTCTGAATCAAAGGTGAAGGATGGTGCATGGGAGTTCTTTCGTATGCTGCTTTCATATGAGTATCAGGAACAATATGCTGACTTGAGTAAAGGTATGGAGAGAATTCCGATTCGGCAGGACTGTTTTGACCTTTTGATGGAAAGGCTGTCAAATCCGCAGGAAGATAGCTTTGAAGAAGAAAATGACATACTGTCATCTTCTCAGGAAGAAGCCTTTCGCAATCTTGTAACAAACACGCATACGGTAGTTTCCTATGATATTGAAATGATGAAAATTATTGAAGAAGAAGCACAGCGATATTTTGAAGGAGCAAAAGATGAAAATAAAGTGGTTCAGCTTATTCAAAAGCGGTGTACTACTTATATGAATGAAAAGCGATAAGGGTTGCCTTCCGTGAATTGAAAGTGAGAGAAGCTTTATAAGCAAAGGGACTAGAAATTTAAAAACTAGTGTAGTATAATAAGACTATATTAAGAAGTGATGGTACATATTACTCAAGGTAAAATAGCAAAAGATGAAGGGGAAGGTGGATTAGAATGAGTTATTTTAAATCAAGACATAGTTTGTCGGTATTGGCTTTTGTGTTTATAAGCATACTGCTGTTGAAGACCGATGTTCATGCCGCAGACTCAACAATAAGCATATTTATAGGGGATGGAACAAGCTCCCGGCATCATATGTCGATGCAGACAGGCAGGATATCGGATGAGTTCCGCTTTGAGGTTAAGAATTATAAGGTGAAAAGCAGTTCCTATAAGAGTAGTGCCCCCAAGGTATTTACAGTGCAAAAAACAGGCGATGGCAAATGTAAGCTGCAAGCACTGGCGGAAGGTACCGGAATGTTGACTTTAACGGTCCATACTACGGATAATAAGACACTTACTGAGAAAGTCTTTATATCGGTATATAAAAGTGTGGCTCAATGTAAAGCTATTGTAAAAAACAAAGCGAATGTATACAGAGGTGCCACAACAGATGCCAAAGTTGAAACGAAGGATAAAAAAGGAGAAGCGGAGAAAGATGAGCAGATCATGATAAACGGTATCTGCAATGGTTATTATCATTTTACAAATGTCTCCGGAAATACATACATAGATAGCAACAACACCGGTTTTATCAAGAAGGAAGATGTTTCTATTCCGATAAAATCTATTACTGTTTCGGAGATAATGCCATTGGGCATATATGACCAGGTCAGCCTTGATATCAGTATACAGCCGGATTTAGCAGCCGGTCAGCAGCTTACATATTCAAGCAGTAATACCAATGTTGCAGAGATTGATACGGAGGGTGTTATCACTGGAGCCGGAGAGGGAGAGGCAAAAATAGTTGTTTCCAGCCCGGATGGGAGCTGTCGGGCAGAATGTGTGGTAACTGTATATGAAAGTGTGGATGAATATAAAGCCTTTGCAAAAGATACCTCCAATGTTTACAAAGGGATTACAGAGAATTCCCAAACCGGGAGTATGGGCCAAAAGGGTGAACTGGCGAAGGCTGAACCGGTTATGATAATCGGTGTTTGCGGAGATTATTATTATTTTAGGAATTGTAGCGGTGCATTATATAAGGATGGGCAAAGCACTGGCTTTGTAGATCAGGAAGATGTTTATATTCCGATTGAGTCTATTGAAGTGCAGGAAGTAATCAGGCTGAACATTTCCGAGGAGGCAGACCTGGATGCAGAAATAGAGCCAGATCTGGCAACCGAAAAACAGCTTACATATAAAAGTGATAACGCCAATGTTGTACAGGTTGATGCTAACGGTGTTATTACAGCAGTCCGGGCAGGCACAGCTGTCGTAACTGTATCCAGTCCGGATGGAAAAATACAGGCACAATGTAATGTGTATGTTTCAGCAGGGGGTGATGCAGCATGGAGTGATTCGGGAGTGCCTTCTACGGAACATACAGGCAGCTCTAGTCAATCCACTAAAAAGACAGCCAGCAATAAGTTTAACTTTCAGGCAAAGGGAGATACGGACAGTACGATAAAACTCACATGGAAAAAGCAGAAAAATGCCAAGCGGTATGAAATACAGCGTGCAACCAGTAAAAAAGGCAAGTACAAGAGGATTGCAAAGGTTAAGAAAAATAGTAAACTGTATATTGATAAGAAAGTAAAATTTTACAAGAAATACTGGTATCGTCTGGTGGTAGTAAAAAAGAATAATAAAAAGGTATACAGCAATCCGGTCAGTGCGAGAACAAAGGACAGCAAGGTAGATATTCAATTAAGAGTTGCAGCAGAAGAAGTGGACCGCATTACTCTGGAGTGGAATAAGCAGAAAAATGTATCAAAATATGCGATTTACCGAAAAGCGATAAAGGGACAGGACGGGGAATTTGAAAAGATAGCAGAAGTAGGTAAGAAGAAGACGAGTTTTGTTGATAAATCCGTAAGGGAGGGTTGTAAGTATCATTATTACATTAAAGTAATGAAAACAAATAGTAAATCTGCAAACAGCAGAGAGATTGAGGCGAATACATTATTTCGTTATGATGCGGCTAAGAATATTGCATTTTTTAAACAAAACTATCCCTTTGTCTGTACAGATGTGAATCAAGATATAAATGATTATAGCGTTTTTGATGGATACTATTCTCCAATCAAGTACAGCTTTGATGGAAAAACACTTACGATACATTTATATTGTGAGTTTATACGTTATGTTCAGAATGAATATAATGATTACACAAAAATTGATTTTTTAGCGGATGAGATATCACAATCTTATATTAACTTATTTAAAAGCGGAGTCAAAGCAAGGTATGAGGTGAATATCATAAATTGTATGTATGAATTTAAAGGAATCAATTTTGATACCCAGTTCGTATTTCATGAAAAAGGAAAAGAAAACTATCACTCGTCACAGATTTTTAATGAAATATTAATAGGTGGTGAGTGCCCTAATAGTATTTATTCAACACCAGAAAGGCATTGGTTTATTCATCGTTGGATTCCGTCATGGGGAATTTCACAAATATATATGCCAAATATTGATCAACTTTTGGGAAACAAAGACGGATATCCAAAATCTAAAACGAAAAGTCAATATGCCCATATTGCTGCACACGAAATGGGACATATGTTAGGATTGGGGGATGCATATGCTACTAATGGGCATGATAGATTTACTGACAATGATGAAACTGGGATTTTAATTGATGTAATGTCACGTTGTCATGATAATATAATGGTTGAAATTTATGAGAACACGGCGATTGTGCCAAATGATATTGAAATGATGTTACAGGCCTACTCTGAGTCAAAAGGAAAAAGTGCCTCAAAATTACAATGGTATAAAACAAATGATAAAGAGAATATTGAAATATCCACTAGTATCTCAAACACAGAAGATGAATATATAGAGGAGGGTGAGGAATAATGAAAAATATTATTTGTAAAAAGAAACGAATAACTAGTATTATACAGTTATTACTTTTGGCAGTATTGATTACATGTTGTTTTTCGAAGAATGTCATGGCAAAATCAATCATGCCACCAGAGAATGTTTCGGTTCAGATGAAGTCTGCTACATCTTTAAAAATAAAGTGGAGCAAATGTGAAAAAGCAGACGGCTATATCGTATATAGATATAATAAAAAAGCAAAAAAATATGTTAGGGTGCATACAGCAAAAAAGAATCAACGATCTTGGGTAGATAAAAATTTGAAGACTGGAAAAATATATCAGTATAAGGTGGCTTCTTACAAAATTGTAAAAGGGAAAAAGAAGCGGAGCAAGAAGTCGTATGCGGTATCCGCAATCGCACATACAAAGAAATCAAAAAAGGTGAATGCGCTGTTTGTTTCACTGTATGCAAATAGGGAAAATGAGATGGGGATATGCTCTGAGTTACTGATTTCTGATGATATTATAGGTGAAGATTCTAAAGTATCAGACCCTGTCGTTATATCTAACAAATTAGTATGGAGTTCCAGTGATGAAACTGTAGCTAAAGTTGACCAAAACGGAAAAGTGACCGCAATGGATAAAGAAGGCACCTGTTATATAACAGCGAGAGCACATAACGGAGTGAAAGAGAAAATTAAAATTAAAATTGTAAATTATGCAAGACCTAAATCATTTCCATATTATAATGGTGATTTAGATGAAGTTAATCTTATGCTTACAACCTATCGGGAAAATGTTTTTAACATTGCTACCTATTTTACAATAAGAGGGGATAAAAATACATGGGGAACAATTAAAATGGATGATGCTGGAAATATAATAGGGATTCCGGACTTTGATGATATTACTGTAATTCAAAGTGATATTCAAACTATTCTTGAAAACTTTCCGGTAGTAACAGAAATACAATTTAGTGGCAAAAATGTTTGCTTCTTTATGAAGTATGACAAATATGGTAATTCATATTGTAAAATCAGTTATTATGCTCTGAATGATATGTCGGATAACCCAAGTCAAATTGCACCACATTGGACGGCTACAGCGTTTGCTCCTTATTGATTTATGGTGAAAATAGTTATTTGACGTGGTAATTGATGAAAAAAGGTGTAGTATAGGGGAGGCTCTACGATAATGCAAAAAAACGGAAATAAATGGAAGAAAATAGTTGTTATTATATTTGTCATGCTTTTAGCAGCAGTTGTTTTATGCTGTTTTTCAAAGGATGTCATGGCAAAATCAAAACCTGTGGTCATGCCACCAGATAATGTTTCGGTTCAGATGAAGTCCGCTACATCTTTAAAGATAAAGTGGAGCAAATGTAAAAATGCAGACGGCTATATCATATACAGATATAACAAAAAGGCAAAAAAATATGTCAGGGTGCATACAGCAAAAAAGAATCAACGGTCATGGGTAGATAAAAATTTAAAGACCGGAAAAATATATCAGTATAAGGTGGCTTCTTACAAAACCGTAAAAGGGAAAAAGAAGCGGAGCAAGAAATCCTATGCGGTATCCGCAATCGCACATACAAAGAAGTCAAAAAAGGTGAATGCCCTGATTATTTCGCTGTATGCAAACAGGGAAAATGAGATGGGGATATGCTCCAAGTTGCGGATTTCAGGAAATATTATAGAAGAGGATTCTAAAATACCAAATCCTGTCGTTATATCCAATAAATTAGTATGGAGTTCCAGTGATGAATCCATTGCCAAAGTTGATCAAGACGGAAGAGTGACCGCAATGGATAAAGAAGGCACCTGTTATATAACAGCGAGGGCGCATAACGGGGTGAAGAAAAAAATTAAACTGAATATTGTCAACTATGCAAGGCCTAAGTCATTTCCGTATTATGATGGAGGACATAAATATGTTAATATTATGCTCACGACCTACCGGGAGAATGTTTTTAATATTGCGACTTATTTTACGGTAAATGGGAAAGAAGATGTGTGGGGAGATATAAAAATGGATGAGGAGGGAAATATAACAGGATATCCTGATCTTGATAATATAGCAGAGATTGAAAATGATATCCGGACAATCCTTGTTAATTTCCCGTTAGTGACAGAGATATTTTATAGCAATGAGAAAGTTGAATTTCTGATGAAATTTGATAAATATGGAGACTCTTATTGCAGAATTTTTTATTCCGTTGATGATGATATGTCTGATACGATAGGAAGGCTTGCACCTCATTGGGCATATACACAATTTTCGCCGATGTAGTTTTAGTTGACACGAAATGGCTTTTGAGTTAAAATGACTCAGAAGTCATTTTTATTTTACTGACTTTTTCTGATAGGTCAGTTTTAAATCAGAATGAGGAGAAGAAAGATGCCAAAAGTGTCAGAAGAATATTTCCGGATAAAGCGTAAAGAGATTGTGGATGCGGCATACCGCGTTTGTATTAGAAAGTCCATTAGTGCAGTGGAGCTTAAGGATGTCATTGCAGAGACAGGAATGAGTCATGGTGCAATCTATAGGTATTTTAAGGATTTGGATGAGATTATTGGGGCGATGCTTATTCAGGTAAACAGCGAAGATCCCTATATTGAAGATGTGGAGCGAATCTTTGATGATACAGATGGCAGGCTGCCGATTCAGATCATAGGAGAGCTTTGCCAATTCTTATATCAGCAGATGGATGGATGTGGAATTGATGCAGTGAAGATTTCCTTTTATGCGAATGTTTTTATGATAAATGAGCCTGAGCGTGCAGCAAAAATATTTGAATCTATTAAGGACTGCAATACAAGCAGTTCTTCTTATCTGATTTGCAAATTTGCGGAATATGTGGAGCAACAGACGATAAAGGGTAATCTACATCCTAAATGCTCTTTAGATGACCTTGTGCAGTATCTGGTAGCCAGCTATGACGGGATATTGATGACCTATTTATTAAAAGAACCGACTTTGGAGAGGGAGGGAGAAAAAGCTGCTTGTCAGAATGGGAAGCTATGGCTAAAGAATCTATTTTTAGCTTTGGAATACACGATAATAAATCTCTTAGGCTGTGAGGAAGAAGAAAGTGAAAAAGATAGCGAAAACAATGGGTAAAATAGTAAAGTGGATTATGATAGCAATTGTTGTCGTAATTTTACTACTATTTATAGTAAGAGCAATTGGTAAAGCATATTATAGTCGGACACCGCAAGGTGGAATTAACGAGTCCATGTATGTAGAAATCAACGGAACAAAACAATGGATTAGCATATATGGAGAGGATATAAACAATCCGGTGCTGTTGTACCTACATGGAGGTCCTGGAATGTCTACAAGTTCGTATGATTACGCCTTTACAAGACAATGGGCAGATGTCTATACGGTTGTTACATGGGACCAAAGAAATTGTGGTAAGAGTTACTCCCCGGAACAAAATAATACAGAGTTAACATATGAATTACTGATGAGCGATGGTGCCTATATGACCAAATACATACTGGAATATCTTGAAAAGGATAAGCTTACTTTGCTTGGTCACTCATGGGGAACATATTATGGCTCTAACCTTGTTTTGGAATATCCTGAGTATTATGAGGCTTATATCGGAACCGGCCAGCTTGTTGATTTTGATGAAAATGAGATTGCACTTAAAGAAGCGGCTTCCGAATGGGTTGGGGATGATGAGGAAGGGTTAGCGCTTTTAAGCCAACTGAATGTTGATAATTATACTGGAGATTATTATGCTGCCCGAAATAATCTTATGGTGAAATACGGATATGATATGTTTGCTGATGGAACGGACTATAGCTTAAGTGCTGCGCAGTATTTTAATCCATATTATTCTTTGTCTGACTTTGTAAATTATATAAATGCAGAAGACACTGTATATGGGAAATTTTTGTCATCAAAAGAATTTAATAAGTTTTCGTTAACAGGCAGATATGAATATCAGGTACCTTATTTTAATATTAACGGAGATAAAGATTATCAAACAAATTATTTAATTGCACAGGATTATTTTGATGCAATAGAAGCTCCTAATAAGAAACTGTATATTATGGAGAATACGACGCATGGCTTGTTAGAATCTAAATCGGAAGAATTTTCGGAGATTTTGCATGAAGTTGCAGAGATAAATAATTTAAAGTAAATATAATTTTAATAGCTTTTAATAAGCAATAAATGATGAATGGAGGAATCTATATGGCAGTAGAGTACAGAAAATTAACAAAAAAGGATTTAGCTATATTTATTGAAATGAGAATTAACCAGCTGCGGGAAGAAGGTGCAAAGGAAGATATAGACTTAAAGCCTGCTTTGAATGATTATTACAGCCGGCATATGGCAGATGGAACCTTTGTAGCATGGCTTGCAGTAGACGGTGATAAGATTATCGGGACAAGCGGGATGTCGTTTGTTGAGAAACCGCCTTACTTTAGCTGTCCAAACGGAAGGATAGGCTTGCTTTCAAGTATGTTTACATCGAAGGAATATCGCAGAAGGGGCATTGCAAAGGAGCTGCTATCCAGAGTTGTAAATGAGGCAAAGGAGTATGGTTGCGGTGTGGTTCAGATTACCGCATCGGATATGGGAGTATTACTATATACGGATTTTGGGTTCGTGAAGAATGGAAATTTCATGCAATATAAATTATAATTAGATAACAATACGAAAAACAGTATTAAAAAAGGAGCGAAGGCGAAATAGCAATCTCAAAAATAGAAGCGGAATTTAAATGTGATATATAGAAGGAAGCGGAGGAATTCAAATATAAAACAGCTGATTTTATTTCTGATATAGATAGTGGTGGATATGATTTGTTTGACATTCCACTGATGGAAAAGGAGATAGATGGAGTTTTATACAGTGAAAGAGTTGAAACATGTATTTTGCAATCTAAGCTTCCGCTAAATGAAGTTGATAAAAAATATAGAGGACTTTGATATTTTTGTGGATAGCATGCCAAGTATCTATAGGAATGTTCAAGAGACAGATACTGCATATGTGTATACCAATTACCAAATACATATCATAGGTGGTGATTATGGACTTTGTGACAGGGCAGTACTTGAAAAGGTGGATAGCTGTTATGATAAAATAACCCATGAGATTACTAACACAGGAACGGATATAAAAAGTGTAGTTTAGAACAGAAAAATAATGATGTTCGTAAATATTGATAAAATTTTGCAAAATGGCTTTTCGGTTATATGCTGTCGGAATGCCATTTTTTATATAGTAATGCCACTCGATTTGTGCGAAAGGCACAAGCCACGCTGGAATTCTTTTAAGGTAATCTTAAGGTTGCATTTAGCAGGACTTTAACATGAAGGCATATTATAGCCATAAAGAATTTTCCAGGGAGGTTAAACCAATGTTAAAGTGTAAAAATCTGAAAAAGATTTACGGCAAAAAAACGGTTGTCAAGGACCTTAGCTTTTGTGTAAATGATGGGGAAGTTTTTGCATTGCTTGGCAGCAACGGAGCAGGAAAGACGACCACCATAAAGATGATACTTGGACTCACAAAAAAAGACGGTGGAGAAATTGAGTTAAATAAAGATGTAAAAATCGGCTATTCCCCTGATACACCATATTTCCCACCATTTCTTAGCGGGAGAGAAGTTCTTTCTTATTACGCAGAAATCCAGAAAATTTCAAAGGAGGAAAGCAGGGCTGAGATAACAAAACTTCTAAAAACAGTGGGGCTTGAGGATGATACAACGAAGGTTAAAAATTACTCAAAGGGTATGCTGCAGCGGCTGGCATTTGCACAGGCATTACTTGGGAATCCGGAATTACTTATTTTGGACGAACCAACAGCGGGATTGGACGTGATGGGAAGAATTGAGATTATAGAGTTGATTGGCAGGTTAAAGAAAGCGGGAAAAACTATTGTTCTGAATTCTCATATACTAAGTGATATTGAACAGGTATGCGACAGGGGCATTATCATAGGAAAAGGAAGTGTACTTGGAACATGGGATAAAAAGGAAGAGCACTATGGTAAAAGTCTGCAGGATATTTTTATAGAGAAAGTAGGAGGGATGGATGAATGATTATTGCAATAACAGCCTTAAAAGAAAAAATGCGTAAAAAGGTTCTTTATATTGTCAGTATTCTCGGAGGATTGATATTAGTGCTTTTTGGCACAGGAACGGGAAGTATTTCCATAGATGGAACACCGGTCACAGATTATAAAATCCTTGCGCCGATTCTTCTTACGATTCTAAATGCTATAAGCTGTGTGATGGCAGTAGTCTTAAGTCTGGATACGATACCGAATGAGTATGAGAGAAAAACCAGCCACCTTGTCCTGATAAGGAAGGTGAGCCAGACAAAATACCATGCTGCTCTTACGATAGCCAATATTATGGCAGGCCTTCTGGCAGAATTGATTTTATTTACTGCATTTTTGCTGTTTATGATATCACAGCATCAGGGCTGTGATATATGGAGGCTGGTGCCGGCATTTTTCATATCTGCTATCGGTGTGGTTCTAATATGCGTTATGACGAGCTGGCTTAGTATATGTTTACCAAGATTTTTTGCCGGAACTTTTAGTGTCATTATTGTGCTGGCCGGTATTTTTTACAATATGCTGGAATTATTAAATAGTATCATAGGCGGTTTTGCAGGAAAGCTGTTGAAGGGTATTTTATATATTGTACCAGATCTTCATGGGATACAGAAACAGGCAGGTTCCGTTCTTGCCAGCGGTACGATAGAGGTGCATTTGCTGTTAAAGGGGTTACTGTGGATATACATTTTTGCAATACTTCTTGGACTGTTTAAAAGAAAAGAAGTGTAACATATCGTATCAGGTATACTAGTTAACCTTAGGATTTGCCACAGGCAAATTCTTAGTTTAACTGTATATACCGCGGAATGATTGTTTCCTTGGCAAACAAATTCGTTCGCGAGTATAGAAGAACAAAACAGTAAAATACACAGCGATAAATGGGCAAATAGGAATAGCGGAAATGGAGTAGTAGTGATTATGAAAAATAGATTAGCAATTATATTAATTGGTATCATTCTGGTAGCTAGCGTGGTTTTAACCGGAAATTATGGATTGAGTGACAGCGATAAAAAGTGCTATGAAAGTGCAGTGGAACTGCAAGGGGATATAGATGAAATAGGTTTTAAAGACTTTAAACTTAATGATTACCCTGTGGCATTTTGTGATGGAAAACGGGATTATGTCATTACACCTTCCGGGAATTCGTATAGTATTCAGAAGAGAAAGCCTGTGCTGGATACCTTTGTTGCGACAGCATTTGAGGTAGAAGGACATTATGAGGTAATTATTCCTACAAAAGAGCTGATGTCAGGACTGATGAATGTGGGAAAAACAGTTACAGGGGATATGGAATCAGGTTATAATGAGGATGAGCAGGTTACGACAATCTGGCATGAAACGTTTCACTGCTGGCAGCTTAGCAATTTTGAAGACAACATTTCCAGTTTAAATGGGGGACATGATTTTGATGAGGAAGGTTACGGAGAGGAAATGATTGTCAAATATTGTGATGAGAACAGTGAGGTAACCGCCTTGTATAAAGAAGGGGTAGAATTGTTAAAAAAAGCGGCAGAACAGGAGGACAAAGAGGAAATCAGAGACCTTATCTTACAATATAAGGATATTCAGGAAAAAAGAAATGCATTGTTGGATGAAACGGTGCAAAAGCTGGAAGATTATTATACAAGCATTGAAGGAAGTGCATGTTATGTAGAGGCAATGGGATGCAGATCTTTAGATAAGAAACGATTTGAGGAATACTATATGGAAAATATCAATTTATATGTCAAGGGTTCCTCTAAATACTATTATAGCGGCATGGCTCAATGTATGATTCTGGACAATCTTGACAGTACATGGAAGACAGGCTATGATTTTTCCAAACCGCTGGTTGATGTTATCTATGAGAAATTGGGATTGTAAATGAGAGGTGACAAATGGAATATAAGGTTTTGGCAGCAGATGATGAAGTTGAGCTGCTTGATGCATTGGAATTATATACGGAACGGGAAAATATAAAGCTTATCAAAGCAGATGACGGAGCGAAGGCATTGGAGCTGTTTAAAAGAGAGCAGCCCCATCTGGTCATGTTAGATATTATGATGCCTGTTATGGATGGATTTTCCGTATTGAAAAAAATACGTGAAGAGAGCAAGGTGCCTGCGATTATGCTGACGGCGAGAGGCGAGGATTATGATAAAATCCTGGGGCTTGAGCTTGGTGCAGATGACTATATTACGAAACCATATAATCCCATGGTTGTAGTGGCACGGATCAAAGCACAGCTTCGCAGAAATTATGATTACAAAGAAGAGGAGGGGGCATCAGACACCCTTATGAAATGCTTTGATCTTTGCTTAAACAAGATGGAGGGAACTGTTGAAAAAGATGGCAGAAGGATTGAACTGACGAAAAAAGAATTTCTGATTTTGGAACTTCTTATGAGAAATCAGGGGAGAATCTTTACAAAACAGCAGATATTTGACTATGTATGGGATGAAGATTATGTGGCAGATGATAATACCATTATGGTTCATATCAGTAACCTGCGGGCAAAGATTGAGGAAAATCCCAAGGAACCAAAGATTCTTAAGACGATTAAGGGACTTGGATACAAAATTGAAAAAGGATGATGGCAATGAAAATTTTTATGAAAAAAAGTCCGTTAAAAAAGAGAATTTTTACAAAGCTGATAGGAAGTTTTTTTCTGTTTCTGATAATCGTGATGCTGACTTTTGCGGGCTGTATTTTTTTTGAAGGCTTTCTTATTGGAGAAGGAACACTGGATAGTCTTATGCCCTATAATATTGTAAATCCGGATGGTACTGTTAAGAACATTGATTCTGTAAAAAGGATGGGCGGATGGGTAGAGGAGCTTGACTCGAATTATCAGCTCATAAAGGTTTATGGAGATAAGAAAACAGATATACAAAAATATACACAGGATGATATTTATGAATTGACTGCCATTACAGAAGTGCAGAAACAAAATTCTGTAAATTTTGAAATGAATGTTATGGATGAAAAGGAAAGTTATATTGGCTTCATTTATAAGATAGAAAATCCGGATAAATATTTTTTGTGCATATACAGCAGAAATGTTATGCAGCCCCATGTGACAATTGTTTTTAATGGGGATAATACCTCTGAGGCGTATGGGAATGGCCGTGTCTTTTATGTGCTGTTTGTAATATTGTTATTTTTTGAAGTGTTAGTGTTTAGCCTTTATCTGCGAAAAAAAATCAAATATCCCTTAGATAAACTGGTAAATGGAATGGAGAGAATCCGCTCTGGAGAAAGCGGAGTGATACTGGATATCAAAACGGAGGCGGAATTTGAGCAGATTGTGGATACATTTAATATGATGACAAAAGAGCTGGAAATGCAGAAGGAAGAGAATGCAAGGCTGGTTGCGCAGAAAAATCAAATGCTCCTGGAACTTTCCCATGATATAAAAACGCCGATTGCCACAATAAAAAGCTATGCGAATGCATTAGAAGCAGGTTTGGTGCCAGAGGAAAAACAAGCGGTATACCACCATACCATTGATGTAAAAGCAGACAGAGTGCAAATGCTGACAGAAGAAATGTTTTTTATGCTCAAAATGGATAATCCGGACTATAATCTGAACATAGAAAAAGTTAATGTCAGTGAATTCTTAAGAAAAATCTGTGCGGAGTATTATGATGAAATTGAGGGTGCAGGTTTTGATTTTACTATTGATATTCCAGAAGAAAAAATTATGGTTGATATGGATATGAAATTATTTGCAAGGGTGATGGGGAATCTGCTGTCCAATGCCAGCAAATACAATAAAATCGGTAATACGATAGGGGTTATATGCGAAAAGAAGGATAGGAAAATCGCTATACGGGTAACAGATGATGGGGAATGTATTGATGATACACTTGCAAAACAGATGTTTTCTGCCTTTGTACGAGGAGATAAGACAAGAAAAAGCGATGGAGGTACAGGGCTTGGGCTGGCTATCTCAAAAATAATTGTGGAAAAGCATGGAGGAAAGCTTTGGTATCTGCGGGAAGACGGAAAAAATATATTTGTTATAACAATGGGATTGTAGTTTGAACGGTGGAGGCTTTCACATTGCAATATTGTCTATGTAATCATCGTTAATCCTAAAAATTCTCGCCAATAATTGATTGTTTTTGGAAATATGATATTATATCATTAGTGGTGAATCCTGCGAATTGCAATACACCAGATATCTATATTGGAAGAACAGACAACGGAGGTTTGAAATGCTTGGAATCTATTTTAGCGGAACAGGAAATTCCAGATATGCATTGGAGGTTTTTCTTGGCAAATATGATAAAACGGCGAAAGCCTTTGCAATAGAGGATAAGAATATAGCTGGTTACATAAAAGACAATGAAGAGATTGTTTTTAGTTACTCTGTACAGTATAGCAATATTCCTAAAATGTTAAAGGATTTTATAGACGAATATCAGGATTTGTGGAAAGGTAAAAAAATCTTTGTGATTGCAACGATGGGACTGTTTAGCGGGGATGGAGCAGGCATTCTGGCTCGCAGGCTGCACAGGTATGGTGCACAAATCACAGGCGGTTTGCATTTGAAGATGCCAGACAGTATATCGGATGAAAAGGCATTGAAACGTTCTGTAGAAGAAAATAAAGAGCTTGTGAAAGAAGCAGAGAAGAAGATTGACAATGCAGTCCGGTGTATTAAAAATGGAAAACCACCACAGGAAGGAATCGGTTTGTTATATCATATAGCAGGCTTGTTGGGACAGCGTCTGTATTTTCGAGGTAAGACGAGGCAATATACAGACAAAATCAAAATTGATGCACAAAAGTGCGTAGGCTGTGGTAAATGTGCAGAGCTGTGTCCAATGAAAAATCTGAGCATTGAGAATAATTTAGCTAAGGCGCAGGACAGATGTACAATGTGTTATCGCTGTATAAACATTTGTCCGAAGCAGGCAATTACCCTGCTGGGCAATAAGGTTATAGAGCAGGGAACAATAGAAAAATATTTGTGAAAGTTGATTTTGTGGAGAATAATAGAAACATTGAAAATGAATTTGGAGTAAAATGCCATGAGCTATACATTTAAGCTGAAGAAGAATATTTTTATGTATAATCATTTATTGATTGTCACAAATGAACAAAAGAGTTACAAAGCCATTATTGAATCCGCCGCGACAAAGGAAAAAACAATGATTATTTACTTAGGGGATTTTAATCCCCCTTTAGATGATGTTGATACTGTTAAGGATGAAATAACCAAATGGTTTGCGGCGCAAAATATAAAGTGCATTTTTTACGATGGCAAAGGTAGATAAATATGAATTTTAAGTGCATCTTGCTAACGTGCGAAACAAAACAGCAAGATATAGAATGAGGGAAATGAATATGCGAAATCAGGTTATGTATGATCGGGAAAATAATATAGAGTATATATATTATATGAACGCTGTACAGTCCTATCCCATGCACACACATGCGGAGCATATCACACTTTGTTATGTTGTGGAAGGTGCAGTCCGTATCGTTTTTGATGGTCAGGAAGGACTGTATCACGCAGGCGGGTGTTTCTGTATCATGCCGGATATTTCCCATGCATTGGAGCCGGTAAATGATACAGGTTATTCCATGATAAGTGTGTGTATACCTGCTGACAAAGTGCCGGATGAACCGGAAAATGAAATCAGCTATTCCAAGAGGTTAAAGCAAATCATTTTAAATGCACCGGAGAATGTATTTTTAATTGAGGATATGGCGAAGAGCATAGGGATAAGCCCATATCATATGATAAGACAGTTTAAAGCGGTCTGTGGTCTGACACCGCATCAGTTTCAGATACAGTGCAGGGTTAGAAAAGCATAGTTTTTATTGGAAGAGGGAAAAAGCGTGACCGAAGCGGCTTATGCCACAGGGTTTTGTGACCAAAGCCACTTTGATCGGTGCTTTCGCAAAATAGTCAGGCTTACACCAAGTGAGTATAAGCAGGCGGCTGCTAAATGAATGAGTTAGGCTAAAAGTTATCCATATTTAGCATAATGCCGGAATAAATTTTGCAAATAAGTAAAGTCCGCCATCTCCGGCATTGACTTCATGTGGAATGCCGGACGGCATAATGGAAATAGTTCCAGGCTCATAAGGAATGCTGGCACCGTCATTGATACATACGCCGGAACCGGCGATTACTTCATGAGTTTCCAATTGCGTTTCATGGATATGATTTTTGATGCTTTTGTTTGGCTCAATGCGGACAAGATGGTAACTGAATTGTCCGTCTGTGTCTTTAGCGGTGACGATGTGTTTCAGTTCCACACCTTCAAAGGTGGGATGCTTTGACCAGTCAATAGCTGCAAATTCTACTGATTTTGTCGGCAGTCCCAGTGTGCCGCCCATAAATGCTTCAAATACATGGTTATTCATATCATTTACCTCCTTTGATTTTGATGAGTGTATTATAGGGGCAAGAGAAAGATAAGGGCTTGGATAAAATTGCGGTATTTAGACGGCAAGTAATATTGATTCCTGCGAAGCAATTTAAAATGATGGGAGATATTTTATTGTGGATTATACGATTAGAGCGTTAAGAAAACAGGAAAGGCATGTTTTAAATGATTTTTTGTATGAGGCGATTTTTATTCCGGAAGGGGTGGAAGCACCAGACAGAAGTATCATATACACCCCTGAACTACAAGTATATGTTTCTGATTTTGGAGATAAAAAAGATGACCTGTGCTTTGTAGCTGAAGTGAACAACAGTATTATAGGAGCTGTCTGGGTACGTGATATGAAGGACTACGGGCATATTGAAGATGGTGTTCCGTCGTTTGCTATTTCGTTATATAAAGAATACAGAGGATATGGAATTGGAACGGAGCTGATGAAAAGAATGCTGGAAGAGCTTAAAAACCGGGGTTATAAAAAAGCATCTTTATCTGTACAAAAAAGGAATTATGCTGCAAAGCTGTATCAAAAAATTGGATTTGAAACTATAGGTGAAAATGAAGAAGAATATATTATGGTGTATCATTTTGAATAGAAAACAGAAGATGGAGTAAGGGGAAAAATATATGAAAGTCGTTTATGCATATTTAGTATCAATGAATAGAATAACATTGCTGCTTGCTTTGTTTATTGTATTATATTTTGTCGGAATGGCAGTATGCCATGCAATGATAAAAAGGAAAAATCAATCAATGAAGGTGTGGCGGCTGTGCGCTGTACTTCCTTTTGTATTATGTATGATACATTTTTATTGTCATTATTTTGGAGGAAATCTATCATTGTCGGTATCTATATTCTTTCCGTTTTATATAGGTGCATTTGCTATGCTTATATGGCAGTTTTTTGCAAATACTAAAGTCATGTATAGAATATCAACAACTTTTGTTGGAATAGCAGCTGTTTTGGGACTGATTTCAGGTGTGTTCAATATGACTGTCAATAATTTTATGATTCGATTAGGTAATTATTCTAAAGAAGGATATGTTGAATCCTTTGATAGTCTTGTAGCTGATATGAAGGAATACTATGTTCAAAATGAATGGAAAGAAATCGATTATGATGAGATTGTGGCTGTAATTCGTCCCAAAGTTGAAGAAGCAGAAAAAAATAATGATCCCGTGTTATATTATAAAGCCCTCTATGAGTATGTAGGCATGTTTCATGATGGTCATATATGGGTATGGCAACTGGATGAAGAGGGAGCGGATATTCGTGTGCAGGCAGAGAAAGAACTTGCAGGACAGGATTATGGATTTTCACTTTATACCATAGATTCAGGGGAAACGATTGCAATAATGGTCGAAGAAGGATGTGAAGCCTATAATCTTGGAATAAGAAACGGAACAGTGATTACCAAATGGAACGGCACAGATATTACACAGGCAATTAATGAAGCGGATTGTATTCTGGGAGCTTCTCAGTCGGTTTTGGCTAATGAAGCTGAACTGAAGCCTATTTATTTTGCAGGAATGGGTGATGAAATTTTAGAAATTAGTTTTTTAGATGATAAAAATAAAGAAACAACCATTACTGTTAGTAGTATTGGCTGTTACGATAAGAGACTGGATAAAGCACTTCAAAGGCTGTATCATGAACCTGAATGGGATAACGAGGCTGTACTTCAAATGACGGCGGAAGAAAGACAGGCAGTCATCGATGAGCTGCGTGCTGAAAATGAGAATTTCCGCACGAAAATGCTTACGGATGATTGCGGTTATCTGGCTATTACCGGAGAAGAATATGACATGGTTGGTGATGTGATAGCTGAAGTAAAAGGAGAGTATCCTAAGATAAGAGATCTGGTAAACCTTAGATTGGAAGAGCTGGAGGCGCAAGGAATGAAGAAGCTTGTGCTCGACCTGCGAAATAATGGCGGCGGTTATCCGATAATAACGTGTGAAGTTGTTTCATTATTTACAAAAGATGAGATAAATATGGGAAGCGATGCAATGTTTGTAGATGGTGAGTACAAAACTCTTGTTGAAAGACGTGTTAAGGCAGATGGAAGATGGTCTGATATACCAGTTGCAGTCCTTACGAACTGTGAGTGTGGAAGCAGCGGCGATGGATTGGTTTATGCCTTGTCTAAATGTCCCAATGTAACAACAATGGGTATAACTTGTTCCGATGGTATTTATCAGAGTGTTGGCGGATATAGTGTTATGAAGAACAGTAATTTTTACATTCATTATCCAATCTTTCCCAGCTTAGATGAGAATGGAGATTTGATGATTGATACAAAAGCGGATCGTGTAACAAGAATTCCACTGGATGTAATGATTCCTGTTACAAAAGAGGCAGCATTGCTCATATTCGGAGAAAATAATAATCGCGATTATGAAGTAGAGTTTGCAATTCGTTATTATAAAGGCAAACAATAACGAGATACGCAATCTAACCGGGGAATATAAGAAGAAATAAATGAATAGCAAACGAAAAGAAAGCGGAGGTAATGACATTGAAAAAAATATCCCTTGATGAATTTTTGAGATTGAGAAAGTTGGTTTACCGCAGCGCGAGGCCACTTGACTATACGAAATGGAAATTCCTTTTTGAAAATGGCAGTTGCGATGATTTCCTGTCGGTTTTGTCCAGCTATCAAAATGAAGACGGAGGTTTTGGACACAACATTGAGTGCAACAACTGGAACCCCAACTCCTCTCCCTATACAGTATGCATTGCGCTGGATTATCTGGATACGACAGGTGATCATGAAAGCGACATAAAAAGCAAAATCATTGCGGGTATCGTCAAATACCTGAGCTCCGGGGCATATTTATTGGACGACGGCTGGGTGGGGATGCAGGGAATCCCCAGCAATAATGACTTCGCACATATGCCATGGTTTCATTTTGATTCAAGAAAAGCAGCAGAAGCTGATATCGGAGTGACTAAGCGCCTTGCGGACTTCATTCTCAAACACGCAGACGAGGACAGCAACATCTACTGTAAGGCAAAGGGTTTGAAAGACCGGTATAGACAATGCGGGCAGGTTCTTCTCAATGGTTATCCCGATTACAATCCGGAAACACTGAACATTAAAGCATTTGACCCTGCAACCTATCCGTCCTGGTTGCCGCTGCCGGTGTATTTTGTCGCTTCACCGGAAAGCAGCTTTTATCCGGAGTGCAGACGCACTGTGGATATGAATCTGGACACAATCATTGACTCGCTGCTCAACACACACGAGTTTCAGCTCCTTTCTGCCGAGGAACTTGACGCATATGAACAAAGCAACCCTCATCCGGACGGCAAGCGGTGGTGTGTGGCTGAACAGACGATTGGAAACTATTATTGGGGTAGTAATTTTATCATACGCGATTTGGATATACTGAGGAAGTTTGGCAGATTGGATTTTGATTTGCCTGTTCTCATATGAAGCGTCTAATGATTATGGAGGTGTGATATATTGGAGTGTAAGATTAGGGAATGGAGAATGACAGATGCAGAGAATCTGGCTAAGCTGCTGAATAATAAAAAGATTCTGGATAATTTAAGGGACGGTCTGCCATATCCATATACGGTAAAGGATGCAGAAGAATTTATCACAGCAATGCTTCGTGCCGATCAGGACAAAACCTTTGCATTTGCGATAACGGTCAATGACCAGGCGATAGGAAGTATCGGAGTCTTTCGATGCGAGAATATTCATTTCCGCACTGCTGAGATGGGGTATTATATCGGCGAGCCTTATTGGGGAAAGGGCTTCGGCACAAGTGCGGTGGAACAAGCCTGCAGCTATATATTTCAGCATACAGATATTATCAGGATATTTGCAGAGCCTTTTGCCTATAATACGGCATCCTGTCGTGTGCTTGAAAAAGCAGGATTTCAGTTCGAAGGAGTTTTGCGGAGCAATGCAATAAAGAACAGTCAGATACTGGATATGAAAATGTACTCCAGAATAAAAGAAACTTTCAGTTCTGCAAGCTAAAGGTTTATTTACAGTTCTGAATGAGCAATTTCCGGTCCTTTCTTAAATCGGTTCTTCAAGGGCAGGTAGTATATCAACAGCATGAACAGCGGTTGCTGCCACGACAAGCCTATGACATACCAAATCAGTTTTATGTCCGTAGACAAAATGCCAACTATAAAGGCAAGGACAGAAGAAACCATAATTAACTGTTTGGTAAATACCACCTCAGATTCCGTAACTATGTCTTTCTTTCTGATTGTTGTTACCCTGAGCAATATTGCGAAAATCAGAATAAATATTGTCGCAAGCAATACAGCTAAGCCTATCGTAAGGAAGATCATCATTCCGTTTACTCCCGCAACTGCAAGGTTAGCTAATGGTGTAAAATCAGAACCGTCAATATTCATGTCGTCCACATATTCGACTAAATTTTCTCCTAACATTACATGATATATATCTCTTATATATCCTACTGAAAATATCCAATTAAGTATTGATGCTATGACCAGAAGAACTCGTCTGACCAAATCTTTGTTCATTATAATTTCTCCGCTTGATAATATTGAATTGCTCCCTCGAAAAATATTATATCATAATGTATTTGGGCAAACAAGGATAGTAAAACGTGACAAATGGTATAGCTTTTTAGGAAAGTTTCTGCTATCATGTTGATATGAAAACAGCAAGTTTCACAAAATATATTTCAAAAGAGGAGGAATGGTTATGTCATCTTATGTGGCGATTGGTGTGATTGGCGCAATTGCAGGAGCGATCATCGGTGCTGTAGTCGGCATTGTAAAGGAAGTGTCTAAAAAGAAAGACGATGATGAAAAATAAAAATTACTATTGACTCCGACGTTGCGTAATAGTTTATGCTATATTTACACGGAAGGAGGAAATGACAATGATGACAGTAAATGAGGTAAGTAAGCTAACCGGAGTGAGTATACGCACTCTTCAATATTATGACAGAATCGGCTTACTGAAACCGGCTAAGTATACGGAAGCGGGATACCGCCTGTATGACAAGAAAGCCATGGAAACGCTGCAGCAGATTTTACTGTTCAAAGAATTGGAGTTCCCCTTAAAAGAAATCAAGGAAATATTGTCCAGACCGGATTTTGACAGAAATAAGGCATTGGAGCAGCAGATTACATTGCTTACAATGAAAAAAGAACATCTGGAGAACTTGATTTGCTTTGCCCGTGAAATACAAGTAACAGGAGTGAAGACTATGGATTTTTCAGTATTTGACACAAAAAAGATGGATGAATATGCCAGACAGGCAAAAGAGCAATGGGGGAAAACAGCCGAATTCAAAGAATTTGAGCAAAAATCCCAAAGTAGAAGCAAAGAAGAAGAACAGGCTGTATATAGGAATTTTATGCAGTTATTTACAGACTTTGGGAAGTTAAAGGGTGACAGACCAGAATCTGCTGATGTTCAGTGCCATGTTAAGAAATTGCAGGATTATATTACAGAGCATTTTTACCAATGCTCGAAGGATATTTTGTCCAGCCTGGGTGAGATGTATGCCGCTGGTGGGGAGTTTACTACGAATATTGATGATGCCGGTGGAGAAGGAACCGCAGAGTTTGTGGCTTGTGCCATCCGGGTTTACTGTGGTAAATGATAGACAGTTTTTTTGTCTGGAAGATAATATGTGCAAAAAAGAGTTTGGGATAGTGTCGTTGTATGCTATCCCTGACTTTTTGCCAGGTTTATGTCAATTACCATTAAAATATTGCTTTTTTTAAGCAGGTATCATATCATTAATGGAAATATGAGTCTGTTTTTGAAGGAAGGAGAACCTGTAACATGCTTTTTGAAGCCATAACCGGAATTCTTTTAGTGGCAGCGGTTATTTTATTTTTACTATATGTTTTTCCTATGTGCACCATGCATCCGTTAGCCAGCGGAAAGATAGAGGGAACGGATATTATTGCAATTAAAAACCGAATCAACAATTTATTCTTTATTCCCGTGGGGGCGCCTACTTCGTCAGGGGGAGACTGGATTGTCATCGATGCAGGCTCTGATGCAGGGATGGTAAAGCGGGAAATGGAACGGATGTCCATAGATGGGAATAGGGTAAAGGGTGTTTTTCTGACACATACGGATTACGACCATGTGGCTTCTCTTGCTTTGTTCCCGAATGCAGTAATCTATATGAGTGAACAGGAAAAACAGATGATAGACGGAAGTACATACAGGCAGTTTTTTAAGAAAAACAAGCTGCCGAAATTGTGTGATTCTAATAAAATTGTGTACTTATCAGAACAGAAGATGATAGAAGTAATTACGACAGAAGTGGATGAAGCGCATGGACAGCAGAGGGAGCCATTAGATAGCCACAAGGTACGCATGATTCAGGTGCCAGGTCATACAAAGGGCTCAGCAATGTATGTGGTTGATGAGAAATATTTGTTTACTGGAGATGCTTTTAAAATAGCGGATGGTCGTATTTTGGTTCACCCTTATACAATGGATAGAAAACAGGCAAAAGAGACCATTTACCGTGTACAGGAAGATCTAAAAAAATACGAAAAGGTGTTTACGGCACATTATGGACTGATAGAAAAGGATATCCATTTATGAGAGCAAAATTGATTACAAAAGACAGAGGGATGATCAGGGAGAGAATGTAGTGGCAATGAATTCAATATATGAAAGAAGAAGCATAAGAAAATTTCAAAAAAAGGATGTACCGGTAGAGCTGTTAAATAAAATATTGGATGCAGGCCGGGCTGCACCTTCTGCAAAAAACAGGCAGCCGTGGAAATATATTGTCTTTGGAAATGAACAAAAAAAGGAATTCCTTAGAGCAATGGAAGACGGATTGCAAAGAGAAGAAAAGGGGATAACCGATTTGAAAAAGTCGCAGCATGGTCTTCCAGATGCTAGGAACACGTTAAGAATTATGCAGGAGGCCCCCATAATCATTGCGGTAATGAATATAAATGCGAAATGTCCGTTTTTGCCGATTGATCATGATGAGAGAATTACGGAGATATGTGACTCATTATCTATTGGTGCCTCTGTGGAAAATATATTATTAGCGGCACAGGAAATGGGTCTGGGAACATTGTGGATTGCAAATACCTGCTTTGCCTATAGAGAGCTTGCGGCATATTTAAACTTGGAAGACCAGCTTGTCTGTGCAATTGCGATAGGATATGCCAATGAAGCTCCGAAGCAAAGACCAAGAAAGCCGCTGGAAGAGATTGTAGAATACAGATTGTAAATGCCAGTGATTTTTATGGGGAAAGAATTTTCGATGTTGTACAATAGACGATAACAGAAGCGACGTTTCGCAATTGTCTGGAAGAGCTTTCGGAAGTGAGGAGGAGGAAATGAAAAGAAAAATTATAATTTTTTTGTATTGTTTTCTGTGTATTCTCTGTGGCTGTTCTGGTCAGGAAAGTGGAATGAAATGCAAAATCGGCAGACATAAATTGAAAATTACAGAGATTTACTTTAACAATACGAGGGGCTTGAAATGTAGTGAAGATAATCCTTATTGGGAACAGATTCTTTCTGGTATCGAATTGGTTTCCCAAAAAGAGACCAGAGAGCCAACGGAGTTTGATTTTGAACCGGAGATAACGCTGATTGCAGCTAATGGAGTTACCTGTGAAATGTCTTTTAGCGTTACGGCCTATTCATATCCGGAGGTGGAGGGAGCCGAATATGAGAATAGAGATGAAAGTGCCTATTACATAAGAATTCTGCGCAACGGAAAGAGCGAAACCTCTTATTATGAGGTAGACGAGGATGTGACCAAGCTGCGACGGAATATAAATAGTGCAGTTTCTTATGAATATGGCAGACTGGAAAAGCTTACAGGCGTAATACGCTATATAAATGATAATGCCAGTGAAAAGTGGTGTTATGTGGTATCCGAGTATGGAGATTTAAAAGTTATGACAGAGGATTTTGACGGTGCAATTGTAGGAGATACCGTTGAGGTAGAGCTTTGTCATAAGGCGGATGACACGGATATGACAGCGGACTGCGAAGGTGTCATACATAACCTTACAAATAATGATGTTACTGCAACATCAGGGGCATATCTCACGGCATTGCCGTTTCAGTATGATATCATATCCTATGAAGGCGAATCGGATGTATTTCAGATCAATCGGCTGGAGCTGGAAACCAGTCGGGAGGAATTTGATTTCTTGTTAGAGCTATGGAGAGATGTTTTGCCTGAGGAAGTGAAAGAGCGCTTGCAGTCAAGATATGATGATGATTTTTTTGCGGAGAATATTCTTCTGCATTGTGGACTGGATTCCCAGGAGGCAGAAGTGACTGCAGTTGTACATACTAAGTGGGTGGGAGGTGAAAATATGGTTTATGTCAGGACGAAGGAAGGGCAAAAGGCTGCTGACGGAGAGTCGTTCCTTTTGTGTATTGAGGTTCCACTAGAGGAGTGGGATGAAAAAACCTTCGGACTGTATTTATTTCCGTGATTTTATAGACATACAACCAATCATTTCTCTGACAACAGGTATGCATTTGATAAAATGATAGGCAAGCATTGTCAGTATAAAACTTCCGACACAGATACAAAATACCTGTACGAAAAGGATATCACATATCTGTACGACATAATATGCCAGCGCCACCAGAATAGACTGGTGCAGAATATAGATAGGGTAAGAGGCATCATTAAAATATTCGGTAAAGCAGGTCTGTTTATTTAATCCTTTCTTTCCCCAAATAAGCAGGACCAGAATGGAAATCCAGCCAACAAAATTTATCCACAAATCGCCATAATAAGAAAAATGGTAATATAGTACTACCGATGTTACAGATGTGACTATCCACAAGACAGTTAACTGTTTTATGCTTTTTTCAATTCGTTCCATCACGGTATCATTACTTAAGAGATAATATCCCAGCAGGAACAATGCCAGATTTTTTCCTAGGCTGAAGCCTCCGAAGTTGCCAAGATGATACATAAGCCATATCGGAAGAAAAAGAAGTAACACTGCAAGTAGAGACAGGCTTTCTGTTTTTTTTGTGACTTTCTGATAGGGAATGAAACGGAATGGAATTAGGGAAAACATGGAAATAATAAACAGGAACAGAATAAACCATAGCTGTCCCGGCGTAAATGCCCCATCATATCCGCTGAAATCCGTCATATGTGTAAAAAAATATTTCCAGTGTTCAGGTAGTCCGCCATTGTAGCCGTAGAAGAATTTTCTGGCAAACAAGCTTTGGAACGGCACGAGTACAACAAGATTACAGATAAAGGGAATTAATAGTTTATGAATACGCTGTATGATATATTCTTTGTTGGAGCGTTTTTTTAGTGAATAGCGGGCACTCATTCCTGCAAGAACAAACAGCAATGGCATAAACCATGGATTTACAAATACGATGAAGGTGCTGAGCAGTTTGTTTTCGCCCTGCCAGATGTAGAATTTGGAGCCGAAATTATTCCAAATCATAAACGTATGTACCGGGAAGAGCAATAAAATGGTTAAATTCCGTAGATTATCAATGTAATGTCTTCTCATTATACTGTATTCCTTCCTCTAGTATTTTTGCTATTATATCTAAATTTATCTCATAGGGCTACTTTTTTTTCTTTTTACGGAAGCTGATAATTTCCTTTTCGAAAGAAATGCTCTTCCCATAAAATATATAAGTGGGCATATGTTTAGCAATTACAAGTAATATAAATCTTATAATTAATAACACACCTATAAATATATATCCGAAAGCAATATCTTCTTTATATGCTGTCCGATAAAATTTTTCTGGCTGCTGTTTTAAATAATAGATTTCTTCTGTTTCTTCAAATGATGTTTCATTTGTAATATCATCGGAAATATCATTTAAATATTTTTTGCCATCGACTGTGTACTCTAACATGAGCCGACTATTCTCTCTATATTTGAATGCAGTATTTTTAACTCCGTTATTGCAATAATATATATCTTTTACCTGTATATAAGCAGTGACACAAAACACAAATCCTGCCATGCCAAAAACAATTATACTCAGTACAATATTAAACAATTTATAATTAATTTTTTCTCCCTTTACCAATTCCATCTTACCACTCTTCATTATAAACTCCTATTTAAAATCCCTTTCAACCAAATCAGAATTACTTAAATTCTGTCATCTTTTCTTCATGATATTCTAATATCCAATTTTCATTATATTCAACCACACCATATGCCGTCATCTTTTCCATTAACTTTTCTGCTCGCTCTCTGTCACCTCCTAGAGGATCCGGAACATTTACCAACTCCCATACTCCATTTTTAGCAATTTCCCACACCATAATATCACAATCTTCCGAACTAATACATTCTCCTGCTTTATCAAGACGATGAATATAATATGTTATCACTAAAGTTCCTTTATCTCCCTGTATGTCTGCTACAATGATATCTGCATCTGCATCAATATGCGACACATTCTCATAGTATCCATCTGGACTAAAATTATATAATGCCATCTCCCCTATTTCAGTTTTTTGTCCTCTCATTACACTTCTTGCTTCTTCCATCAGTGGTTCTAATTCCTTTTTAATGCTTTGCTGTTCAAACAGATACTCCCGTCTTTCCTCTTCCCATTTTTTCTTTTGACTCTTTTGTATACATACAATAAGAACAACCGCCAGCACGCTGATAAAAACAATGCATGCTCTTTTTATCCAACCATACATAATTCTCCCTTCCTTCTATCTCAAATCTATATAATCTATTGGCTGATTCTGACAACCCCAAACTCATCATACCGGTAGGAGGCTTCTGTGTCCCCGCCATGACCTGCCAGCCGCATCACGCTTCGCTACAGGTTATTGAGAATTGTTACACCTCATTCAACTTTTCATCCAAATCAAGGAGTTTCATATATATCCACTATCGCCCATCTTCCATCTACTTTTTCTATTACCAATTTTGCATCTGACCATTCAGCTTCATAAATTACATTACCTGTCACATCTATATATTTTTTCCAATATAATATATAGATATATCCGCTTTTTCTTCCACACCATGTGAAAATTCGCAAAACTTTTCCTTGGATATTTTTAACCTCCGGAAAATACTTCTCATTATAACTAATTCCATACAATGGATTCTTTACATCCAATACTATTTCTTTCCCTTGAATTACACGTTTTGTTTTAACCATAATATCATGCGTTGATATAATACAAATAAT
>CAMWYM010000024.1 GCA_947178475.1 uncultured Clostridium sp. | reverse complement strand
TTTTCGGAGAAAATCGATGACCTGCTTGCGCATCAGCGCAATTCATTATAACATAATTTATTTTTACTGTACAGCTATTTTACTCTTCATTTTGTCGTCCAAAAGCTGCATCTACCTCATAAAACCTTTCTCGTAACCTCTCATGTTAAAAATGTTGACAATGCGATTGTTTGGCGATAACACTTAACCGAAACCTATCTTCCACACATTCTGCCTGCACCTCATACCCCAACCGTTTGGCCAGACATTTCACCACATAAAGCCCCAGTCCGCTTCCCTCGTTGCTTCTTGCCCTTCCTCTGTAAAACGGCTCAAACACCTGGCTGACATCAAAATCCGTCTCATCCTTTAAATCATTTTCCACTACAATCACAACGTGTTCTTTTTCACAAATTACGCTCATTCCCATATAGCTTTTCACGTATTTGCGGACATTGGAAAACAGATTCTCAAGCATGCGTTTTAAATAGTGTTCATTGGTTTCCACAAAGACATCCTCCTGTGGTAAACGAAAACTCGTTTTCAACCCCTGCTGCTCTATCCACGCATGCTGCTGTAAAACACATTCTGATAAAAAGTTTCCTAAATTAATTGGAGAAATCTCTAAATCCTCTCCCTTTGCCTCGAGTGCGGATATCTCAAAAAAATCATCCGATAAAAGCTTCAAGTAGGTAATCTTCTTCATTGCAATATCCAGATATTCTTTATCCTTGTCCGACAAATTTCCACCCTTTGCAAGAAGCTGCATATATCCATTTGCAGAAGTAAGCGGCGTCCGAAAATCATGGGAAATACCTGCAATGACATTATTTAACTGCCGACGGTCACCTGCATATTGCAGTGCCAGACTCTTTTGCAGGTCTGTATATTCATTTAAAGCATCTGCAAGCTCTAGTATATCTCTGTTAAAATAATCCACTGTTACCGGCTGGTTATAGTCTACATCCCTGCGCTTTTTAACCGCCACTGTAAAGCCTCTTATCTGCCGTTTATACTGGTATAACCGCACCACAAACACAATAATCGCCAATACCAATATTCCTATAACCAGATGTATCCCCGCTCTTTCCATCATTTATTCCTTCACCCACTGTAACAAATTTTACAGGTTTTATACCAGCATTTTATCCAGTATATCAAACACCATCCAAATTTACCATAGACAAATATGCAAAACCAAAGCAATAGCTCAATAACTCTTCTTGGCAAACAACCCTCATTTATATAATTTTTTCTTCATCCCCACATAAGAAATCACATACCATACTGCTGCTTCCAGCAGCATTCCTGCAATCACCGTAAAAATCAAATGATTCGTAATTTCGTATTCATAGCTTAATATCTTGGTTATTTTCATCATGCTGAACCAGTCAACTATTTTTTCAGCGGTCTTAACCGGAATACTGTCCTGAAAGATTTGTATAACTATAAGAATAATCATTTCAAATGCCGCAAACCGCAGGTATGTCAGTACTGAAGCAGCAATACTCCTGATGGAAGTAGCAATGAGCACTCCGACGATACAGGCATGAAAAATTATAATGACAAAAAGAAATAAGCGGAGCGGAAGCTGTGTAATTTGCCCTTTTCCGTTATTTATTGCTATGATAGTCCAACAAACCCCGAAAAAAAGTGACTGTACCACCGTAACAAGTGATGCATTTACCACTACCTTGCTCAATAAAATTTTAGATATTTTATTTCCTGCCATCACCTCGTAATATGCCGTTTTGTTCATATAGGACATTCCCACGAGGACAGTTGAAAACGTAGCAAGGAAGCACATTAAAAATACACCGGTAGTTCCCTGTGATATAAATAAATGCTCTGTCAAATTGTACTTGTAAACCTCGAAATCTTCCATTAAAGGAAATACAAGTCCCCACATACAGACGAACAGTAACCATCTCATTAATTTTGAGGAGTGCCTTACCCTGTACCACTCCGCTTTTATCAATCGGTTCATCCTACTTTCCCTCCTTATTTCTCGTTCCGGAAATATTTTTTCTTCCCCACTCTTTTATACGCAGGCTGCTTAATAACCCCTGTCCCTGTGTTCCTGTTTTATCTTCCTCAACAGATACCTTAGACAGATAATATTCCTCCAGATTCTGCCCCTCCATAACCAGCTTTGTCAAAATCAGACCACTCTTTGTGATGGTTTTTGATACCTTCTCCACCTCATCCAAACGCTCAAATAAGCGAATTTCATTGTTTTCCACTACCTTATATTCCTTCACCTGAAGCTCTTGCTCCAGCACTGCAGCCGTCCGGTTCACATCATTTGTCCGAATCGTGAGAAAGCTTCTGCACTTTTCTTCCAGCTCCTCTGCCGAAAAGCTCTCCACCAGTGACCCTTGATTAATAATGGCAAAATCCGTACACAGTGCTGACAGCTCTGATAACAGATGACTGGAAATCAGAATCGTAATTCCCTCTTCCATGCTAAGCTTTTTCAGCATATTCCGAACATCCACAATTCCCTCCGGGTCTAATCCGTTTACCGGCTCATCCAAAACCATAATTTCCGGGCTGGGAAGCAGAGCCATTCCGATTCCAAGCCGCTGCCGCATTCCCAGCGAAAATTGCTTGACCGGCTTCTTTCCTGTATCTGCCAGTCCGACCAGTTCCAGCACTTCAAAAATCCGTTCTTTACTTGCCACGCCCCGCACATAACGGATATACTCCATGTTCTGCCAGGCAGTCATTCTACCGTCCAGATAAGGTGCTTCCAGCATAAAGCTCATGCGGCTTCTTCCCTCATCCAGATTGCTTGAATCGCTAAAAAGAGTAATCGTCCCGCGTGTCTGGGCGGTCAGTCCCGCTAACACCTTCATCATCGTGGTCTTTCCGGCTCCGTTTGGTCCAATTAATCCGTAAATATGCCCTTTTTCAATTGCCAGGCTCACATCATCTACTGCTGCTTTTCTGGCAGTATCTTTACCGTACATCTTCGTGAGATGCTCCATCTGTAAAATATGTTCCATAGCTTCTTCCTTTCTCTTCATCCATTTCAGATAATTGTAAAGTTTAAGATGTATAAGTCTATATTACAGCCCCATCCTAAAGAAAAGGTTAAACAAAAGGTTAAGAAAAGGTTAATTCAAAACAATGAAAAACAGCCATGGTGCCTAACGCATATGACTGTCTTTTGCAGATTAAATATTCTTTTCCTGTTTCAGCCGGTATCCCATTCCCCAAACCGTTTCTATATATTCCTCGTCCCCTGCATACTGTTTTATCTTGTTCCGAAGATTGCTCATATGAACCTTCAGTGTACTGTCCTCGTTATAAAAGGGTTCATTCCAGACACTCTCAAACAGGTTCGCCTTGGAAAACAGCTTGGCAGGATTACGGAGCAGCAATTCCAAAATCATATATTCTTTGCTGGTTAAGACAAGCACATTTCCTTTCACCGTTACCGTTTTTGCCATACAGTCCATAACCAGATTCCTGTACTGTATCTTCTCCTGCTTTTCCGGTTCCACTTCCTTTTGCATTCTGCGGAGCACTGCTTCTATTCTGACTGCCACCTCGTCCAAATCAAAAGGCTTGGTAATATAATCATCTGCCCCCATGCGTATAACATCGATTCTGGTCTGCACGGTATTTTTTGCAGATAAAACAATCACCGGCACGTCTGAAAATTCCCGGAGCTTTGCAAGCACCACATCCCCGCTTTGCAGAGGAAGCATCAAATCTAACAGCACTAAATCAATATCTGCCCTGTCGCGGAGCATATTTAATGCCTCCAGACCATTCTGGGCATGGAGCACGGTGTAATTTTGCGACTCTAAATACTCACAGAGCAAACGGTTAATCTCTTTATCATCTTCCACTACAAGTATCTTTGACATTTCTCTACCTCAAACACTAGGTTAATCCAACCCGGCAATTCCGGTTATAGATAACTTATGTATTATACCATACTGGAATACTATGATAATGTCAAGGGAACATATCTAACCTTCATCTGTCCAACTCTACATTTCGCCTGAATCCAACATAGGTTACGATAAAATAAACGAGATAAATTCCAAAAAACAATATAATACTCTTTAAGAAAAAGCTGCCCATAAATGCCGGCACTCCTGTTTCACGCACAAACAGTTTACCGGCAAACAGAATCATCTTTCCGCTGATTACTATTGCCAATAGAGCAGGACAAAGATAATAAACTGTTAGCTGCTTCAAAATCAACTGATGGATCTGTGTACGGTAAAGCCCCAGCTTTGCCAGCACATCATAGCGAAATCTGTATTTTGCAGAATCACTCAACTGCTGTACAGACAATACCGTTACCGCCACACTGACAAAAACCAATCCGATATAAAATAGTGGTATGATGAAGGTACCCAGCATATATTTTACCTCAGGAATCAGATTTTCCCTTACCAGATTGACCGCCACATAACAAATAATAATATCGGAACCACAGGGAGGACCATCTTCCTCCTCATCGTCAGCATCTGATTCTTCTTCCTCCGTCAGATCATCCAGTTTTTGCTGCAAATCCATCGGAATCTTCCCCTCCATATCCACAACCAGTTCAGAATAAAAGGGCATCATCCGCTCCAAAACTGCATCCGGCACTATAATCACATAGTCCGCACCATTATGCCCATCCTGGGAAAAATAATCGGAAACAACCCCTGCACAGGAGAGAGTTCCCTGCCCTGATGCATCTGTAATTCGCAAATCATTTCCGATTTCCTTCACATTTTTATATAATCGCGGCTTGATCTGAACCAGGTACTCATCGGGATTTATATTTATTTCCTCATATCCTATCATTTTGCGCAAATAATTATAATCCGATATCCCCATATAGGTATCATACTGATAGTACACACTTTCATCTTTGAGAAATTCTTCAATCGCCGGCATATTGGGACTTCCATCCGAATTACGGTACATGGTTCCCCATGCAATTAAATGTGTCAATATCCAGGTATTGACCTGATTATCCCTGTCTGTATAAATATGATAGGAATAATATTCCGATGGCATGCCATTCTCATCAATGACCGCTTTCTCGTCCGCAAAATCATCCTCCACATTTCCACTAAATACCTGCACATCAAATGGAAATTTGTCCTCTAAGACCGTATTTTCATACTCACTAAACATCAGTGCAATGGAAGAGCCCATCAGGGCAAGCGTAAATAATGCCGTCAGGGTTCCCATGGTAAACTGCATCGTTCGCACCTTTGCGGCAAACTGCCGCAGCAAAAACAGATTCTGCCCCCTATAGATTCCCTTTCCTTTCTTGCGCACATAGCACATAATCCATGCCGAAAGTCCCATATAAAAAAGATAAATGGTAAGCACCAGCCCAATCAGAAACAAAAAAACTTCTCCGGTATTGGAAAGCCTTCCAAAGGCAGTCCAGAACAGAAAAATAAAGAAAATGGAAAGAGGAAATAGCAGTTTTTTCAGCCCCTCATGCTTTTCCTTTATCTCCTCATTCTGCCGGTTTGCATTCATCAGTGCATGAATATTCATTTTCTTAAATTTACGCCTGCACCTGAGGAGCGCGATCAGATAACAGCCCGTATAACAGAATACAGTCATCAGAATCGTTCCCGCATGAAATGCAATATGCAGATGATATTCCATCCTTACCATGGAATACATAATAGAGATCAATACCTGCTGCAATAATACACCGAAAATGAGTCCGAAGAAAAAAGCAGCACCACCCAGAAGGATATTTTCCCGGATATAGAGCTTGGAAACCGTTTTCTTCTTTATTCCTAATAACAGATAAATGCCAAATTCCCCGCTTCGTTTTTCCAGCATAAACCGCACCATATAGTTAATCAGCCACGCAACAATCAGTACAATAAATACTGTTGCAAGACCAATCATCATCTCCATCACACCCTCTACTTCAAAATGAACAGAAAGCCCGTTCTGAAAAATGAGGCTGCTGAATGCATACATCAGTGCAGTGACCACCGTCATTGTGAGAATATAGACCAGATAATCTCTGGCAGAACGTTTCATATTGCGGAAAGCAAGCTTATTCAACATTGGACAGTTCACCTCCCGTCAAGGACAATACATCCAAAATCTCCTGCAAGAAAATCTTCCTGTTCTTATCGCCTCTCACCAGCTCATGGAAAATCCTTCCGTCCTTTAAAAATAAAATACGTCCACAGTAGCTTGCTGAAAATGCATCATGAGTTACCATAAGGATTGTTGCCTCCATACTGTGATTTAGATTCGTAAAGGTCTCAAGCAACGTCTGGGCGGCGTTGGAATCCAATGCCCCGGTAGGTTCATCAGCAAGCAAAAGCTTCGGATGATTCACCAATGCTCTGGCACAGGCACACCGCTGCTTTTGTCCTCCTGATACCTGATACGGAAATTTACCACGGATATCCTCAATCCCCAACAATTTTAAAATCCGGCTGCAGTCTTCGTCTATCTCCGTCTTTTTTCCACCCTGTAAGGTCAGTGCCAGAATAATATTTTCCTCAATGGTCAGGGTGTCCAAAAGATTATACTCCTGAAACACAAAGCCCAGATTGTCCTTGCGGAATTCCGACAAATCGTCCTCTGACAATTCAGTAATATCCGTATCCTCATAATAAATATGACCGGCAGTTACTCTGTCAATCGTTGCCAGCACATTCAGCAGTGTTGATTTACCGGAACCGGATGCTCCCATGATACCGACAAATTCTCCTTTTTCCACAGAAAAGCTAACCCGGTCTACTGCCTTTGTCAAATTTGCTTCATTTCCATAGTATTTTTCTACATCACATACCCGGATGTAATCATTCATTTTCATCACTCCTCACAATCTTTTCTTTACAGAATGATTTTATTATACCTCCATCCGTCTTCATATAAAGATAGCTTGAAGTTATCTTAAGATTTCGTAAGATATCTTCAAGCCCTTTATTCCCTGCTTATATAATTGCTAATTGGAAAATCCAAAATTATTTTTGTCCCTTTTCCATATTCCGACTCGGCCCTAATTCCAATGCCGAGCCTGCTGCACAGCTTATGGCATAGATACAGTCCCATACCAGTAGAACGCTCATGCTCCCTGCCGTTGCTTCCGGTAAAGCCCTTCTCAAAAATGCGGGAGATTTCCTCCTTCGGGATACCGGAACCATTATCCTCAAAAATCAGAGTTACACCATTTTTTTCCCTCTTTGTATCGATATGAAACACCGGTCGTTCTCCCCTGTATTTTACACTGTTTAGCATAATCTGATTCAGCATAAATGCAATCCATTTCCGGTCCGTATAAACAGTATCCTCGCAGCTTACCTCTGCCTGCACATGGTTTTGAATCAGCAACAGACGATTCTTGCTAAGCACCTCATTTACCACCTCACTAAGGTTTGTCTCCCGAATCAGATAATCCTTATAAACATTTTCTGAACGGGCATAGTAAAGCGCCATATCCACATAATTTTCAATTTTTTGATTCTCCATACTGATCGTGCGAAAATCGTCTTTTTCTTCCGATACCAATTCTGTCTGCAGGGGACTTCCATCCAGTGTCACTTCCGCCTCCTTCTCTTTTTCCGGCTGCTTTCCCGACAGATCATGCCGTCTGTTGTCACAAATCAGGGAAATGCCTGCAATCGGTGCCTTTATCTCATGCACCCAGCTTTCAATATATTCCTTATAATCCTTTTTTCCGTCCTCAACCCGGCGAATCCGTTCAATAACAGATTTATTGGATTTCCGTATTATTTCCCGGTACAACCGGTCCTCCATGCGAAAGGAATTAGGAAGCAACTCACCTAGAAGATATCTTTGGTCCACCTGCTCCAAAATCTGCTCAATTTTTCGAAAATAACTTCTCCGCTGTAAATAAGTAACCAAAAGCCAGATAACAATCAGAATGCCCCAGAAAATAAGAATTAAAATAATATTGGACTCATTATAGCCGGTAGCCCTTAAAAATCCGTTCAGTACACACATACATACCAGATGCAGCAGTAAAAGCATTCCTTTATCCCTTAAAAAGTCCATCCCCTTCATATGCGGTAACCAATCCCCCTCTTTGTCTCAATAAAATCCTGCACTCCGATTTCACTCATTTTTTTGCGGATTCCCGCAATATGAACACTCAGTGTATTGTCGTCAATAAACATCTGATTCTCCCATAAATATTCAATCAAGTCCATTCTGGAAACAAATTCTCCCGGATGCCGGAATAAAAGACTCAAAATTTTCATTTCATTTTTGGTAAGCTCCACCTGCTGCTCCTGAAAGACGAGGCAACACTTTGCGATATCCAGCAGCACCCCGTTTCTTGCAAGCTGGTTTTCCTCTTTTTTCTCCATACCCCTTGTACGCTTTAACACTGCAGCAATCCTCGCCAAAAGTATCGGTGCCTGATATGGCTTGGTAATGTAATCGTCCCCGCCTTTAAGGATTCCGTTTAATTCATCCATGGAATCAGTTCTGCTGGTCAAAAAGATAATCGGTATCTCCATCTGTTCCCGAATCTGCATACAGATATCAAATCCGGAAATTCCCGGAAGATTGATGTCTAAAAGCACTAGATCCGGTCTGACCTCTTTTACCTGGTATACAATATTCTCAAATGTATCCGGTGCCGTCACCTGATACATTGCATTTTCCAGCAATACCTTCAATTCCCGTCTTAAAATATGCTCGTCCTCTACCACAAATATATGCATAAACCCACTCCTATATATACTGATGGCTTCTGCACTTTTTTACAGAAGCCATCAATATCATTTAAATTCCCTATGGATAAACCCTGTTCCATTATACAATGACCAGCACACGCCCATCATTGCAGGATACGGCAAATCTTAATAATTCTCTGCTCTCAGCTTGAAATAACTCTGCGGATGTGCACATACAGGGCATTCTTCCGGTGCCTGAGGTCCTACATGAATATGACCGCAGTTTGCACACTCCCAAATCATATCACCATCTCTTGAGAATACAAGACCACCCTCTACATTTTCCAGCAATTTCTTATATCTCTCCTCATGTGCCTTTTCAATCTCGCCAACCATCTCAAAGGACTTTGCAATATCCTCAAATCCTTCTTCCCTTGCTGTCGCAGCAAACTCCTTATACATATCCGTCCATTCAAAGTTCTCGCCTGCTGCTGCATCCTTCAGATTTGTAACAGTATCTGGAACTGCACCTCCGTTTAACAGCTTAAACCACATTTTTGCATGTTCCTTCTCATTGTTCGCTGTCTCCAAAAAAATGTCCGCAATCTGATTATAGCCATCCTTTTTTGCCTTGCTTGCATAGTAGGTATACTTATTACGAGCCTGTGATTCCCCTGCAAATGCCGCCTGTAAATTTGCCTCTGTCTTTGTTCCCTTTAAATCTGCCATTTTTTATCCTCCTAATCTTTTCCTCTTCATAGAATTCCAGTCTTTGACATTCCATCTGTTTACAGTAGTCATTATCAAAACAGGAATTGTTACTATTTTAGCAGATAATTTTCTATACCTCAATCCTTTTTATACAAATTTCTAAAATATTTCTAATTTTTCAAACTCCCTTTTTCTTTTTTACTTTCCTCTCCGGCAATTCCGGATACATTGCAGCCACCATCTCCTGCAATAACTGCTTATTGTCAATAATAGTAACTGGAAGCATCAGTTTCGCACCTTCATATGGTGGTTCCGGTTCGCTATCCGGCATATATTTTTTGCTGGCTTCCGTAACCTTTACCATAAATCCGCCTTCATATATTCCGCCAAAAATCCGCTCCCTGTAATAAAAAATATAACCACCCATCATCGGAATATTACGAACTTCTCCCAATTCTGATAACTGATCCATTATGTATTCCACAAGCTCTTTGTTATCTGCCATTATCTCTCTCCTATATCATCTCTTTTAATGCTTTTACCCTGTTTTCAATATTTTTCTCAAATTCCTCATCCGTAAACTTGGGATCCCTCGTATTCCTCCAAGTAGAACAGGGCATCTCCCGACACTGTGCACAATTCTGCATTTTCCTTTGATTTACAACGCAATCATAAATCGGACAGGGCTTTCCCTCCGGAGCATGGAATACCTCTCCCTTGCATTCATTACAGCCCTTACAAAGACCTCCATAACATCCACATGTACTACAGTCCGTTCCACAACAACTTAAATAATCCATTCGTATTTACCACCTTTTCATTTTTCCCTAAGCATATCACAATGAAGCTCGCTGATGCTCGCGCAGGTCATCAACCTTCGCTTTGCTCCGGTTGGTGACATTATATCATATGTCACCAATTTTCGAAGAAAATTGATGACCTGCTTGCGCATCAGCGCAATTCATTATATCAAAATATCAATCTTTCTCTTGTAAAAAAGCGACTTGTTTTATAACTGTTCAGGTTGGACTAAACTATTGCCGTGTTTTAGGGCATATTCCTTAGCCTCCGTTATATTCATCGTGTGAAACTTCTTAAAATCATGAAGAAGATGCGCCTGATCGGTATATCCATATTTGTGTACTGCATCTAAGACCTGAAATTGGGGCTGAAATAAAATATCATTCCACAAGTATTGATACCGGACTAAAGAAGCCAGACGTTTTGGGGAAATCCCAATGTTTTGCTGAAACAGCCTTTCTAAATGCCTGCTGCTTGTATGAATATCCTTTGCAAGCTGCCCGATTTCCACATTCCCCTTTTGCTTTAGCAGTTCTAAAACTGCATCCGTTAAGATTCCATTCCTGCGCTCTAAATGAATGTGGTTTAACAGATATTGTTCTGCCAGCCAGATTCTATCCCCTATATCAGTAATGTCAAATAACCACGGCACTATTGCTTTTTGCAATTTGGAAAAATGATGCCCTACCTCAAAAAATCCATTTCTCGTATCTGACATGGATTCTTCTGAAAAGAGAACTGCACACCAAGCAAAGAAACGGATTGCAAATGTAGACACCACCTTATCCTCATCATTTACATCATATATAGTAAATGTTCTGTCATCTATTCCACAGAAGCTCCCATAAATCTGGTTATCGGTAAAATCTATCGTAAAAATAATATCCACACAAGTATCCGGTGTTACAATTCTCTTAATCGGAATATTTGTTTTCATCTGCCTGTACGGTCGCTTTGTTCCCCAGAAACATTTAATGTACGGCTTTAACACTTCACAGGGCTCAACTTCCATATAGGATTCATTGTATGCAAACGGTGTAGCGGTAATCGGATTATAAATGGCTCTCATCCCAGATATCTCCCTTCTTCTAACGTAGAAATTTTTATAACAATCCTTCCTCCAAAAATCAATTTTTTTCTGGAAATGATACTATATCCATGCTATGATGTCTATAATTTAAAGAATACTATTAACATTTTACAATAGTTTATGCTATCAGGCAATTGCTTACAACAGAAAGGATCAGATAGAATGAAACAGAAAAGTAACGATTACATTGCCATTCCGGCAATTTTGAAGGTAGAAAACGGTGCACTTACAAAAATCGGAGCATTTCTAAAGGAAAGTGATTTTAAAAAGGTAGTGATTTTCTTTGGAAATGGCTTGATTGAAATGTTTGGAAATACGGTTATGGAATCCTTACGTTCTGCCGACATTGAAGTATTGGAATATCAGGAATTGGATTCTATACGTTTAGAGGATATTAACTCCCTTGCATTCAGTCTTCCAAACAAAACCCAGGCAGTCATCGGTTTGGGCGGCGGAAAAGTCATTGATGCGGCAAAATATAGCGGATTTTTACGTAAACTGCCCTTTATCAGTGTCCCCACCTCTGCCTCCAGCGATGGATTTTCCAGTGCCAGTGCATCCATTTTGATTGATGGCAGACGCAATTCGGTCCCCGCCAGAATGCCCTACGGTATCATTGTGGATACTGCCGTCATCAAAAGTGCACCCAAACCTTTCCTCTATTCCGGAATCGGGGATATGGTTGCAAAAATCACTGCACTTTATGACTGGCAATACGAAGAGGATAACGGCTATGCAGAAGTGAATGATTTTGCCATGATGATTGCTAAAAAAGCCGTCAACAGTTTTGTACGAACTCCTTTTGAAAGTGTACAGGATAATTTGTTTTTAAAGGAATTATTAGATTCCCTTGCCATGAGTGGTATTGCAAACGAAATTGCCGGAAACAGTGCACCTACCAGCGGCAGTGAACATCTAATCTCCCATGCTTTGGATAAAATGTTAGAAGTTCCACAGCTTCACGGAATTCAGGTGGGAATTGCCACCTATTTAATGAGCCTGGTGCAGGAGCACCGCTATAAACGGGTCCATACAATCTTTACTGATACTGGTTTTTTTGATTATGTAGAAACTCTGAAATTAGATGTCAGAGATTATGAAAAAGCAGTTGAGCTCGCTCCTTCTATTAAACCGTTTCGCCATACCTATATACATGAGGAGCAATACCGTGAACGTGCAAAAGAACTGCTTTACAGCGATACTACATTAAAACGTATTTTCCATATCGTTTGATTAACCACTGATAATCTTGCACTGGGTAACCGGATCACCCGGTGCATCCAGAATCACTTCACCAATGGAGTCTGCATGAATCATACCCTTTATCGGATTCTTCACGCTATCGATAGAGCCATTAATTCGGGCACACACCTCGCTGTTTTCAAAGGACAAATCTGTCTGCTCCATCACACAGTCCTCTAACACAAGACCCTTGCAGTAGCAAAGAGGCTGTGTTCCGACAATGCGGCATCTTATAAATTTCAAATTTTCTGAGTACCAGCCCAGATATTCCCCTGTTACAACAGAATCTATCACTGTAACATTTTTTCCATGCCAAAAAGCATCCTTTGTTTGCAGATTAGAATTCCTTATTGTCACGTTTTCAACATATTGAAAAGAATATTTCCCGGTCATGGCAAGATTATCAATCTCCATATCATGACACTCAAAAAACGGATACTCCGATTCCAAATGACAGTCTTTCACCCTAATCCCGCTGCATCTCCACAAAAACTCCGGAGAATGTATGCTACAGTCAGTCAGCTGAATTTCCTGACACTCACGCAATGCCTTTATCCCATTCATCTCACAGCTTTCCAGAGTAATGTTTTTATCATACCACAGCGCAGCACGACAGTTTTCTGTCATAATCGCCTTGCGGACAACTCCATTTGTTGTATGCCAAAAGGGATACCTCAAATTAAAATAACAGTTCTCAACTACAATATCCCCTGTCTCTTTAAGTGCTGATTCTCCATCCGCAGGCCCGTCAAATGTACATCCGGTAATCTCTGCATCATGAATCCCATATAATGCTCTTTCTTCGTCAAAAGTCTGTTCAACTATTTTCTGCATCATTATTGCTCCCTTCATTCACTTCAGACACATTAATCATTATACTATTTGCATCAAAATTTATCAATTATATCTCTGTTCTGACAGCCCTGTTATATTTTTTCCAAAGGCATCTTTTTCTCCGGTGGCGGAAAAGCAGCATTTAACCGTATCATGTCACCTTCTGAAAATTCTATATCCTTCATCCCAGACATATTGTCTCTCAAATGTGCCACAGACGACGTCTTAAAAACAGCAGTCACCTTTTCGGTTCTCGTCACAAACTTGAGAAGAAGCGCCTCCGCTGATACTCTCTTATCACTAGCGAGCTGTTTTACAACCGGATGAACAGCCATCCGGTTCCTCTCCTCTGCCGAATTTCCCAAAGGTGAATATGCCATCACCATAACTCCGCGCTCTACACACCAGGGAATCAAATCATATTCCACACCCCGGGACGAAAGATTATATAGAACCTGATTTGCAAAGCAATGATTTCCTCGCTGACAGCAAAACAGCTCCTCCATATCTCTCACATCAAAGTTAGACACACCCCAGTATCGAATCAATCCCTTCTCCACTAACCCTTCCATCTCATCCACCATCTCCTGCAGCTCCACATTTCCTCTCCAGTGCAGAAGATATAAATCAATATATGACGTTTTCAGCCTTTCCAGAGAACGGATACAACATTCTTCATACCTGTTCTGCACCGCATGCTTTGGCAATATTTTATCCACCACAAACACATTTTCCCTTGGGACAGATTGAAGGAACTCGCCGATGACCTGCTCACTTCTACCATCACCATACATCTCAGCAGTATCAAAGAGCTTCATTCCAAAATGATGAAAACCATACTGCATCACCTCTATTTCACTATTCCGCTTCCTAACGTCATCGCCTATACACCATGAACCAAATCCGACTGACGGAACCATCACACTATTATTTTCCATTGACATACCCTTTCTGAATACCGATGTGTGAAAATATCACAGCTACATTTTAATTCTAAGCCACTTCTTTCTCTCAAAGCGTATCAGAAATATAATTCCTCTAAAGCACAATTCAACAGCCATGGCAATCCACACACCTACTAAACCATAGGGCTTCGCCAAAAAATATGACAATACCAGCCTTACCGCCCACAAGCTGACAAAATTCATAATACTGGGAACCAGAGTATCACCTGCTCCCCGCAATACCCCGGCAACTACAATGGAAGCACCAAATAAAGGCTCCGCATAGGCTTCTATCCGGAGAATCTGAATTCCCAGCTCCCGAACCGCCGCATTCGGTGTCAAAATCCCAATCATAAACGGAGCTGCAAAGAACATAAGTGCACCGGTACATGCCATAATTGCCATTCCCAGCCCCACTGTTATTCGTCCAAAGGAGACCGCCAGCTTATTTCGTCCCGCTCCTATGCTCTGCCCCGTCAATGTAGTCGCAGCATCCGCAATCCCATATCCGGGCATATAGCATAAACTTTCCGCTGTTATGGCGAACGAATTGGCAGCAATGGCCGTTATCCCCAGCGGTGCAACAATACGAGTTGCTACCACCATAGCCCCCGATACCACCACTCTCTCCACCGCAATAGGCAAAGAGATCGTGACCGCTCGCTTAATGCACGGCTTTTGTAAACGAAAGGATTCCCCTCTTTGCAATTTGAATATCGATGAACGAAAACACAGAAAATATAACATCAGCACTGCAGTGACAATATGGGCAAGCGCAGTACCTAGGGCAGCCCCTGCAACACCCAGTCCAGCCCCCGGAAGCCTTAACTGTACTCCCGCAAAGGAAACGGTAAAACTCTCAAAAATCAGACAGGCATTAAAAATGACATCCATCACACACATCAGGGAATTTAAAATACCGGGAATTTTCATATTTCCACTACATTGGAGCATACTTCCCGCTAGCCTTCCCATCCCCATTGCCGGCAGCGAACAAACATAAATCAAAAAATACAGCGATGCTTCCCACTGAATCTCTTTCGCACCGCCTAACCAAACCGGAAGGGAAAAGCTAATTGCAGCACCAATTGCCGCCAAAACAACAGTAAACAGCAGTATTGCTACCAAAGACTGCCTCAACACTTCCCTTGCCTTTTCAAAATTTTTCGCACCAATATATTGTGCTGCCTGTATGGAAAAACCGGCCGCACCAGAGGAACACACTCCACCAAAGAGCCATGTTGTACTTGCCACCAATCCAATTGCAGCGGATGCATCCGCTCCCATTTTCCCAACCATAGATGCATCAATATACTGCATTAAAACAGAGGTAAGCTGCGCAAGAACCGATGGAGTACTCAACGTCACCACCAAATATATTTTCTGTCTGGTAGATAATTCCTGACCGTTCCTTATATAAGATAATAAATCTACTTTATCTGTCTTCCTAAACAAAATCCTCTATCCTCTCCTTACGCCTCACTGAAGAATCCTTTATCTATTCTGCCAGCTCCAGCATTTTCTGAAGAGGGATTAATGCCTCTTTCATTATATCCAGTGACAAAACCACCTCCGGCTTCATACTCTCTAATGCACCTATCACTCTATCCAGCGTCACCAGCTTCATATCTGGACAAAACTGACTGTTTCCCACAGGGTAAAATTTCTTTTCCGGATTCTTCTGCATCAGTTCAAAAAACACACCTGTTTCCGTACAGACAATAAAATTATCCTTGTCGCTTGCTGTTGCATAATCAATAATCTCCGATGTACTTCCCACAAAATCAGACAATGCCAGGACATCCATTGTACATTCCGGATGTGTCAGCACCAAAGCATCCGGATACGCCTTCTTCTTCCGTTCAACATCCTTTGCCAGTATGCCTTTATGTACGTGGCAATATCCATCGTGAAAGATAAACTGCTTCTGCGGTATTTTTTCTGCCACATAACGTCCAAGATTATTATCCGGAACAAAAAATATTTTATCTGCATCAATTCTCTCCACCACTCGCAGTGCATTGGAGGAGGTGACACATACATCCGAAACTGCCTTAATTTCTGCAGTGGAATTAACATAGCACACAACCGCCACTTCATCACCGTATTCCGCTCTGACCTCAGCAATCCGCTCCGGTGTCACCATGTGCGCCATCGGGCAGTCTGCATCAGAATCTGCCATTACGACTCTTTTTTCCGGATTCAATATCTTTGCACTCTCCCCCATAAAGGAGACCCCACAAAACAGGATGCTGTCTTCCTTAACCTTTGTTGCTATCTTCGCAAGATAATAGGAGTCGCCCACATAGTCTGCAATCTGCTGCACCTCACCATCTACATAGTAGTGTGCCAGAATAACTACATCCTTTTCCTCCTTTAACTGCCTTATCCTCTGTACAAGCCTCTCATCCATGGGTTATTCTCCTTTTTATCTTCTTATTATAGATATTGCCATTATATATTTTTTATGTTACATGTCAAGTAAATCACCGGTCAGAGAAATCTAATACTTCTCATATGTCTGCCGGAATATATCCCTCTGAATGATATAAATATCACAAAAATCCTCTAAACGTACTGCCATGTAATCACCCGGTCTTCCTAAATAGTATTCCTCGTTATCCCCCACCGGAAAAATTTTGGTCCTCCGGTCCAGCTCCATAGCGTAAATACCAGCATTTCTCTTCGGATAACACAGGTGTGCTTTTTCGTCCAGACTGATATACTCTCCCTTTTCCACAATTTCCGCTTCAGGAAGGAATTCCAACATCTGTTCAAACACATCCAGCGATTCCTCTGTTGACTCATAGGTGCTTTCGAACTTAGCACGGTTAATGTCATAAACCTCACCCCGGCAGCCTATCATAATATACGCCTCCGAATCGGCAGTGACGACAATCCCTGACTCGTTTTCCAAAGATTTAATGCATAACTCCATCCCCGGACGCACCACATCTGTTGTTCTTACAAATGCCCATGGAATACGCTTTTTCACATACCGAGTCATCCTCCGAATATCTTCTGTATGTTCTTCTCCGTACTTCTTGGCGTCAATACAATCACAATCCTCAAAATAAGCTTCCGACATTTTCAGAAAATACTCCATAATATCCTTTAAATCCATATTAGAAATCCAAACCTTTAATATAGCCGAAGAAATACGTCCTCCTGCTTCTTTGGCATCTCCCTTCACCAGACCGAACTCCGGCACCAGATAATCCAAAAACTCCAGAGCACGAACACGTTTAACATCACTGAAAAAATACAGATGCTCCTCCTCATGCTCTGTCCATACAAAAAGAAGAAAATGACAGTCTAACGCCTGCATATACTCCTTGTAATTCACTATACTATCCTTCGGAAGCTCCACTTCCATCATCTGTGCAGAGAGTACATCTGAAATCGTCCTTTCCACCTCTGCCACCACTATTTCTCCACTTCTATAGCGATAGCCGCAGCTGATACCTGGAATTTCCAAATTATCCAATTTTGTAAAGTCATACATTTCTTCTCTCATATCGTCCTCATTTCTCACATATATCCTGTTATGTGATATTCATCTGTATTGTCATTTTCCTTAAATCCATTGGAATCATGTCAGCATATTTCATCTGCAAATTTCTGAAAGCTCTGATTAATATGGGTAAAATGCAAAATCAATTCCTGCCCACTGCACTTTACGACCTTTGCATATACTCCATTGAAAATCGCCCTTCCATCTTTTCCTGCCGCAAAAATTTCCACATCTGAATAAAGCTCGAGCTGGGTCCCTCCCCTGCTGTTGTCCTTCTCACCATCTGCTAAGATATCGCTCTGTACCGGCTGCTCTTTTGTACGTTCCTCTTCATTGTCCAGCAATTCTACTACTGCACGTTTTCTGGAAAACTGCATGAGAAGCGTTGAAACCGGTTCACCGGATACCCTTTTCCCTTCGATCCGGTACAAGTTAAATACCGTCCATTTGTCTACGGCTTTCAGAGCATCAAACTCAACATTCCCGATACTGCACTGATAACTGCCTCCTATACCGATTACCTCACACACCGTCACCGGCTTATGGACACCCTTTGCCATAATCGCCATGCGGTCATGAACCTCCACCGGGCAGGATATTGTATCCAATGCCTCTCTGGACACCAGCACCTGACCACCAACGCTAAAGCTTTCAATTCGGGAGCATTCATTAACCACTCCTCCAATCACATTGTAGCGCATCATCTTCTTGGAACCCACATTACCGATAAATGCCTCTCCCCGATGAATACCTATTCCCATCTCCAGCAGCGAATATCCCTGCTGTTCACAATAAGCATTTACCTCTCCCATACAATTCTGCATGGCAATTCCTGCAGCCACCGCATCTGCGGTCTGGTCCTCCGATATCAATGGCGCACCAAATACTGCCAGCACACCGTCACCCAGGAACTCAATTACTGTACCCCGGTAATTGGATATCACCTCTACCATTTTTCCAAAGTAGAAATTAAGAAGCTGCGTCATTGCCTCCGGCTCCAATTCCTCAGAAATAGAGGTGAACCCCCTAAGGTCCGCCATCATAACTGTAAGCTCCTTTTTTTCGCCTCCCACCGCAGCACTCTCCGGATGCTCCAAAATCAATTCCATAACCTGATCTGAAAAATATCTGCCAAACACCTGATAGAGCAATTTATTTCTAGACTTCAACTGCTTATTCAGGTTCATGATTTCTCTTGCCGCCTGCAAATCCCCCGCCTGTTTTTGCAGAACCTTCTCATAATTCCGTGTCACCTCATGCTGCCATGCCATGCGCTCCAATCGAAGTATACCTGACTTAGTAAAGGGCTTTTGAAGAACCACCATTGCTCCTCTTTCAAAGCACTCCTCGTCCGTTTCTTCACTTCTTTTTTCCGTCATAAAAAACAGAGGAACTCCTGCAAATGCCTGTTGCTTTTTTAAAAGAGATATTGATTGAAAATCCTCCGCTACCGCAGTGCGATAGTCCATAACAATCAAAGAAGGTATATTCTTATCTCCCCAATTATCCACATCCTTTGCCTGCACTGCCCGCTCTACAGCCGAATAGGATAACAGACAGAATGCACGCATACTTCCTGTTGAATTAATGCTTCTTTGCGCACTTAACATCGCCTTTCTGTCACTATCAATTACCCATATTACTTTTTCCATTGTCTTCCCCCTGGATTTGTCATTTAAACAACTGTTCTACCAACGGGAATGCCATGTGCCTCTCCGGTCCTTATTAGACTTTTCCGTTGAACCTGCTTTACAATTATCGCATAAGGTACCCGTGCGAATCGGTGCTCCGCATCTCTCACAGGATAAGCGAATCGGTATATTCTTGGGAATTTCCAGATATTCGTCCCTGAAAAAGTATTCGATAATTCTTCTGGGTACTCCGGTATCCCGCTCAATTACAACAGCCGAAGCATTGCCTACCTTTTCCAAATAATTTCGTATGGTTTCAAAATCATCGTAATTATCCCTACCACATCGGGCACAGCAATAAACTCCCATAGAGGTATTTTTAAGCTCCTTACATCCGCAATACTGGCAGGCTAACGGAATACGATTCATCCTTAATGCATTGGACTTCTGGTGATGAGCACCTGCTTTGGATTCTCCCGGTTCCGAAATGGGCTTAAGCACTCTCCTCCTCCCGTTCTCCTCATTTTGCTGAACAGTCGGTTTGACAAGCATCCCACTACCCTGCTGTGCTGTTTTTTCCATAGTATTCTCCGCAGCAACAAGTTCCGGCATAATCTGCATAAATTGCTTTTTGAGTTCACTAAAGGCCCTCTGATGATTCTCCGGATAAGATATCATCTGCACGTTATTTAAATAAAATCGAAAGGTATCATTTAATTCCACCTCTCTGATTTTGAAGGGGATAATTTTTTTTCTATTGCAGATTGCATTGTCAATCTCCTTTTCCACCCAGATTGAAGCCTGCGAAAAGGGAGATAGTACCAACAAAAAGACATTGCAGTTCTGAATTGCCTGTGGAATCTCTCTCGCATAGCTTGAGCCTGCTGGTATCATTTCCGGCGCCTTCCAATACGACACACCCATAAGATCCAATTCCTCCACAATTCGGGTAACTACCTCGATATCCTTTGAACTATAACTTATAAAAACAGAATTCATATCCGTCATACCGTACCCTCCAAATCCTGTTGCCTTCGCATATAATAAATGCAGTACCGAATCTGCATTTACTCCTCTTTAGCTCTACTTTACTCTGAAATAACACGATTGCGCCCTGTCGTCTTCGCCTTATAAAGGCGTTCATCCGCACATTCAATATTCTGGTCAAGAGTTTTGTCTCTTTCCATTTCCTTTACACCAAAGGACATCGTTACCTGAATCTTCTGTCCTTCAAATTCACAAACGCTTCCCTCCACCCGCTGCCGGATTTGTTCAGCACATTTCACAGCTGCATCGAGGGTATGGTCTATAAGAATCAACACAAACTCTTCACCACCCCAACGGACTACCTCTCCGCAGCCCTTAGCAGCCTCCTTAAGCAGCTCCGCAACAAAGACAAGCACCGCATCTCCCGCATTATGTCCATAAGTGTCATTCACCTTTTTGAAAAAGTCAATATCACACATAATTGCACTGACACACTCCTTTTCCATTCTTGGCTCTACCTCATCACCAAAATATGCATAGAAACCTCTGCGGTTCTTTAAGCCGGTAAGCGGATCCTCGTGGGACTCCTTATACAGCATATGCGACTCTAATGTCTTACCACAAAATATTGCCGCCATAGTTAAATGTCTTACATCCTGCTCATCAAAGGAGCTCTCTTCATTCTCGCCCAGCTTGTTAATTGCCTGATAGGCTCCAATAACCTCTCCTCTGGCATTGGTAACCGGCATGCAGAGAATAGATTTGGTCACATAACCGGTATCCTTGTCCACCTGCGGGTTAAACCGAGAATCCTCATAGGGATTATTGATCACAATCGTCTCCTTTTTGGCGATAGAAACACCTACAATCCCGCTGTTCTCCGGCACGACAATCCTCTCACTGCCCAAGGCGGCCAAGGTCCAGTACTGGTGCTTTTTCCTGTCCCAATACCAAAAAGATGCCCGCTCTGAATTTACCAGAGTTCTCCCCAGGTCAGTCAACAACATAACCGTAGTGGTAAAATCCTTCTCATTTACCAGTTGATTCATATAATAAAAAATTTGTTCCAGCATTTCCTCTGCTTTTAACGGTTTTTTCGTATCCATATCAATCCCTCCGCTGTATCATATCTGCAAAATTTTGTTCCAGATACCTCAGCGAACGCCGCTGATTCTCTGGAAATGTCGTCTCAATTACTACACTACAATTTTCAAAATATTGCCGTTTATACTCCATAAACTGCTCCCAGTCAATCTCACCGTCACCAATGGCAAGATGCTGGTCTCTTTTTAAATTGTTATCATTAATATGTATGTGCTTTATGTAAGGAACCAATGCCTCCACCCACACCGGTATCGGTGTTGAAGAAATACTAGCATGGGCATAATCAAAGCATACACCATAATTATCATATATACACAATTTCTCGGAAATCGCAGCCAAAAGCTCCGGGTCCGTATCAAACATATTTTCCAGATAAATCTGAGTATCGGGGTATCTCTTTAGCAGACACTCCATGTATTCAACTGTCATCTCAATAGCCCGACGATCGTACTCCACTCCTGACAGCACCGGACTTATATTGGTATGGAACACAACCCCCTTCACCCCAAGCCGTACCGCAATCTTCATACTCTGCTCCATACGAAGCTCTGATATCTCTCGTATTCTCGGGTCATAGCTAAATACAACCGTATCAAAAAATGCTCCGTGCATTGTACTTCCCACCGGCATTCCCTGCTCCTGATAAAACTCAATCAGACGGTTCATCTCCTCCGTATCCTCCAGAACCGATGGATTGTAAAAATCATTCACCTCAAAACCGACATTGTATTCCTTGGCAATCTCTTTGTATGCATCTATATCCTTCGCATGTGTCACAATCAAAAACTGTCCCATTAGATTCCCTGCCTTCTCCTCTGTTTTATACATTACAATGCAATTATACTATCTTTTAAAACACAAATCAACGTAATTTCTCTCATAGTTTTATCTTTCTTTTATACGCAAGGAAATCCTCCGACAGCAAAAAGTCCTCTCCTCTTGGTTTTTTTTCCAAAATCGGAATTTCATCTGTAATCTGTCCCGGACTGCCGGACAGAATATAAATCCGGTCTGACAGGCAAATAGCCTCATCAATATCATGGGTAATAAACAACGTAGAAAGCCTGATCTGTTCCATCACTGACAGATACCACCGGTGCATTGCGCTTTTCGTAATGGTGTCCAACGCACTAAAGGGCTCGTCCAGCAGTGCCGCCTCTCCGGAAAACAGATAGGTGCGAAGCAGTGCCGCCCGTTGCCGCATTCCTCCGGACATCTGCCCCGGATACTTTTTTTCATAACCTGCCAGTCCAAACTCCTCAAAATATTTGCCTGCTGTTTCTCTGGCTTCCTTCTTGTTCTGTTTTTTGATACGCAGAGGCAGCGCAACATTGTCCAGAACCGTCTTATAGGGCAGAAGCATATCCTTTTGCAGCATATAGCTTATCTTCCCCGGCTGTCCGGTAATTTCTTCCCCGTCCAGCCACACCGAACCGCTATCCGGCCGCATCAGACCGGAAATAATATTAAACAGTGTCGTCTTTCCCACTCCACTTGCTCCCAAAAGGCAGGTTATCTCTCCATTCTCCAACACAAGATCAATGTCCTTTATTACCGTCCGTCCCCCAAAGGACTTCGTTACTCCCTTTACTTCCAGCTTCATTCTTCTCATCTCCTATACAAAGACAGCCCCTGTCCTACACCGTCACGTTTTCCCTGTGGGTAAGCCAGAGGCCGTCATTCTCAAATTTTCCTACACTATTCCGGCAGATACTGATTACTAAATCCCGTGTTCTCCGGTATTTCCCGCTCTGTCAGCTGTTTTTCGTTAATCCAGTTATAATAAGCATTCCAGCGCCCTGGGTCAATAATCCCCCATGCATCCGCATCCGCCATATACTGGGTGCTGAGATATTCCTGACTTGCCTTGACCAATGCCTCATCCAGCTCCGGTGCCGCCTGCAGTAATATTTCGGCTGATTCCTCCGGATGATCCGCCGCATACTCATAGCCTTTTTTCACCGCTTCCATAAAAGCTTTCGCTGTTTCCTGATTTTCCTCAAGAAATGTATTGTTGGCTATAATCACCGGACTATAATAATCAAATACCGGATTCATATCAGCAAAGGGCAGATAATTCGTATCAATCTGTTCCAGCTGTAATTTTATCCCGTCCCATCCCTGATAAATCCACACACTGTCTATATCGGCATTCAGTGCAGCTACAATATCCTCTACATAAATAGAAATCAGAGAAACCTTACCAAAGTCTCCTCCATCCTCTTCCACCACATTCTTTAAAACAGCCTGTTCAACCGGCGAATCCCATGTAGCATAATTATAGCCCTCCAGCTTCCCAGGACTATCAATTCCCTTCTCCTTCAGCGATACCAGACCGGAGGTATTGTGCTGCAAAACAGCTCCCACTGCAGTTACCGGCAAAGGTACATCCGTGCCAAAGGCTGCTGCAAGAGTATCCTGAAAGCCGATGCCAAATTGGGCTCCCTCTGAGGCAACCATATCCACCGCTCCGTCACTGGGAGGCTGTACAATGGACACCTTCAAGCCCGCCTCCTCAAAATACCCTTTTTCCTGCGCCACATATAATCCTGTATGATTAGTATTAGGTGTCCAGTCAAGCACCATCGTGATTTCCTGTATACTTTCACTCTGCTGCTCCTTTTTATCACAGCCACCAGCAAAGCACAGCATGGCACATAACAATCCTAAATATATCATTCTCTTCATTACACTTATCTCCTCACAAAACTTACTCTCTACTAGGCAATTGCGAAACTCTGCTTTTCAAGATATCCGTTGTGTAATATAGGCAAATCAACGCAGGCACGCTTGCGCTGCTTGTCGCTCACAACGGTGCTAAGCTCGAAAAAACCTCGCTAAGCACCGGCGGCTCCAAAGCACCTGCTTATGATATTGTCTATATTACACAACTACATTTTAAAATAAGACATTTCGCAATTGCCTACTTATCCTCTACTCTTTTCTGTTCCACGGCATTACACTCCATTGTATCAGGTCTACCAGCTTCATCAGCGCAAGGCTCATGGCAGTAATCAGAAAAATGACCCCGAACATCTTATCATAGGAGTAGGATTTCTTAACCCGCGTCATGTAGACACCAAGTCCCTGAAATCCGCCAAGCCACTCCGAAATAACTGCTCCTACAATGGCATAGGAAACAGAAATTCTCACTCCGGCAAAAAAATGGTTAAGACTTCCCGGCAGCTTGATATGCCAGAATATCTGAAACGGACTTGCCCCCATTGCCTGCAACAGGCGGACAGCATCCCTGTCTGCAGTCTTAAAGCCATCTAGCAGCCCCACGGCAATGGGAAAAAAGGTGACGATTACCACCAGTGTAATCTTAGGAGCCGCCCCATATCCCATCCACAGCACCAGCAGCGGCGCAATTGCCACAGTAGGCACAGTCTGTGTGATCACCAACAATGGATAAAGCGCCCGGTTAAGCCCCGAGCTATGCTCCATTAAAGCCGCTACCAAAAAGCCTGACACAATCCCGATTGCCAGTCCGGCAAAAGCTTCCAGAAGTGTTGTTTCCATATGATGTAAAAGCAGTGAAAAATCTCCCACTAATGCTGCGACAACCTGCAACGGCGACGGCAGCATATATGCGGGCAGTACTCCCGCCATATACATAATCTGCCAGAAAAACAGCAGTACCGCTACTGCTGTCAACGGAATCAGGCGGTTAACGGTGCTTTGCAGTTTTTTCTTCAATAGAAAGCACCTCTCCCTCCGGTTTATAGACAATCTTTACATAGGTGGAGACCTTATCACAGCCGCCTGCTGCGATGGCAGCCTTCTGGCAGCCTGCCACAATCTCCATCAACTGGTCATAGTCACCCTCGATAGTTGTTTCAAAGGGTCCCACTGATGTAGTCAAGCCAAAGCTCTTAATATAAGCAATGACCTCATCTACAATACGGATTACCTCCCCATTGTCTGTCACATTTGGCAGTACCTGGATTGCCACACTTGCATTCATCTTTCTTACCTCCTTTTCTTGTAACCAATTAATTAATAGATAAGCGCAAAAAAAGGTCTCCGGAAATGCATCCGAAGACCTGATCTCTCTTCTTCTATGCGCTTCCTTACGCCGGTATAAACCGGATCAAGTTCAAAGGGTCAATCCTTAGATTTCTCAGCCCCACAAAGATATCATGTCAGCCACAACTTCTCTGCTTCGGCTCCCCTAGCGTTGTCTATTATATCCCTTATATTTCCTTTTGTCAATTTTGAAAATTGTCTCAATCCCCAAAACAAATGTAGCGCTCCGCTGAAACCGCCGCATTTGCACCGTCCGAAACCGCCGTCACTACCTGACGCAGAACCTTAGTCCTAACATCCCCTGCCACAAAAAATCCCCCTGCAGAGGTCTTTCCTGTCTCCCCAGCCACGACATAACCAGTCTCATCCAAATCCACAACCCCTTTTATTGCAACAGTCATAGGATCCATTCCCACAGCAACAAATATACCATCCACCAAAAGACTTCGCCCATCCTCCAAAATAAGCTGCTCTACCCTGCCGTTTCCTGCTATCTCCGCCGCTTTTGCCTCTAACACAAATTCGGTATTTTCTTTTTTTCTAAGCCTTTCCACTGTTCCGGTCGAGCCGCGAAATTCATTTCTGCGGTGAACAAGATAAACTTTGTTACAGATATCCGACAAATAAAGAGCATCGTCCAAAGCCGTATCACCTCCACCGATAACTGCCACCGTCTTATCCCTGAAGAATGCTCCGTCACAGGTGGCACAATAGGAAACACCCTTGCCTTCAAACTCACTTTCTCCTGCTATTCCAAGATGACGATGGACCGCTCCCGCCGCATAGATGACAGTCCTTGTCTCAATTGTATTTCCATCCTTCAACGTTACCTGCCATATATCGCCTATCCGTTTAAACTCCTGTGCATCGCCCTCCTTAAATTCTACCCCCAGCCCTTCGGCATGCTGTTTAAATTTTTCCCCCAGATCAAATCCACTGATTCCGGCAAACCCCAAATAATTATCCACCATACTGCTCTCTGCAATCTGCCCTGTTCCACCAAAGTATTTTTCCACCACCAGCACGTTAAGATTTGCCCTCTTCGCATAAACCGCTGCCGACAAACCAGCAGGACCGCTTCCAATCACCAACACATCCAACATATTCCCTGTCTCCTTACTGCTTTTATCCAAAATAATATACGTTTCTTGTAATATTTATTCATATTTCCCCATTTTCATATTACTACGATATATAATCACTCATACTGTTCAAGAAAATCCACAAAACCCTGACAGCTCTCCGGATGCTGTCCATTTATCGGAAAGGTAAGTATAAATGCGTCCTCCTGATTTGTATTCACAAATCCAACACCCTCCTTCTCAATAAAGGCAAATCCACTAATATCAATTCCACAGACGTATTCATTTCCCTCTTCATCCTTACCCATAACAAAATAAGGCTCATAATTTTCCACCTGTTTCTCAGTCAGCACATCCTTCACATCATAAAATACCCGTTCAATCTCATTACAGTATTCCATAAAGCTTTCTGGCACAATCGCCGCATCAAGCAGACCTGCACGGATATTTAAAAAGAATTTCTCATAGAAGCTGGTATCCGCTGCCACATTTTCCACATCCGTATATGCAATCTGATATTGGGTATCAAAATAGGCGTACTGCCTGCGAGGCTCATATCCAAAATAATCACTGATTTCATCGGAGAAAACAGTATCACTCTTATCCATATAACCATTCACCAGCACACACTGAAATCCGCACTTAGCATTATTAAAGATAAAATGATATCCTGCACCAAAAAGAACAAGCAGCACAAGGGCACCCATCACAAACCAGCTCTTATAGTAGGTAAGCAGATAATCCCATTTTTGTTCCTTTGTCATATCTGACATTTTTTCCTTTTCCTGTTTGTGGTAAAAGAGAAACTGCTGCCACAATCCTGCGCGTTCCCTACCGGACTCTTCCTCATGATTTGCAGGCTCGCTCTTTTTCTGCTTCTTATCCGTTGCTTTGACAGTTCTATTCACACTTTGTCCACCATCAGCCGTTTCCCCTTCCTCATCTATGGCAGCTGCCTTCACCGACTCTTCAATGTCCACCCCCGCCGGCTCCTCATCTGGCACAGTATCCTCATCCGCCTCTGCCGTCTGCAAATCCTCCCTGCTCTCGATATACCTGTCAAATCTCCCACGAATAAACACCGCCTTGGGGTAACCCAAAAGAGTAAGGCCTACCAGCGGCACAAACATAATCACCATCGGAAAATGCATAACCAGCACGGCAATTCCCACCGTATAGGCTCCCATTACAATACTTGCCGGCAAATACACAAGTGCAAACTTCCCTGCATTTATCAATGCAGATTTCGAAGTCTCATTAAATTTGGCACGCACAGCAAAATACCAGTCCGCCAAAGCACACAAAGCCACTACCATTGCCACCGTCAGCCCATAAAATACACTTCTATACTCCACCTCATTCTGTGTCCAAAGTGACAAATCAACCACCAGCAGAACAAACCCCGCCAAAATCACCAGCCAGCCCCCTAAGGAACCCTTAAGGTTCCCCCTAAATTCCACAAAAAAGGATTTGACAATGGGTCCCTCCTGATCCCTTGCCATTTTAAGCATCACTGCATACATAGCTGTGATAGACGCCCCCGCCGTCACCACGGGTATACAGCAGATAAATGCCAGAAGGCTGAGTACACAAAGGTCAAAAACCTTTGTCATCGCACGGTTATACATGTTGTCCTCTGTAAAAAATTTACTCATAATTAATCTTCTCCAATATCAATCTTTTCCATTATCCTATTAGAAAACGGGTGCAATAAATATTGCACCCGCTGAAATATTTAATTCTCAATTTGCTTGTAAAAATCAGCCCTTAACCGAACCTGAAGTCAAACCACTGTAAATATGATTCTGGCAGGTAATAAACACAATTAATGCCGGTAACAGGGAAATAATAACACCTGCACAAATCAGGTTGTATTTACTTCCAAGTGGTCCTACGAAAGTATATAACGAAGTTGCCACTGTCGGATAAAGCTTTTTATTCTGAAGATACAGATTCGCACAGTAATACTCGTTATAGGTTCCCACACCCTTTAAGATACAGCTTGTTACAATAGCCGGTTTAAGTAGAGGGAACAAAACCTTATAGAAAATAGTAAAGTAATTTGCTCCATCTATAATTGCTGACTCATCTAATGAATCCGATATATTCTCAAAGAACTGGATATAAATATAGATAGAAATAACATCTGTACCACACATCATAATGATGTAACCAATCAACGAATTGATGAAGCCTAACTTAAACATTATCTCATATACAGCAATCTGCATCGCAATACCCGGAAGTAATGTTGCAAATAAGAACAGATTACGAATCACACTATTGCCCGGAAATTTGAAACGATTCAATATATAGGCAAGCTGTGTACCTACCAGTGTAGATATAACCAGAACCGCAATCAATATAATTGTTGAATTGATAAATGCGCGGCCCATATTTGCCCGCTGGAACGCCTGAACAAAATTATCAAAATTCAGCCAGCTTTCCGGCAATGTCATAACATTGGTCTGCTGATACTCTGTTTCTGTCTTAAATGCGGTAATCACACAGGAGATAACCGGCAATACTGCAACAAACGAAAAGAACAGAAGAGAAAAATATTTCAATATCGTTACAACTACTTTTAATATTTTTTGTCCTACATTCATTACAATCTCACCTCGCTCCTAATTTTTGCTGTGTGCCCACAGAACTTCCACGACCATCATCCTCGGAATCACGGAATACATATTTAAAGAATAACTTCTGCAGCAGTGTACATATCAGGATAATCGCCAAAAGGATAACCGCCATTGCGGAGGCCAGACCAACCTTTTGCTGTGTATGTGCAATCTCGTGCATAATCACAAAATATGTACCGGTTCCGTTTGCACCGCTTGTAATAACATACGGAGGCTCAAAAGCACTCAGTGAACCTGTGATAGAAAGAATCACATTCAATGTAACAATTGTCTTAATGTTCGGCAGTATGATATAGATAAACTGCTGGAACTTATTTGCCCCGTCAAGCATCGCTGCCTCATATAAATCTCCATCTACCGACATAATAGCGCCGATAAATAATACCATATTCTGACCAAAATAACGCCATACTGACGTTCCTACCAATGACCAGTTGTTGACACTCTGGTCCATCAGCCAATATGGAAGATTATTTAAATCAAAACCACACCACTGTAATACAGTATCAAACACAAATCCTCTGGTGTAAAAGAATTTGAAAATAAAACCAACTGCAATACCATTAATCAAATAAGGGAAAAACATAAAGCCTTTGAAAATATTCCCGCCTTTTACTTTGAAGCTTAACACCGTCGCCAGATATAGTGACAGTACAAGCTGGATAAGAGAACCTAACATATAGTAAAGACTCAGTTTCAATGCACCGAAGCAGTCATCCCGCCTAAATACACTGGCATAGTTCTGAAGCCCTACAAAGGTTCTTTTTCCAACATATTTCATCTTATAGAAACTGTACCCCACCATTTCTCCAAACGGAAGATAAGTGAATACAAACAGCAGTAAAAGAGGAATTATCATAAAAGCAACCATGACCAGAACCCTTTGACCTTTTCGGCTGGACAACCAGTTGGCAAAGGCAGACTTTTCGCCTCTTACTTTGACCTTTTTAGCTTTTTCTTCCGCCATATCGCTTCCTCCTGAAAATTCGGGTCAAGGAGAATTCCCCTTGACCCATTATTTACTATTTCAAAATTAATCTCTCAATTACTCTGCACTGATACCACAAGCAGCCTGAGCATCATTCCACTTCTGTTTCCACTCAGCCATAATTTCATCATATGTCTTAGAACCTGTAAATGCAGCTTCAACGATAGCCATAATCTTCTGGTTACCACCTGCGTTAAATGAAAGCTCACTCTCAGCATTCATCTCGTTAAGGTAATCCTCCTCACCTGCTAATGCCTGCTCATCAGAAAGAATTGTTGCAGCGCTGAAATCAAATGAAGTCTCAGCAGTCTTAGAGACTGGATATCCTCCCTCAAACTCGCACCAGCCAGACTCTTCAACCAGCCACTTAACGAATACCATAGAAGCCTTCTGATTATCTTCAGAAACGTCCTTGCTGATAGCATAGCTATAGTCAGGACCTGCCAAAGCATACTGTGTACCGTTTACAGTGATAGGGAATGGCATATATCCGATATCATCCGGATGGTCACCAGCGGCCTTCATCTGAGCGATAGCCCATGAACCAAGCACCATAGTACCAATCTCACCATTGTTAATCATAGCTTTACAGCTTTCCCAGTCAGTTGTTGTATAGTCTTCCTCAATCAAGCCCTCAGCAACTGCATCATAGAGAATCTTATACAATGCATAAAGACCTGTTCCGTCACCCTTGTCTGAGAATGGGTCAGCATCATGAACAAACTTCTGATTAAGGTAAGCAGCATCACCATGGGAAACGCATCCGATATAAGCATCCCATGCACCCATGGTCCACTCAGCTGCGTAGTTTGTGTAAAGCGGAATTGCATCTGTCTTCTCTTTGATAGCCTTTAATGCATCAATGAACTCATCCGGAGTAGCCGGCATAGAAGTTATACCCGCATCCTCGAATACCTTCTTGTTGTAGAGAACGCCCTGCGCATTAGCCATGTAACCGATACCGTAGCACATTCCTTCGTTCTCCCATGAATTAGCAAAGTTGATGTACTGATCCATCTCGCTGGTTGTTCCATATGGAATGAAGTAATTTGACAAATCCTGCTTGTCAATAGCTGGGATAAACATAATATCTCCCCAGTCACCAGTAGAAAGACGAAGCAATGAATCCTCTGCGTAGTCGGTAACGCCTTCTGTCTCAACCGTAATATTAGGATACACCTCATTGAACCTAGCAACCAAATCTGCTATTGTTCCATCCTCTTCACGGTCTGTCTTGTGGTGAAGCCACTTAATCGTTGTTGTTATGTCTGTGTAATCCTCACCTAATGTGATAGAACCATAGGTAAGGTCACCGCTTGACTCTCCACCCTCATTTCCAGCTTCCTCGGTATCACCTGCCTCAGTAGCTTCCGGTGTAGTGTTGTCGTCACCACCTGTTGTGTTGCCTCCGTCACCACAACCAACCAAGGATAAACCAAGAGCTGCTGTCATTGATAATGCCAATAACTTTTTGAGTTTCATAATAAATCCTCCTTTTCCTTTTCGCATATTACGCTAGCAACTTTTTGCTTAAATTAAGTTTAATATATTTCAGCAGTTAAATCATCACATAATATTGCATATTATATATATATATTGATATATTTTTATTTATTCACAATTTAGATTAGTTTTTTCCTAATTTTTTATTATTTTTTTATAAAATAAAGTTGATTATTTAATTAATTTTTATTTTTTTTTATGTAGTTTTTTCCTTAAATTATGTTTATTGTATT
>CAMWYM010000023.1 GCA_947178475.1 uncultured Clostridium sp. | reverse complement strand
TCGCCCTTATTTTTAAAATGACTATAAGGCGCAGCTTCGCTGACATTACACAACTTCGCCAATTTTCTTAAAGACAACTTATTAATTCCATCCTCTTGTATCATATGCAAGCCAGTCTTTATTAATTGAATCTTTAAATCTCCATGATGATATTTTTTATCCATCTCAGCCTCCAAACTTAACACTGTTAAGTTTATCATATAATCATCTTTTGTCAAGCCTTTCCACCTATTTCAGGACGTAAAAAGGGCTCTCCGATTTCTCGGAAAGCCCCATAAAATTAGTGTTTAACCTTATTAGTTTATATTACTCAATGATAGAAGCCACACGACCAGAACCTACTGTACGTCCACCCTCACGGATAGCGAATGTAAGACCCTGCTCCATAGCTACTGGATGAATCAACTCGATAGTCATCTCTACGTTATCACCAGGCATACACATCTCTGTACCAGCCGGCAACTCGCAAACACCAGTTACGTCTGTTGTTCTGAAATAGAACTGTGGACGATAGTTGTTGAAGAATGGTGTATGGCGACCACCCTCGTCCTTTGTCAAAACGTAAACCTGAGCTGTAAACTTCTTGTGGCACTTAACTGTACCTGGCTTAGCTACAACCTGTCCACGAACGATATCTGTTCTCTGGATACCACGAAGTAATGCACCAATGTTATCACCAGCCTGAGCCTCGTCTAACAGCTTACGGAACATCTCGATACCAGTTACAACAGTCTTCTGTGTCTCTTCCTTAACACCAATGATTTCTACTTCATCATTCAAGTGTAATACACCACGCTCTACTCTACCAGTAGCAACAGTACCACGACCTGTAATTGTAAATACATCCTCTACAGGCATCAGGAATGGCTGGTCAGTTGCACGCTGTGGATCCGGAATATAATCATCTACAGTACTCATTAACTCTAAAATCTTATCTCCCCACTCGCTTGAAGGATCCTCTAAAGCCTTAAGAGCAGAACCCTTAACGATTGGACAATCAGAGAATTCATACTCCTCTAACTGCTCTGTTACTTCCATCTCTACCAATTCGATTAACTCTTCGTCATCTACCATATCGCACTTATTTAAGAATACTACGATGTAAGGTACACCTACCTGACGAGACAATAAGATATGCTCCTTTGTCTGAGCCATAACACCGTCAGTAGCAGCTACAACAAGGATAGCTCCATCCATCTGAGCAGCACCAGTAATCATGTTCTTAACGTAGTCAGCATGTCCTGGGCAGTCTACGTGTGCATAATGTCTCTTCTCTGTCTCATACTCAACGTGAGCAGTAGAAATGGTGATACCTCTTTCTCTCTCTTCTGGAGCCTTATCAATATTCTCGAATGCAACAGCTTCACCAGTACCTAATCTCTCGTGAAGAGTCTTTGTGATAGCTGCTGTTAAAGTAGTTTTACCATGATCAACGTGTCCGATTGTACCAATGTTGCAATGTGGTTTAGTTCTTTCAAACTTTGCTTTTGACATTTTAATTTCCTCCTTAAAATACGCCTCTTTGGGCTTTTTAATCAGCTATTACTGATTATATTAGAAACATCCAATATTTTCAAGTGTTTTCTTGCCGGATTTCTCAATCTCGGTGTTTTTGTTACCGTTCATTCACCGGCTGATTTAAATTAGTTACCCTTCTTTGTACTTACAACCTTCTCCTGAACAGACTTCGGTGCCGGCTCATATTTATCAAAGAACATTGAATAGTTACCGCGTCCCTGTGTCTTAGAACGCAAATCTGTTGAGTAACCAAACATTTCAGCAAGCGGTACATATGCCTTAACCATCTTACCACCGCCTATATCCTCCATACCTTCAATACGTCCACGTCGTGAATTGATATCACCAATTACATCTCCCATGTATTCCTCAGGCATGGTAACCTCTACTCTCATAATCGGCTCAAGCAATACCGGTGAAGCCTTTGCCATAGCATCCTTAAATGCCATAGAACCTGCGATATGGAATGCCATTTCGCTGGAGTCCACTTCATGGTAAGAACCATCATAAACAGTAGCATGAACACCAACTACCGGGAAGCCAGCCAGAATACCTGCTTTAGTAGCTTCCTCTATACCCTCACCGATTGCTGGAATATATTCCTTAGGAATCGCTCCACCGACAACCTCTGAGTCAAACTTAAACAGCTCCTCACCGTTTGCGTCCATCGGCTCAAAACGAACCTTACAGTGACCGTACTGACCACGACCACCTGACTGCTTCGCATATTTGCTCTCTACATCAACCGGCTTGGTAAATGTCTCCTTATATGCAACCTGCGGTGCACCAACATTTGCCTCTACCTTATACTCACGAAGAAGACGGTCAACGATAATCTCCAGGTGAAGCTCACCCATACCGGCAATAATCGTCTGTCCTGTCTCTGGATTCGTATGCTGCTTAAATGTAGGATCCTCTTCAGCAAGCTTTGCCAAAGCCTCACCCAGCTTACCCTGACCAGCCTTTGTCTTAGGCTCAATAGCAAGCTCAATAACCGGCTCTGGGAATTCCATAGACTCAAGAATTACAGGGTGCTGTTCATCACAGATTGTATCACCGGTTGTTGTCAGCTTAAATCCAACAGCAGCAGCGATATCTCCCGAATACACCTTTTCCAATTCTTCTCTCTTATTAGCATGCATCTGTAAGATACGTCCTACACGCTCCTTCTTTCCTTTTGTAGCATTCAATACATAAGAACCTGCATTCAATGTACCTGAGTAAACTCTAAAGAATGCCAGCTTACCAACGAATGGATCAGCCATAATCTTAAATGCCAGTGCGGAGAAAGGCTCCTCATCTGACGAATGTCTTACTATTTCATTACCGTCCTCGTCAACACCCTTAATATCCGGAATGTCCGTAGGAGCCGGCATAAATGCTAAAATAGAATCAAGAAGCTTCTGTACGCCCTTATTTCTGTAAGCAGAACCACAGCAAACCGGAACTGCCTCACAGTTGCAGGTGCCCTTTCTTAAGGCTGCCTTCAACTCTTCCATAGAAGGCTCCTCACCCTCTAAATACTGCATCATCAAATCATCATCTAACTCGCAGATTTTTTCAACTAATTCTGTACGATAAAGCTCTGCATCATCCTTCATGTCATCAGGGATATCAACGATAGAAATATCATCACCCTTTTCATCATTATAGATATATGCCTTCATCTCAAACAAATCAATTATTCCTTTAAAATCGTCCTCTTTACCAATTGGCAACTGAGTCACGATAGCGTTCTTACCTAATCTTGTTCTGATCTGGTCTACTGCGCCAAAGAAATTAGCACCTAAAATGTCCATCTTATTGATGAATGCCATTCTCGGCACATTGTAGGTATCAGCCTGACGCCATACGTTCTCTGACTGAGGCTCAACACCACCCTTTGCACAGAATACACCAACAGCGCCATCAAGTACGCGAAGGGAACGCTCAACTTCCACTGTAAAGTCTACGTGTCCGGGAGTATCAATGATGTTGATACGATGCTCCAAGGCACCCGGCTTAGCTTTACAATTCTCCTGCTCTGTCCAGTGACAGGTTGTAGCTGCAGAAGTGATTGTGATACCTCTTTCCTGCTCCTGATCCATCCAGTCCATGGTAGCAGTACCCTCATGAGTATCACCAATCTTATAATTAACACCGGTATAATATAAGATACGCTCTGTAAGTGTTGTCTTACCTGCATCAATATGAGCCATAATACCGATATTTCTGGTTCTCTCTAATGGATATTCTCTTCCAGCCAAGGTTATTTCCTCCTTAATTTTGTAAATGCACTTTGCCTTTACACACTAAACTCAATCTTCACTCTGTTCGATTTCGCCAAGTGTTCAACGCCTAAAATCTGTAATGTGCAAATGCCTTGTTTGCCTCTGCCATTTTGTGCATATCTTCTTTCTTCTTAACTGCTGCGCCTGTATTGTTTGCAGCATCCATCAGCTCTTTTGCCAATCTCTCTTCCATCGTCTTTTCAGATCTTGCACGAGAATATGTTGTCAGCCAACGAAGAGCTAATGCCTGTCTTCTATCAGGTCTTACATCAATCGGCACCTGATAAGTGGCACCACCGATACGTCTTGCCTTAACTTCAAGAACCGGCATAATATTGTTAAGCGCTTCTTCAAACACTTCCAAAGCCTCTTTGCCAGTCTCAGCGGCTATACGGTCGAATGCACCATATACAATCTTCTGGGCTACACCCTTCTTACCATCTAACATAATGTTATTGATAAGCTTGGTAACCACTTTACTATTATAAATCGGATCCGCTAATACGTCTCTCTTTTGAATATGTCCTTTACGTGGCACGGTACTTCCCTCCTGTTATTATTTTCGATAAAACCGATATTCAATCGATTTAAAGGTACTCATGTTCCGCTTGGTAATCCTTTGGGATTCGCTTGGGGAACCTGTTCGTGCAGGTGTTGCATATCTTTCTATAAAATAAATTCATGAAAAACATTGCCTTTACCAGCACTATTATTTTGACTTACTGCTACCTGAATTCACATAGACTGCCGTCTGTTCATTATTTTGAATCCTTAGGCCGCTTTGCGCCGTACTTAGAACGAGCCTGACGTCTCTTTGCTACGCCTGCTGTATCCAAAGTACCACGGATAATGTGATATCTGGTACCCGGTAAGTCCTTTACCCTGCCGCCACGGATTAAAACAACACTATGCTCCTGAAGGTTATGTCCTTCACCCGGGATATAGCTGGTAACTTCGATACCGTTAGATAAACGTACTCTGGCTATCTTTCTAAGAGCTGAGTTCGGTTTCTTAGGTGTAGCTGTCTTAACTGCAGTACAAACACCACGCTTCTGTGGAGAAGCTGAGTCTGTCGGTTTCTTCTTTAAAGAGTTGTAGCTTTTCTGAAGAGCCGGTGCAGTAGACTTTTTCTCTACAGTCTGTCTTCCCTTACGAACTAACTGGTTAAAAGTTGGCATGTTTTTCACCTCCTGTTTGTAATATTTGGGCGCACGAAGACCAATAATCTACGCACACTTTGTCATTATAGCCATATCAATTACTAGTGTCAAGGGATTTTTCAAAAAGTTTTTCCAATGTTTTCAGCATTAGTTACATCTATGATACATTTCGATTACACTTTTTATACATTGCTTTTCTATTCTCAAGGCACAATATATTTATCGCTTCATCAATAGCGATATCACAGGAGATAGTATTATGCCAACTCTTTTTATTGATAAAGATGTACTAAAGAATAATATTGCCATTACAAAAAGCCTTTCCGGAGAAGCACACATAATCGGTGTAGTCAAAGGAAACGGCTATGGACTGGGGCTTTGCTCCTTTGCCCGGATATTGGTTGAATCGGGAATTGAGACATTGGCAGTAACAGAGCTTGAAGATGCGGTAAAACTTCGAAATTCAGGAATCCACTGTGACATTCTTATGCTCTCTCCCCTTTATCAGAAGGAGGATATTATAACAGCACTGAACCAATACCTAATTCTTTCCATAACTTCTTGCGAATGCGGGGAAATCGCAGAACAAACTGCTGCTGAACTGAATATATATGCAAGATGTCAAATCTGTGTAGATACCGGTCTTGGCCGCTACGGTTTCACAGATAACGAAAAAAGAGACATCATTTACACAATTAACCAAATGAAACATCTTTGTGTAACTGGAATCTATTCACATTTTTATGCGGCCTCCTGTAAAAAATCCGTTCATACTGTCAGACAGCTTGAACGCTTCACCTCCCTTTGTGATGAAATAGAACAGGCAAATGTGTTTACCGGTTTTCGGCATATAGCCGCCTCTTGTGCACTCCTCCGCTATCCGGAGGCAAAATTGGATGCGGTTCGCATCGGTTCGGCTTTCCTTGGCAGACTGCCCTTTCCTGACCATCTGGGCTATAAGCCGGTAGGACAATTACAGGCTCCCATTCAGGATATCCGGGTGCTTCCTCCCGGCACAGGTCTGGGCTATGGACATACCTATATCACGTCAAGGCAGACCACAATTGCTGTCATTTCAGTCGGCTACGCACACGGGTTAGGCACAAGACGATACAATAGCTGTCCGGGTCTGACCCATCTGCCGGGATATATCTTCCGTATGCTGAAAAGCATACTTTTTCCAAAAAAGCTGTATGCCTATAACGGAGAAAAACCTCTCCCTATTCTGGGAAAAATCGGCATGAACTCCACAATAATTGACATCACCGGCACCAAGCTTACTATCGGAGATACCGTTTTCATTCCGGTCAATCCCATTTACGTGGACAGCAGTCTCCCCCGGCAATACAGCTAAAGGTTCTTTCTTCATTAGTTTCTCTAGGTAATTGCGAAACTCTGTTTTCGTTAACGTCCGTTGTATAATATAGACAAATCAACGCAGGCACGAGCACAAGGCATACCTTTCTACTAAGCTCGGCAAGCCTCGCTAAGTATTCAGGCATTGCGCTGCTTGTCGCTCGCAACGGTGCTAAGCTCGAAAAAACCTCGCTAAGCACCGGCGGCTCCAAAGCACCTTGCTTATGATATTGTCTATATTGCACAACTAGGTTTTGAAAATAGAGAGTTTCGCAATTACCTAGTTTAGTTTCTCCTCAGTGCCTCAATCGGGCTTAATTTTGCAGCCTTTCTTGCCGGATAAACGCCGAATAAAATACCAACACCTGATGAGAATAGTGCTGCGCTAAGTACCGTTCCTGCACTTAATGCCGGTGAAAATTTCATTGCAGGCACTGCCATGCTGATCACTGCTGCAATAAGCCCTGCCCCCAGCACGCCCATGATAATTCCGATAACACCCCCAATCAGGGTGATAAATGCAGACTCTGCCAAAAACTGCACGGTGATGGAGCCGGTTTTTGCACCAAGTGCCTTTCTGATTCCAATCTCTCTCGTACGCTCCGTCACTGATACCAGCATAATATTCATTACTCCGATTCCACCAACCAGCAAAGACACAGAAGCGACAAATGCAACAAAAATCGTAATCAGCTTCATCACCTGATTAATCGTTGCCATAACATCGTCAAAGCTTTCATAATAGTAAACATTCTGTCCCTTGCAGTGATGCCTTGTTTCCAGATAGTCAACGACATCCTGACATAGCTGCTTTCCATCCGCATCGTCTTCCTTTAAGAGATAAAAATTTGTGATATCTTCATTCAGATTATATCCAATCGCCCTTGTAAATGCCTCCGGCGGCATAATCACCTGAACAGAAGGGTCGGCATTTAATGACTCCACCATTGTATTATTTTTCTCGGATGCCAAAACACCCACAACTGTCAGTGTTATATCCTGTCCCCATGCATTTACTGTAATATCCAAATCCATCCCAACCACATTCGTGGAGCCAAACAGCTTCATCGCATCATCCTCATCGATAACACAGACCTGTTTTCCCTCCTCTGCCTGGGCTCTGGTATACTCGCCGCCCTTCACATAGCCACTATTATCCATAAACGCAAAACCGTCTGGATCCACCGCCACAAGACTCACCTTGAAGTCATCCCGTTTCGTACTGGTTGTCCCATCCAAATATGACTGGGTTGCAACCGCCTTTACACCTTCCATGCTGCGTATATACTCTAACTCCTCCTCTGTAATACAATATTTCAAATCATACTGGTTCAGCATAAAAAAAATCTGACCCTTTCCCAGACTGCCAAGCTCCGTGGCAATCATATCCGTGGCGCCATTGCCAACTGATACAATCAGTATAACAGAGGAAATACCAATGATAATTCCAAGCATCGTAAGCAGTGTCCGGCCCTTATTGGCAGCAATATTCTTTAATGCCATTTTGATATATTCACCAAGCTGTGCCATATAAGCCTCCTATTCCATACCCGGTATGCCGGTCATCGCTGCATTGCTTCCCATATATGTATCCCCCGGCTTCATGTCCGAGGTCACATTACGTATCACCTTATCTTTCTCTGTAATCCCCTCAAGCACTTCATAATATTCGTCTGAATAAATGCCCAGTTTAACATCTTTTCGCTCTATCAGACCTTCATCATTAACAATATATACATAGTCTCCATCTATGTCACTACAGAGTGCCTCATAGGGAATCGTGAGTGCATTCTCGGACTTTCCAATAAAAATATATGCCTTTGCAGATATCCCGATATATACATTCTCATCCGGCTCATTTAAAAGAATTCTTCCCTTGATACTTCCTCCTGTCTGGTTTCCAGAGGTCTGCATGTCGTTAGAAGCTACACGGCTTATAAAATCTACCGTTCCTTCGTATTCATTGCCGGAAATCACAACTCTTGCCTTCTGCCCCAGCGACACCGAACCGATATCATCCTTTGCAATGGCAAACTCCACACCAATCTGGTCTCCGTCAATAATGGTGAGCAGTGTCTGTGTCTCGTTAGCGAGTGCACCCTTATAAATCTCTATCGAGGCAATAATGCCGTTTTTTTCTGCGGTAATTCCCGCTTCAGCCGAATGATAGGAATCCTCAGCACTATTGACGTTCATATTAGAGAGCTGATTTGCGGCGGAAACCTGCGCCTTTGTACTCTCTGATACCTTTACATCCTTATTGGCTGACACAATGCCTTCCTGCTCCGCTAAGTCTGACTGTAAATTCTGAAGCTTCTCATTCTGTTTTCCCAGTTTCTTATTTGCCGATTTATATAAATTCTTATACTTTTGAAGCTCAGCTTTATCTGCCGCCAGCTTGTTGCTTGCTGCCGTCAGCTCATTATTCGCCTCCGTAAGCGCCTGTGTCACCTTAGCCGGTGTTGGAATCACTTCTCCCGCTTCATTATAGTAAGTCTCCTTTGATGCCTTCTCCGCCTCCTTTTTCTCTGCCTTGGCAACCTCAACTGCCTGCTCATCCTTTGCCACCTCTGCCTCTAATTCAGCAATCTTCTCACTATAGGAATCCACCTTATCGGTTGTCTTCTCAATATCCTTCTTGACATCCTTTGTATCGGACTTAATATCCTTCGCATTCTCCTTTGCCGCCTTCGCCTTTGATGCCGCCTCTGCCGCCTGCTCAAAGCCCTCATTTCCCGCTGCCCGCTCCGACTGTGCCTGAAGCTTCACCTTCGCTAAATTATCGCCGAGCTCAGAGGTGTCATAGCTTAACAGCACATCACCCTTCTTCACGGTCTGTCCTACCTCGACAAAAATATCCTGTACCTTAGCAGTGACCGGCGAGGTGTAGGCGTCCGTTTCCACACCGACCACAGTTCCCGAGGTCGTAATCTCCTGCTGCACGTCCTGACGTTCCACCGTGTAAAGTTCTTCTTCTCCACTCAGCATTGCATCCATCTGCTCCTGAATGCCTGCCGAAATTTTCTTTATCGCGCTTCCAATCAAAAGCAAAAGCACAAGCACTACTGCGATAACGACAACAATAATGATTGTCTTTGTTTTTTTCTTCTTTGGCTTCTTTGGCAGTTCAAAATCCTGTTCCGCCTCATTCATGATTTCGTTTTCCATGCTCTGTTTATCCTCCATGTTCATTCTCCCTTTCTGATCCCTTTTACTAAAGTTATTATTCATTATTGCAAATATATTGTAATTCAGGCTTAAATTATATTCACTCCACTTCTATAACACCTGACACCTGAGAAAACTCTTCCTGAGAGTTCTCTCTGATCTGCTCATTAAGCTGGTCTGACTCGATTCTTCCATCCATAATCCGCACCACCCGTTTTGCATTGGCGGCAATTCCATCATCATGAGTAATCAGCACAATCGTATTACCCTGCTCATTCAGCTCATCCAGTATCTTCATAATATCCTTTGTCGATTTCGAATCCAGATTACCCGTCGGCTCATCTGCCAGAATCAACGGCGGTGCTGCTGCAATGGCCCTGGCAATCGCAACCCTTTGCTGCTGTCCGCCGGACATTTCTGCCGGCTTATGCCTCATCCGGTTTTCAAGTCCCACCTTCTTAAGTGCCTCCACTGCCAGCCTCCTGCGATTACTCTTATCCACATGACGGTAAATCAGCGGCAGCTCCACATTCTCAACCGCAGTCAGATTCGGTATCAGATTAAAGCCCTGAAAAATAAATCCAATATAATTGTTCCTGACCTCGGAAAGCTCATTATCCGTAAGACAGGAAACATCCTTTCCATTTAATATGTATCTGCCCTGTGTAGGAACATCCAGACATCCCAGCATATTCATCAGCGTAGATTTGCCCGAACCAGAATGTCCGATAATGGCAACGAACTCGCCTTCATGCACCTTAAGGCTTACGCCGTCCAATGCCCGGACCTCATTCTCACCGGGATTGTAGATTTTATACATGTCCCTGACTTCAATTAAATTATCCATAGATTTCCTTTCCTGCCATTTCTGCCGCAGACGAAGCTGTCTGCATTACATATAAATGGCCCATCACAAACAAATAAGACAGTCACTTTATCTCGTGTCTGTCTTATTATAAACGTACTACATATTGATGTCCATTAATTTTTTCTTAAATTTTCTTAAATTCATCTGTATTTTTCTCTTCTTCCGAATAGATATTCTTTTTACTGTCATACTCCACAACTGTAACCCCCTGCCTGTCACATTCCTCCAGCAAAAGCTTATCGACATTGCCACCAAACATATTCTTTAACCATTTCAAATATACTATATAAATCACCACCATAATTGCTGAAAAAATAATAGTATCCACTAAAGTGCTATCCTGCGCAATAAAAAGTATCATACCCAGCATAAAAGCTGCCAGAAGGGCATCAATGAGCCAGCCTAACTGATATTGCTTTTTCTGTTCCTCCTGGAGCTTTTCCATAAACCCTTCTGGTTTAAGAGGCTCTTTTCCTTTACGGATAAGCTTCCTGTTAAGCCTGTCATATCTATCTGCCTGCGCATGGGCGTAAATTGCCATCAGTTTCTCGTTCTTCGCTTCCTCTTCCACCTGCTTTTTATATTTCCGAAAAGAATCCTTCTGACGGCGGACACTTCCTGTTTCCCTATAACGCAGACATGCCCGCACCAAAATATATATGACAATATAAATACCACTGATTACTAAAATCGGAAGCAGCGGTAAAACAACACTCCTACTCTCACACCAGATTGCACCGGCTACTATCAGCGCCATAAGCAGCAACAGCATAATAAAACTATATGCTGTAGAATTTACCTTTTTTTTCTTGATAATAACAGGATATAGCAGCAGACCGCTTATAACGGATACTATTCCCCCTGCCAGCAGAGAAAGCAGATACGGTGCAATATCCGATTCCACCTTCAGCAAAGGAATACCCTCACTCAGATTAATCACCATTTCAATCATTTCAATGATAAACACAAACCACGCAAATTTATAAGCTCTGGTCACATAATTTCCCAGCCTGTCTCTTCGGTCATATACATCAAAATACTCTCTGCAAAAATGCTCTATATCGCTGCCCACAATCTTTTCCACCGGTTGTCCGTTTTCCTGAGCACTGAGAAGACTGTCCAGCAGATTCATCAGCAATTCATCTGTGGTATTTTCGTCCAGTTCTGTATTCATGCTGTAGATATCCACTCTTTCATACACATCCCTATATTCACCTTCTAGCTTTTCTTGCAAATACAAAATTGCCATATTACCTCTCTCCTTTCCTCTTACCCGGCAACGCCTCTCCAAACAAAACAGCATCTGCACTTTGGGTTATCCTGCAGTAGCTTTCTTTGAATGCTTCCAGATATTCTACACCTTTGTCAGTAACTGAATAATATTTGCGCACCGGTCCAAGGGGTGATTTTGCCTTCCTGCAGCTGATATAACCATTCTTATCCAGTCTAGTCAATACCGGATAAAGTGTTCCTTCTCCCAGTTCAAGAAAGCCATACTGCGAAAGCATATTCAGTATTTCATATCCGTAAGTTTCTCCATGTACAATAATGCCCAGTACACACCCCTCCAATATTCCTTTTATCAACTGTGTATCTTCCATAAGCTCCTACCTCTGTTTTATATCTACTTTGTATTATCAAGTAGCTTAGTCATAAAATAGCACAACTACTTTGCATTGTCAAGTAGCTGTGCCCTTAATTTCATTTATTTTGTTTTGCCTCAGCAATAATCTTTTCTTTCATCTCCGGGTCAAACACACCACTGCGTATCATTTGTATCTCATACTGGTATGGTTCATAGGATTTCTTTGCATTCTCCGGGTCCTTCACATACGGAGATTCTAATATTTTCGGGACATCCATAAAATCCTTATGCTCCATTATATACATAAGCGCATCAAAACCAATATATCCAAATCCGAAATTCTCATGACGGTCCTTGCCTGCACCGGCAGCATTCTTGCTGTCATTCATATGAAATACTGCAATTTGATTCTTTCCGATTACTTTGTCAAAATGCTCCATCACTCCGTCAAAATTATCGATAATATCATAGCCTGCATCACTGACATGGCAGGTGTCAAAGCATACCCGCAGCTTATCATTATAAACTACCCTATCGTAAATCATTGCCAGCTCCTCAAAGCTTCTTCCGATTTCACTGCCCTTTCCTGCCATGGTTTCCAAAGCAATATGTACCTTTGTGTCTTTTGTCAGCACAGCATTAATTCCTCTGGCAATCTGTTCTACACCCTTTTCCACACCCTCTCCCACATGGGAACCCGGGTGAAGCACTAGCGTGGCAGAGCCCATAGCCTGAGTGCGTTCAAGCTCCAATGCCAAAAATTCCACAGCAATTTCAAAAGTCTCTGGCTTTACCACATTGGCAAGATTAATAATATAGGGCGCATGTACTACAAATTCCTCTATCCCATGCTTCTTCATCAGCGCCTGAGCTTCATCTATCCTAAGCTCGGTAATTGCCTTCCTCTTGGTGTTTTGCGGTGCACCGGTATAAAGCATAAATGTATTGGCTCCAAACCGTACTGCATCCTTCACCGAACCCAGCATCATTTCCTTCCCGCTCATTCCTACATGACAGCCTAATTTCAACATTCTCTCTTCCTTCACCGCTATATCGCTCTCCCTTACACCATTAATCTACAAATTAATATCCAGTTCCACAGGGCAATGGTCTGATCCCATTATCTCTGTGAGAATATCTGCATTTACAAGCCTGTCCTTAAGACCTTCCGATACAAGGAAATAGTCAATACGCCATCCGGCATTTTTTTCTCTGGCCTTAAATCGGTAAGACCACCATGAATAAATCCCTTCCTTATCCGGATAGAAATACCGGTAGGTATCCACAAAACCGCTGTCCAAAAGAATACTGAATTTTTCTCTCTCCTCATCAGTGAAGCCTGCATTTCTCCGGTTTGTTTTTGGATTCTTCAAATCAATTTCCTTGTGAGCAACGTTCATATCTCCGCATACGATTACCGGCTTAGTTTCCTCAAGCTGTTTAAGATACGCGAGAAATGCCTGCTCCCATATCATACGATAATCGAGGCGCGCCAACTCATTTTGGGAATTAGGAGTGTACACAGTCACTATATAGAAGCTTTCAAATTCCAGAGTAATGACTCTTCCCTCCCTGTCATGCTCCTCCACACCAATTCCGTTTTTTACAGACAACGGTTCTTTTTTGGTGAAAATTGCCGTTCCCGAATACCCCTTTTTCTCTGCATAATTCCAGTACTGATAATATCCCGGCAGCTCCAGTTCCAGCTGTCCCGCCTGCATTTTCGACTCCTGAATACAGAATATGTCTGCCTCCACCGACTTAAAAAAATCCACAAAGCCCTTACCTACACAGGCACGAATTCCGTTTACATTCCAAGATATCAGCTTCATCATTGATACCTGACCTTTCCTATTTTAACTCTGTTTTAATCCTGTGTTGCCACCAGCAGATAGATAAGCGGCGAATTCCAGTAAATCGTCACTTCATTGCAGGAATAGCTCTGCTCATTATCCGCATAGCATTTTGCCGCCGGAGTATCCGATAGCACAGCCTTTGCATAAGGGTCCTCCAAGGCACTATCCGGTCCGCCCACCAACATTCCCGGCATACATTTTCCCAATGCCTGCGACGGTCTGTGGTGCGGATGCTTCGGACTCAAGGTTCCTGTTTCCGTAACAAAACAGTATCCTGTTGCATTCATACCAAAGAGATAATTCAAATGATTCTTCGCACAGGTTATATATTCCTCATTTTGCCGGATTTCATTCGCAAGACAGAGCAGCATTCCGTTGTTTGCGATTCCCATGTTAGAACCCCATTCATAAACGCCCTCCCGGCTTACCATATATCCATTTTCCTTACTTATCTGCAGCGCATTTTCTGCAGCAGCAAAAAATGCATTTTCAATATCCTTTAACAGATTGCTGCTGTCAGTCATCAGAATTGGTGTTGTCAAAGCCGCATAAGCACCATAAGCAGCCACATCTGCCCATCCGAGCCCTCCAATATTCTCTATCCCTTCAAGCGCCTCCGCCATCTTCTCCTTATATTGGCTCTCCTCAGTCGCCTTGTAAAGCTCTGCAGCCGCCCAGAAGTACTCATCCTTGCTGTTACCATCTCCATATTCGCCAGTCACAATATCATTTGGATTCACAAAACCTCTTTCGTCTTTATGTTCCTCATAATATGTCCAGGCCTTCTTCGCCGCCTCTAGACAAGTGTTCCCGTAATCCTTATATTCACTATTGCTTTCCTCGCCAAAAATTCTCCCCGCCATGGCCATCACAGCCGCAAAATCTGCCGTCGCTGTCTTAGAAAGAGGTGCTACTACCAGCTCATCTGTTTCCTCCTCTGGCATCACCGTTTCCGGAAATACCTTACAGGTAACCTTATGATAAACACCACCACTATTGTCCTGCATTTTCAGCATCCAGTCCAACTCATATTTTGCCTCCTGCAATGCATCGTTGATACCGTCCCCGCTTTCCGGAATACCGCAGTCATCGCCAAAAGCTTCAGGATTCTTCTCATATGCCAGTAAAAGGTCCGCCACTGCTTTTGCACCGGACACAACATATCTTCCATAGTCACCTGCATCATGCCAGCCACCACTGACATCTATTCTGGTATTCGTGCCATAGATAACTGCCTCCTCCCCATGACACAGCGGATGTGAAAAATCACCGGCAAAAGATTTGTCAAGTTCCACCCCACAGCGCTGCAAATACAACATTTTAACTATACTTTTAAAGGTTTCATCATACACATTATCACCAATGACAAAGGGATATGATTCCTCCCCTTTTCCAGTTACAATTTTATAAGTTCCTGCCGTCTTCACCGCAGTAAAATCCCCGGAGCAATTCATCTCACTGGCCGCCGCATTATTCACCTGTTCCGTCATTTTACCCTCATAAACGGATTCACCGCTTTCTACGTCTACCACAGTAAAGCTATTATCACCCTCTTCTAAATCGGAAAACACGACAAGCTTTGTATCATCCTTTTTATAACCAACCTGGTTCACCTTTGCCTTCGGTACCTCTACAGCCTCGGCATCTGCCACTGCTCCCGAATCATCCACCTGCTCCAGAGAAAGATTATCCAACATAACAGAGTGCGTTCCCATGCTTTCCGAGGTTATACTCCCATCCTGTAAAGCATCTACACATCCCATATTAAAACATAAACGCGGCGCCGGGTCAGATGCCTCCTCCATCGTAAACTGTGAGGAAATATGCTGCACCTCTTCTGTCACATCGATTATCTCACCGGCATAAGCATGATAATCACCTCCATTTATCTGTACTCTCCACTCCACCGGTCTGTCAATGGTAGCGTGTACATCAAAGGAAAATTCATATACAACACCCTGTGTCATCTCGAATCCGTCATAGTAAATCTGTACACCATGTGCCACATCCCCAGACTCGGATATATCCACCTGAAGCTCCCCGTCTGCATTCACATTCATGTTACAGTTTCCACCGTTAGTATAGACATTAAACTTGTCGGTACCATTAGAAAAATCACCATTCTCAATCTGGTTTCCCGTCACCGGTTCCTCCGTTGTCGCCTCTTCTGTCACCTCACTGACAATCTCCTCTGTCGTCTCCTCCGTCGTCTCTTGCTCAGTCCCACAAGCTGTAAGACTCAAGGTCATTGCTGCCGCCAGCAGCACACTAGTAATTTTCTTAAATCTTTTCATTTTACTCCTCCTCTAATCTGTAACCAATAGGTAATTGCCTGCCAATCACGATATTCCCAGCGCCTTTTTAGCCAGCATATCTGCCATTTCATTATATTTGACTCCAGTATGTGCCGCCACCTTTTTGAACGTAATCGTTATCTGATTTCTTTTCTCTGCAATAAAGGCTTTATAACGCTGAGTTCCCGGCTTATTCGCTTTCCAGACTCCATCCGCCCACTTCTCGATACCCTCATAGTCATAATAAATAGTAATTTCCCTGTATCCGTGTTCTAGTGCCCATAACACCGCTTTTTCACTGCCGAGAATCTCACCTGCCACGTTTCGCATAGACACATAGTCCTCATCTGCACCACTGCCGTTTAACGTAATAACCTCCTCCGGCAGTACTAATACACAGCCATAGGCATATCTCAGCTGGCTATGATCATAACTTCCATCCACATAAGCAATCAAATGCGTATCCGTACTAACGGGATAGCTGTCATCGTTCTCCCGCTCCGTCAGTTCCACACCCTTATCCATTTTATCTCTATTACCAGACACCGTATCCGAAGCAGTTCGTGTCTCAATAAATTGTTCCGCTTCTTCAATAGTAGAAAACCCTTTAAACTCCGCACCCGGATATTCATGTATCTGCTTCCTGCAATCCTCCCACGTAAAATAAATCCCCGGTGTTCTCCCTTTCACAACCGCATAATATTTCTTTGCCATATCTCTCTCCATATTCTGCCGTTTAGTGCTTCGCCCTTACAGCCTCCCATTCCTCATATCTGTCTGAGTACTGCCTGTTCAGCCATTCAACCGCCTTTTCCTTTCCTGCTTCATCAAACGGAAAGGTCTCTCTGGTCTTTTTCTCCTCTGGTGTAGCCTCAAAACACAACGGCTCCGGCCACACTATCACCTCAAATACAGCCTCTCCCTTTTTATCCGGAGGAGTCAATGCCACATCCTCCATGGGGTCACGGGCTATCCTAAACCGCATCCCTCTGTGACTGCCCAAATAGGGCTGTGCATGTTCATACCAAGTGATTCCATAAGAAGCCTTGTTTTCAATTTTTATTATTTTATCCTCCATCAGACCCTCCAAACACCTATATCAACCATCACACTTTCACTGGACATTTATATGGTAAGTCTCCAGCTCCCGTTTCACCTGATCTCTGAGCTCCGGATTGGTCTTCAACATTTCCCGTATATCCCTAAGACCGTTTAACCGCAGCTTCTCATTATAGGCAATCTGCTCCCGTAGCTTCTGCCGCCTCACATTCAGAGAGTGCTTCACCTCCACCATTTCCCGGTTGTCAATCAAGGCCAATGACTGCTTTATCCATATATCCGGATCCTTCACTCCACAGGAAAACAGCAGCTTTGAGAGAGCCTCTGAAAACTCCCGCAGGTCTCCTGAAACCTTCTGATATTTTCTAACCTCATCAATCATAATTAAATACTGATCATGGAGGTATTCCAATTCCCTCAGGCTCTTAATACCATATTTGTCATAAAGATACTCCAACGTAGAAGTATTATTAATATACTTGATCTTTACTTTATTCATCAGGTTTATTGCCCGATTTTCTTTCATCTCTGAAAGCTTAAAGCTATAAGACAGATTATGAAAGGTCACAACTGACAAGGCGGCCATTCCCACTACCAGCAGCAAAATCAGTAAGATTGGAATCAATAAATTAGTGTCCGTCAGTGCTGCCACAACAGCCAGAGTTATCACAAGAAGCAAAGAAATAGTTCCAAATATCGTCATAAACATCCGAAGCTTTGCCTGCTGTTCCTCAATATCCCCCTGCAGGTATTCCTGAGAACTCTTTTCCGCCTCTAAGTGTTTCATATCCCGCTTAATCTTCATGTCCATATCCTCTAAATCCTTAAGCCGGCCAAACACCTCTGAAATCTCACCCTCCATACCCTGCATCATACGGAAATTCTCATCACTTATCCGGTCATCGGAATGAAAAAATGCTGAGGTCTCCGTTTCGAGCATTGCAATCTTTTTGGCTATCCCCATGATTTCCGCACGTACTTCCTGCGACAGTCCCTCAATGGTTTGAATATCGTTAAAGTAAGAGGTTACCATCTCATACTCTACACGCAAATCCTCCATCTGATAGGTAGCATCTACAATCTGGTCACATTTAAAGGCGACATCCGCCTCCATGCCCTGTCCCTCTCTGCGCTCCCCCCGCGCCAGAACACTATCAATGCTTTCGTATTCAAATTTCTCCTCTGTCACCTCTGTTTTCGTAAAGATATCCTTTACCGTATTCAACAAACCCATGTATCACAATCTCCTGTCCTTTGACCTGCTGTTGCTCATAATGCTTATGCTGTCTGCTCCCGGAATTCAGACTTCAAATGCTCAATCACTGTATCCATTTTCCTGTTAAAATCTGCCAGATAGTTCTTTTGATAATGATACATCGCCTTTTCTAACCGATGATAGATCGGCGACCCCGTCACATCGGTCACGGCAGCATCAATGGCCTCATATATCTCTCCCAGCATATCCTCCACTCCGTGAAACTTGGCCAGCACTGCCACTTCCTCCCGCTCCCGCAGTGTTGCCATCAGCAGCAGATACTCAAAAATAGAGCGAGGATTTCCCGTAAGCTCATAAGCTTTGAGATAGGCCTCCATGGCCTCCTTCAGCTCAAAATTATGAGCAAGAGCCACTGCCTTATTATGATAGATAGCGCCTAGAAGATTATCATTCTGCATGTCCGGATATTGCTCTAAAAGTTCATCATAGATAGATGCTGCCTTCAGATATTTGCGATAGCGCAAAAATCCGTCTGCCTGCATTTTCCGAAACTGCGGCGGTGTAAGTCCTTTCATTCTCTCCATCTGATAGATAAACTCCTTCACCTCGGAAACGGTGTAAAATTCCTTATACGTGAGAATCGTTGTCAGCAAATCGGTCAAATCCGTACTATCCTTCTCCTTAACAGCCCGAAGCTGTCCGGCAAGCATTGGGAGCTTCAGTCCGTTCTCAATCCAGTTAAACATATGAACATCCATATATTCCTCGGAAATCAACGCAATATTATTATAGATATAAAAGCAGAGCTCCTCATAGGAAAACACCTCTATCTTAGTATTCGGAAATATATACGACGTTTCCGCCGGCTGCGTTTCACACAATATCACTCGTCCCATCTAATTACCTCTTTCTCATATACTAACCGGAAATTCCTTCCGTCCCCTGCAATATCATCCCACCGAAAATTCCTTTCGGTATATCTTATTCGTCGTAGGATAAATCTTTCCAAAGCCCACATCCCGGATTACAATCGCTCCCGTTTTCTCATTATAAAGCTCTACCTCCAACGACAGCTTAGTTGTTTTCGGTGGTCGCTTCGGCAATCCGTGTATCTCAATAATTTCCTCTTGCACCTCCTTGGTGACCTTATCGCGATATATCATATCTACCCTGTTGGTATCATCAAGGAATACATTCACACTGCCCCGCATGTTATACCATTCCCGTCCGCCAATGGCAATAGGGTGAAACACTTTCCTTCCCTCCATATCACCTATACTAACACCAATATCAAAGGTCATACTCCCCTCCGTACACAAAACACAATCCTTGTCCGCCTCATAGGCTCCGTGCCTTGCATGAAAGCATGCACCCTGAGTATATATATTCTGACCCATGAATACTCTTCGTCCGTCACAAAGCACCCGGGTTGCCTGATCAAGCCAGTTATCATTAAAGCCCGGTCCGGTAAGATAAACGGTCGTAATATAAGTTTCCCTCATTTTTGCCTTTGCAATACCTGCAAAAAAGCGATCCAGCTCCTCTATGCTCTCAAAAAGCATACCGTAAGGCATCTGCTTTTTCATATCCTGACGGCTCAAATAGAATATTCTGGTAGTCCCCTGCCGTTTCTGGTCAATCCGATAATACTCCATTCCCTCCTGACTATACTCAAACATTGCAACACTGTTTGTATGAAGCTTTTCATTCTGATGCATAACATACTGAAAAAATGCATTCTCATGACTCATAACATAAAACGCATCATCTGACAGTTTCAGTTCCTCCTTAAGCTGTCTCAGTACCTGGTAAACCTTCGGATGATAGCTTTCCAGTGAAACGGTAAGCCCCATCAGACGATACTCCTTTGAACGGTTCAGGAATTCCTCCACATGTGTTTTTAACAAGATCAGCAACAGCATCTCACGGGAATACTCCGTGTCATCTACCATCACCCGTATGTCCGAATCAATCCGCTCCACCACATCCTCAACAATAACTCCGTCTTCACTAAACCGAACTGCACTGACATCATTCCCCACATACCACTTTTTATCCTTATGGGAATAAAACATCACATTGGGAAGCTGATATGTCTCCGTATTATTCTGCTGGCAAATCGTCTTGGGCTCCTGCTTATCCTCTCGCCAGAAGCTCATCTGTATATTCTTTTTACACAAATCAATCCCTAAATAAATGTCTTTCATGAACTGTCCTTTCTGTTACTCCATCAATTCCAGATTCTCTTCCACCACTGCCGCCAGCTTCAGATATTTGTCAATCTTATCTACCAGCATCTGATTTTCTCCGATTTCCTGATTTAACAGCATCGAATTCAGCATCTCAAAACGGTTCTCATATTCCTCTGTTTCTCCCTTTGCCTTCATTCCCTCACTCTCATAGACACGGGTATGTCCGGCATGTCCCTCCGGCATTTCATAGAGGAGATTCTCCCCATGAAACAGCACAAATTCTTTCATATAATATCCCGGAAGAACCTCCATCATCCTTGCCTCCCGGCTGCACTCCGGCTTCTCCACACCAGACTGGATCCCATACCGGAAAGAAATCTGTTTTCCTGCCTTATCCTTTGTCACCACATAGGTCATCAAAAACAAATCCTTCGGCAGCTTTACATAGCGTTTAAATTTCCTAAAGAACGGCAGGAGTATTCCTCTCTTCACAAAATATTCGGTTTTCTTCTTAACCCAGAGCGTCTCATCCTTTTCCAGCTTTGCCTTGCGGCTGAAATAGAGCAGCATAGCTGCAATGCACATATCATCATCCAACTCCTCCAAAATCATCTGTCGATAGAGGGCTTCAAAAAAGGATTCCGGCTGCTCGGTATCCTCCACCAGATAGGCAAAAGCCGCCCGCTTGAAAAACGCCTTAATCACCATTCCCCGTTTTCTCTTCTCCACAAAAGAATCGAATACGGAAAATACCTCCTTATGCCACTGTTCCGTATAAAGAGTCTCACAAATAATATTCTCTTCCAGCATATCCAGTCTTGCCAGCCTGCCGTTGGCACGCTTCCAAAGCTTAAGCATCTCCCCAACGCCGCTCTGATAGGTATCCACAAGGTAGGAGAGTATTTCCGGCGTCTCCTGTCCCATGCGATATAAATGTGCGGCAACAGCGACCAGTGTCTCTTCCCCGGCATACTGGGAAAACTCTTTCACTGTCTCCACCATCTTTATCAGCTGTTCCGTCGAAACGCCCTGATAGCCAAACCGTTTAATGGCTTCATAACCCTTTTCATAAAGTCCGCACTCCAACAGATAATCTATGTACTCAACAGCATTCTCCGGAGCGACATACTCCATGTTCACCCGGCGCAGATATCCCCCCAGAATATCCATATCCATATGCATATGGTAATACCGGACAATCCCGAAAATCGCCTGCTGTCTGGTTTCTTCACTTATCTCCTTAAACGACAGGGTATTTCTTGCTATATTGACCTCTCTCGCTCCGACAGCATTATAGGCCTCCAACGCACTGTACTGATAGAGCGCATAACGATAATCATCTGCTGCATGCTGCTCCAAAATCCCCATATATTCTGATTCGTCCACCAGCTTCTGAAGCTTATAAGGAATGGTACTGATAAACCGATTCTGCTCTCTGTCCACCAATGATACAACAGCCGATTCCGTCACCATATCCACATAGGCCACATGGTTTACCACCGGCACTATATTCTCCTCTTCCAGTTCCTTATGTGATATTACCACTGCCACAATGTTCTCATTTGCCACAGTCAATTTTCGTTTAAATATCACATTTACCAGGCTGGGCGCAAACTGCGAATTCACCGCCTGCGGTCGCAAAAACTCACTATAGATGACACTTAGGTCATCACTCATGTTTCCCTTTACGATCTGCCCCTGCATAAATGCTTCTATATTAGGAAGATATTCCTCATACTGTCCCAGATACTGTCTTCTATTGACAATAACATTGGCATACAAATACGCATACTCATTATCGGAAAGAATACTCTTATAATTAAAATACCGCAATACAGAATCCGGAATCAGCGCATACTGGCTATGGTCCATACTCCGCAGATAATTCTCCTGTATCCCCACAATTTTGTAGCCCCGCTGCACTCCATCTAAGTAATATTTGTGGTAACGGTGTTCTAATCTTGCTCCACGAATCAGTAATCCACATATAATCCGGATAACATCTCCCCGCTTATCTCTTTCATAAATCATTGCCAGCAGTGAGAACACACTGTGACGGAAGGTTTTTTCCCTTGCTGCCAGCTGCAGGAACTCCTCTTCTGCCTCCTTGCTGAGATATTGATTTTTCAACCCAAAGCGGAGCGCTGCCAGCTCTACCGCTGTAAGCTTTTTGAGCAGCAACGGTTCCTGATTAATCAAATCGCATATTTCCAATGCCAGCACCGGACTCTCATAACCGCCGTCATAAAGCCCCTCCACCTGTGAAAACAGCCAGTTCTTATCCTTTTGATAGCGCTCATCCAAATAAATCAACAGCCAGAAATAGAATAGCTTATCCTGCTCACTGGCAAGTGCCTCTTCAATCTTTTCACAGGTTTTTACAATCTGTCTTGTATCTTTGGAGAGTAACGCCTTTAAATAGAGAAAATAGCAGCGCTCGCGCGGACCCTCCATCGCTTTATCCATATCCGCCTCCATACGGACAATCTCCTGCCTGACATTCTCCTCTTTTCCCGCCAGAATGCTCATATGCAGTAATCCCAATTTATATACTCCCGTATCCGGCTCAAATTCCACCAACGCATTCAGTGACTCTCTTGTCTTTTCAATAAACTGATTAAGCGGCAGTAATCCGATACGATAATCCAGATAATTATGAATCAATGCCGCAACCTCAAGCTTGCGCAGTCTTCGGTCATGATCCTTATGCACCAAAATGCGGCTCGTCTCCTCCGGCTTGCGGATAAAGATATTCACTGCAATTCTCTGATAGGTATTCTCTAAAATAATCCGTCCGCTTGCCGCCTCCGTCTCATCCATCATTTCCGGGTGCAGACTATAGCCCAGAGAACAGACATCCCCTGAGAAATCCATACTGCATATCCTGTCCTGGTGCAGAGTAATAAAGCTGCAATCCGTCTTTACTGACATACTGCAATATCCCCACGTATTCTTCCGAAGTACAAGCTGGTGGTCTTCCTTCATCTTAGGAAAATTATATTCAAAGCGGTCATGCTCCACCTGCAATGTCATCGCCCGTTTCTTGTGGATATAAACCAGAAATTCCTCCAGCGCCTGATTCTTATCCAGTGAATCCTTTAACGTGCGGTACGCCTCAATATACTCTGCCTGATCCCCCAGCAATGTCCTTGTAAATTCCTCGGAATAAAATATTCCCAATGCTCTGTCCCAGTTCTCCTCAGCCAAAGCAGAAAATTTCATCAAATCCTCTAAAGCTACGCCGCCAGCATCAATAAACGGTGCTACCACCTCAATATTATATGGTATCTCTCTTTCTATCCCATTTCCGATCACACGGATTTTCCCGTCATAAATACTGCCTCTCACCCGCTTAGAGGCATCAAAAGTAAATTCAATGACTCCTTTTCTTCCAATCAGGCTATGGTCATTAAAACATAGTAAATAGGCATCGTCATATACCATCATTTTCATTGGAACATCATTTTCCGAACGTACATCAATAGTTCCCGTATAGACGCTGCCAGCCTCGATTTTTAATTGTAAATAGTTTTTTGAAAGTTTGACCTGAGGGTATTCTACATAAAAATCCCCCTTGGCATATTGTTCCACCTTGCTCTTCATAAGTAATCCTTATCTTGTACTTGATGTTTTGTGTTCCAAAATGTATAATTGAAACCATATTTATTAAGATTATATCAAATTTTTTCACATATTGAAAGATAAATATAGAAAGAAGGTTGCATTTATGAGTAATATTCAGGAATCATTCCACGGCAGTGACCTTGAAACCATTGCCCACAAATACCATATTGATAAAAAATCCATCGTTCCCTATGGCTCAAACGTCAATCCTCTGGGTATCTCCTCTCTGGCAAAGGAGGCTCTGTTAAAGAACATAGAAGCTATCACTTCCTATCCGGACAGAAATTACACTGCACTCTGCAATTCAATTGCCGGATACTGCGGTGCAGAGCCCTGGCAGTTGGTTCTCGGAAACGGTACTTCAGAATTAATCCGGCTTGCCATTGAAACCATAGCACCGAAGAAGACTATGGTGATTGAGCCTGCCTATTCCGAATACGGTAATGCCGCACGTTTGGCAGGAAGTGACGTTCAGGTCTATATGCTGAAAAATCTGGATGATTTTGAAATAGATGTGGATATGTTTGTAAAGGCACTGGACGAGTCCATTGATATGCTGGTTATCTGTAACCCGAACAATCCCACCAGCAAGGTGATTACCCGGGCTCAGATGGATACCATTTTACAGCACTGCCAGCAGCTTAATATCTGCGTCATGGTAGATGAAACCTATGTAGAATTTGTGCGGGACGTTGATTTGATTTCTTCTGTTTCCCTCACCAAAAAATATGATAACCTGATTGTATTGCGGGGTGTGTCCAAATTTTTTGCAGCTCCCGGACTTCGTCTTGGCTATGCAGTCACCAGCAGCAAAACTTTTTTAGATGCTACAGCCAGCAGCCGGATTCCATGGAATATCAATTCCTACGCTTCTGTTGCCAGAGTCATGTTTGAGGACGAGCACTATATCAATCTCACCAGAAGCCTGATTCAGACAGAGCGTAATCTTATTTTCTCCGCTCTTTCCAGCCGCAAGACCATCAAGGTATTTAAGCCGGAAGCAAACTTTGTATTGATTAAACTTCTAAAGGAAGATCAGACCGCAGCCGACGTGTTTGATTACTGTATTAAAAGGGGACTTATGATTCGGGATTGTACGGACTATAACGGTCTGGGTGACAGATACATTCGGTTCTGCTTCTTAAAACCGGAGCAGAATGATACTGTAGTAAACACTATATTGGAAATTGTATAGCGGAAAGGAACAGCAATGTCCAAAGGAAGAAAACATATATCGCCAAAAAAGAGTTCTAACCAACAGAAGGCTCAACATATAAATAACCAGGGTGATATACCCGAAAACATCGGATACCCTGACCTATCCAAGATTAACACAAAAATAGTTGTCATTGCTTCATTTATTTGTGTGCTTTTGATTTTGCTTCTGTCCATCCTCTTTCCTGCACAGGAAACAGACAAAGAACCCACTACTGAGGCCACTACCGAAAATGAAATCATTTCCGGTCGCGACCCGGCAACCGGTTTTTCTGTAATCGACAACAAGACTTATTACTATCCGGATAATGAAAATCGTTTCAGCGGCTGGTATGAAATTAATGATGCCATTTACTACTTTGATGAGGACGGAGTCATGGTCACAGGCTGGTGTGCATTGGAGGGTCACCAATACTATTTCAACACAGACGGCATCATGGCCTCCAATCAGTGGATTGAGAACCGATATGTCGGTGAAGACGGTTACCTTTTGAAGGACACGATTACACCCGATGGTGGATACGTGGATATAAACGGAATACGAGATGATACAGTGAGTCTTGAGACCAGCAGGGAAGGGCTTACCGATTTGCAAGACGAGCTCCAAAGCATGCTGGACGGCTATACCGGTTCATGGTCTGTCTATGTAAAGGATATCAATTCTAACGAATATATGGTTATCAACAATATGCAGTTCTTTTCAGCCAGTCTGATCAAACTGTTTTGTGCCGCCTGTGCATATGATTTAATCGACAAGGGAACCTTAGAAGATACAGAAAACATTGACCGTCTGATGCAGGAAATGATATCCGTAAGCGATAATGATGCCTTTAACCTAATGGTGATGAACTGTGCGCCTGACCACTATCATGTCACCGGGCGTGGCGTTATTCAGGAATATATTGATACCAACCACTACAGTGATACCACAATCACCTCTATTTTGGTCCCTACCAGATACAAAGCGCCTTCCTCTGCCGGAAGAAATTATACCAGCGTTATCGATTGTGGATTACTATTGGAGCGCATTTATAAGGGACAATGTGTGAGTCCCGAAGCCTCACAGAAATTTCTAGACCTGCTTCTTCAGCAAAGTCATGTAAATAAAATACCAGCAGGATTGCCGGAAGGAACACGATGTGCAAACAAAACAGGAGATACGGACGAGGTACAGCACGATGTAGCTATTGTATACTCACCAAAGGGCGTATATATTCTCTGCATCATGAGTACCGGCTGTGGAAGTTCTATTTCCAACATTCAGTCATTGTCCAAAACCGTATATGAATATTTTAATCCGGACACACAACTGGAGATATACGAATTTTCCAGTTCGGACGACACCGAGGAGATATCAGAATCCTCTGAGCAGTCGCCGTAAACAGGCAATTGCGAAGCTCTCTATTTCCAATACCTAGTTGTGCAATATAGACAATATCGCAAGCACCTAATAATATAGACAAAGAGAGGTACAATATTATGAATATTATTGAATGGTTTAAGGTCATATTGCTCGGAATTGTCGAGGGTATCACCGAATGGCTTCCCATCAGCAGCACCGGACATTTAATTCTGGTAAACGAATTTGTAAAGCTTAAACAGAGCAGTGCTTTTATGGAAATGTTTGACGTAGTCATTCAGCTTGGTGCCATTCTTGCCGTTGTTGTTCTTTTCTGGAATAAGCTATGGCCGTTTCACACAAAGAAAAATGCTCCGGCTAAAAGCTGGTTTGTCAACCGGGCCGAATCCGGTTTCATGAAAGGCTTCCAACACTTTTGTGACAGCTACTGCTATATGGATAAAATTGTATTGTGGCTGAAAATCGTTTTCGCCTGTATTCCTGCCATGATTGTCGGACTTCCACTGGATGACTGGATGGAGGAGCACTTCCACAACGCAACCGTTGTTGCGCTGGCACTTATTGTATACGGTATTGTTTTTATCATTCTGGAGAATCACAACAAGAAACGCATTCCACGGGTCAGCTCTCTGCACAATCTATCCTTCAAGGATGCCTTTCTAATCGGTGTATTTCAGGTGCTGTCACTAATCCCCGGAACCTCCCGTTCCGGCTCCACAATCATCGGTGGTATCCTGATTGGGACCTCCAGAGAAATCGCAGCAGAATTCACCTTCTTCCTTGCCATTCCGGTTATGTTCGGTGCAAGCCTCATTAAGCTTCTCAAATTTGGACTGACATTCACCGGAACAGAGCTGGCTGTGCTAATTATCGGAATGGTTGTGGCGTTTGCCGTATCAATTTTTGCTATTAAATTTCTTATGGGCTATATTAAAAAGCATGATTTTAAGGTGTTTGGATGGTATAGAATCATATTAGGGATTATCGTATTACTCTACTTTATGCGATAAAACACAAAAATAAAACCAGAGGACTACTGTTCCTCTGGTTTATTATTTACAAGAAAATAACTGGTCTATACCAATTCGATGATAACCTCCATTGCGGCATCACCCTTACGTGGTCCAATCTTGATGATTCTTGTATATCCGCCATTGCGTCCTGCATATTTAGGACCATACTCATCAAACAGCTTTTCGGTAAGGTCAACCTTCTTGGTTCCCCTTTTCTTACCGGCAGCCTCTGTCGGGACCTCAACAACCGGATAAAGAACCTTCAGCATCTGTCTTCTCGCATGAAGCCTAGACGGCTGATCCTTCTTCACGGTCTTTTCTACTTCATCATATACGGTAACCTTCTTACCGTCTACAACCTCTTTGATACGCTTGCCATCTTTATCCTTCTTTGCCACCTTTGCGGTTACGGTAACCTCATCATAATTATCCTTTTCCTTAACCGCCAGTGTAATCAAACGCTCAGCAATTTTACGAACTTCCTTAGCTCTTGCCTCGGTTGTCTTAATTTTACCGTTATATAATAACTGTGTAACCTGATTGCGAAGTAACGCTTTTCTCTGTGCCTGTTTCTTTCCAAGCTTTCTATACATTGCCATGATGTACATCCTCCTTCACTTTGCTTACTATTATTCGGCTTAAGTGGTCTTTCTTATTTTAGTCGTCTCCGGTGTTTAAAGATAAATTCAACTCTTTAAGCTTATTCAATACCTCTTCCAATGATTTCCGTCCCAAATTGCGGACTTTCATCATATCCTCCGGAGTCTTATTGGTCAACTCTTCTACTGTATTGATGCCTGCTCTCTTCAGGCAATTAAATGAACGGACTGACAATTCCAATTCGTCAATGTTCATCTCTAATACTTTTTCCTTCTCATTGTCTTCTTTCTCTACCATGACTTCTGCTGACTTTGCATTTTCTGATAAATCAATAAACAAGTTAAGGTGTTCGCTTAATACCTTTGCGGCCAAGCTTACTGCCTCATCCGGCGCCAATGTACCATTGGTATATACATCCAGAGTAAGCTTATCGTAATCGGTAATCTGACCGACACGAGTATTCTCCACCGTAAGATTCACACGTTCTACCGGTGTATAGATGGAATCCACTGCAATCACATCAATTGAAGTATCCTCCTTCTTATTCTTATCTGAACCCACATAACCTCTTCCTCTGGTAATGGTAAGCTCCATATCAAATCTTGCCTCCGGACCGCTCAATGTTGCAATCACCAAATCCGGGTTTAAAATCTCAATATCACTGTCAACATGAATATCCGCCGCAGTAACCACGCCTTCGCCAACATATTCAATATATGCCTGCTTCAACTCATTTGAACTGCTGTTATTTTTAATAGCCAGTTCCTTGATGTTCATGATAATCTCAGTCACATCTTCCTTCACGCCTGGTATCGAACTAAATTCGTGTAAAACGCCTTTGATTTTGACATAGCTCACAGCAGACCCTGGTAATGATGATAACATAATTCTTCTCAAGGAATTACCAAGTGTCGTACCATAGCCACGCTCTAAAGGTTCGACTACAAATTTACCGTATCTGTTGTCTTCTGAAATCTCTGCAATTTCAATTCTTGGTTTTTCGAATTCAAACACGCCGGGAACCTCCTTTTGGTTTTGTGATATTTCGTATAACCGTCAAAGCATTCTATATGATCATTTTCTAAAATAGACTATTCACAGGCAGTAAGCCTGCATAGCCTATTTTAGAAATCAGATACACTGCTAAACAGTTATCGAACATTACTTAGAATATAACTCGACGATTAGCGTTTCATTTACAGGAACGTCAATCTGTTCTCTAAGGGGTAATTCTGTCACGGTACCTGTCAAATTCTCCTGGTCGGAATCCAGCCATGCTGGAACCAATCTTCCTCCAGTTACCTCTAAAATATCCTTGTATCTCTGAAGAGATTTACTCTTCTCTCTAATCTCAATCTTATCTCCGGCTTTTACTCTGTATGACGGAACGTTGACACACTTGCCATTAACCAATACATGCTTATGGTCAACAATCTGCCTTGCTTCCTTACGTGTTCTTGCAAAACCTAAACGAAAAACAACATTATCCAGTCTGCACTCCAATAAAATCATCAGATTCGGACCTGTCAAACCTTTCATTCTCTCTGCCCTTGCATAGAGATTACGGAAAGGCTTCTCCAATACACCATAGATGAATTTGGCCTTCTGCTTCTCGCGGAGCTGCAAACCATACTCGCTCATCTTTCTGTTAGAACGAATTAACTGTCTATTTGATTTTTTATCTATTCCGAGATACATTGGCTCCATGCCTAAAGATCTGCATCTCTTAAGAACTGGGGTTCTATCTACTGCCATCTCACTGTACCTCCTATTATACTCTTCTACGTTTTGGCGGACGACAACCGTTATGTGGAACCGGTGTTACGTCACGGATACTAAGTACTTCAAGACCTGCTGCCTGAAGTGCACGAATTGCAGCCTCACGACCAGAACCCGGACCCTTAACCATAACATCAACCTTCTTCAAGCCATGAACAAGAGCTGCCTTGGTAGCGGTTTCCGCTGCCATCTGTGCTGCATAAGGAGTGGATTTTTTGGAACCCTTAAATCCCAATTCGCCGGCACTTGCCCATGAAAGTGCGTTGCCTTCATTATCGGTCAATGTAACAATTGTATTATTAAAAGATGACTGAATATGAGCCTGTCCATGCTCAACATTCTTCTTAACACGCTTCTTCGTCACTTTTTTTGTAACTTTAGCCATTAAACTTAACCTCCTAATCAACTAAAATGAATCCCAACCTGATTATTTCTTCTTGTTTGCAACGGTTCTCTTCGGACCTTTGCGGGTTCTTGCATTCGTCTTAGTCTTCTGACCACGAACGGGCAGACCCTTTCTATGGCGGATTCCACGATAACATCCAATCTCCTGTAAACGCTTGATGTTCATCGCGATTTCTCTACGTAAATCACCCTCTACCATCTGCGTCTCGTTGATAATCTGGCTGATTCTCTTTACCTCGTCATCAGTCAAATCACGAACACGGGTATCAGGATTAACATTTGCTTCCTTTAAAATACGCTGAGATGACGGAAGTCCGATACCATAAATATAGGTAAGACCGATCTCAATACGTTTTTCTCTTGGTAAATCTACACCTGAAATACGAGCCATTGTGACTGTGCACCTCCATAAATTAATTCTTTTTCTTGAATGTCTAACTACCTGATAAACAGCGTATCCGTATATTGTCTATACGGGTGAAATGCATACGCTTCCACCGGCAGTCCTGTTCTATTTAATATGTTGCATAGGTTAATGATCCCTACGCTACAGCCGCTTTCTAAAATCATCTTCTATACTTAATAATGATTATATAGAAGGAACTTCACACTGGGAATACAGTGCTACTTTGGTTAACAAACCCGCAAGGAATAAAGATGGGCTATCATCTAACCTTGTCTCTGTTTGTGCTTAGGGTTCTCACAGATAACTCTGATACTACCTTTTCTTTTAATGATTTTGCACTTATCGCAAATTGGTTTTACGGATGCTCTAACCTTCATTAAAATCTCTCCTTTCAAAATTTCTCTGTAAAAAGTCCGCTACGAATATCTATTCTATCATTTTAATTTGCCCAATGCAAGCAAAATTTTCAAATTCTTCTTACTTTTGACTGTATTTCCATTTATCTGGATATATACAGACGTTAAATGCGGAACTATTTTTCTCTCCATTTGATGCGCCCTTTTGTCAGATCGTATGGAGATAACTCCAGAGTAACCTTATCACCCGGCAAAATTTTAATGTAATTCATTCTCAATTTCCCGCTGATATGTGCCAACACTTCGTGTCCATTTTCCAATTCTACCTTAAACATGGCATTTGGCAGTTTTTCAATCACAGTTCCCTCAATTTCAATTACATCTGCTTTAGACATATATAAATCCTCCTGTTCAATTATAAATCAATTCCCGGAGCCTGTGAAAGAATTTCCGGCTCCCCCTCTGTAATCAGAATTGTATTTTCGTAATGTGCGGAAGGCATACCGTCCTCTGTTACAACAGTCCAATCATCATCCTCCCAGTATACATCATATTCACCTAAATTAATCATTGGTTCCACTGCAATGGTCATCCCCGGACGAAGCTTTTGTCCCCGTCGCCCATTAGTAAAATTCGGAACCTCTGGATCCTCATGCAGCTTGGAGCCAACCCCGTGTCCGACCAAATCCCGAACCACCGAATAACCTCTGGATTCTGTATACTGCTGAACCGCCCTGCTTATATCTGCAACATGGTTTCCCGCCACTGCCTGCTTGATTCCCTCAAAAAAGGATTCTCTGGTAACCTTCACCAGCTCCCGTACCTCATCCGATACCGCCGGCATAATCAATGTTCTGGCTGCATCCGAATGATATCCCTTATATATGACGCCCGCATCCAGACTGACAATATCGTTCTCCTGAATAATACGGTTCTTGTTGGGAATACCGTGTACCACCTCTTCGTTTAGCGATACACAAATCGAGGCTGGATATCCGCGATAATTTAAGAAGGAAGGAATACACCCATAGCTTCTGATAATCTCCTCACCTATACGATTCACATCCCATGTAGACATTCCTGGCTTTACACATTTTGCCAGTTCATTATGCGTGATGGCGAGAATTCTTCCCGCCTCACGCATCAATTCAATTTCTGCTTTTGATTTAATTGAAACTGCCATTCCTATTCACCTAATATATTCACGATTGCCTCAAAAACATCCTTCATGTCAACTGTGCCATCTACTTCCTTAATGATGCCCTTATTGGTATAGTAATCAATTAACGGCTGTGTCTGCTCATGGTATACAGATAATCTGTTCTTAACTGTCTCAGGCTTATCATCATCACGAATAATCAAGTCTGCTCCACAGGTGTCGCATTTACCTTCTACCTTTGTCGGACTGTATACTACATGATATGTTGCACCACAGCCTACACATGCACGTCTTCCGCCCATTCTGTTGATAATATTCTCATCCGGAACCTCTACGTTAATTGCATAATCAACGGTTTCACCTATTGCTGTCAACGCCTTATCAAGCGCTTCTGCCTGTGGAATTGTTCTTGGGAAACCATCCAATACATATCCCTTCTCGCAATCCGGCTCTTTAAAACGGTCAATCACAAGGTCAACCACCAGTTCATCCGGTACAAGCAGTCCCTTGTCCATATATTCCTTTGCCTTTGCGCCAAGCTCTGTACCGTTTTTAATATTGGCACGAAAAATGTCACCGGTAGAAATATGTGGTATACCATACTTTGCCGCAATCATTTTTGCCTGTGTACCCTTGCCCGCACCAGGGGCACCTAACATAATAATCTTCATATTCTTTCCTCCTGCTTTAAATTATTTTATTCTCTTAATTATAGAAGCCTTTAATGAACTCACATTCATTCAATGCGACAAACCGCAGAAATACAAGAACTGTTTTTCTACGGTTTTGCATTGTATTCTTTATATTAGTCATTTAAGAATCCTGAATAGTTGCGAACTAACATCTGGGACTCCAACTGCTTCATTGTCTCAAGAATAACACCTACGATAATGATCAGTGATGTTCCTCCGAAAGAAACATCTGCCTTAAACATTCCGTTGAAGAAAATCGGAATCAGTGCAACAATCAACAATCCAATTACACCAATGAATACGATATAATTTAAAATCTTATTTAAATAATCCTGTGTCGGTTTACCCGGACGAATACCCGGAATAAATCCACCACTCTTTTTCATATTATTTGCTACCTCCATCGGATTAAAGGTAATGCTAGTATAAAAATATGCAAATATGATATTTAAAAAGATATAGACAAGCAATCCAATGGATGCCCATGGATACTCCGGATTAAACCAGTAATTCTGATTCATGCCCTGTAAAATTTTCTGCCATGTCGTGCCCGGCGTTGCATTAAATAGATTAATGAGAATTGACGGAACGGACAACAGCGATGACGCAAAAATGACAGGAATAACACCAGCGGTATTCACCTTAAGCGGAATATAGCTTGACTGTCCACCAACAGACCGTCTTCCCTGAACCTTTTTGGAATACTGAACCGGAATACGTCTCTCTGCATCCTGCAGAATAATAACCAGAATAGTCGTTCCAATAATAATCGCCAGAATGATACAAATAGCCATCAATGCCCTGATTGTATCCTTTCCGCTAACAAACATCTCATACAGATT
>CAMWYM010000022.1 GCA_947178475.1 uncultured Clostridium sp. | reverse complement strand
GAAGAAAAAAGATATTTGTTTAAGTACTTGGGACCTAAACAATATATTGAACCTTCTTTACCTGACGGCTATGAATTGAAAGAAATAGATAACCAGTTATTAAAACAAATTTCAGGAAAAATTGTACCTTCTCTTTTTTGGAAGGATGTAAATGATTTTTTGGTAAAAGGAAAAGGGTATTGTATAACTTGTAACGATGATATTGCTTCATGGGCATTTTCTGCTGCAGTAAGTACGAAAGAAATAGATATCGGAATAGAAACGAAGCTTGAATATAAACAGCAGGGATTAGGGATGATTGTTGCAAATAAGATGATTCAATATACCATTGAGCAAGCCAAGGAACCTGTGTGGGCATGTCATTATAAAAATGTTGCTTCTGAAAAAATGGCAGAAAAGCTAGGTTTTATCAAAGTATCCGAATGTTCTATCATAAAGAGCAAGTATTAAGGAAGATTACAACGAACATCTTTTCATTGTGAAATGATTTAATTAAGCGATGGAAGCTATACGATTTGTACTTTGGAAGTGAATATCATAAAAATAAAAATGGACAGTAAAATTCATAGTGTCTGTGCATATTGCATCAAGCGTTGGAAAATGATAGAATGTGTTGTGGATAAGAATTTGATACAAAATAACATGCAAAAAGTATGAAAAGGAAGGATATATTATGAAAGCATATAAGGACATGAGCAGAGACGAACTATTAACATTGAAAGCAGGGTTGGAGGAAGAGTTCAAGAAGGCGGAAGCGAAAGGCCTCTCTCTGAACATGGCGAGGGGTAAGCCTGGAGCTTCACAGTTAGCATTATCTATGCCAATGTTGGACGTTATCAACAGCGAGGCAGATATGAATACTCTGCTAGGAAACGATACCAGAAATTATGGAGATTGGGATGGTATTGGTGAGTGCAGACAGCTATTGGCTGATATGGTAGGAGCCAAAAAAGATAATGTAATCGTATGCGGTAATTCCAGCTTGAATATTATGTATGATACGGTAGCACGATCTATGGTAAAGGGAGTGAATGGAGCTACGCCATGGTGTAAGCTGGATAAGGTTAAGTTTTTGTGCCCGGTTCCGGGATACGACAGACATTTCAAGATTACGGAATTGTTTGGAATTGAGATGATAAATATTCCGATGAATGAAGATGGACCGGATATGGATATGGTAGAAGAGTATGTGAATAATGATGATGCAGTAAAAGGAATCTGGTGTGTACCCAAGTATTCCAATCCCACAGGTATATCATACTCTGATGAAGTGGTGAGACGGTTTGCAAATCTAAAACCAAAAGCACAGGATTTCCGGATTTTCTGGGACAACGCATATTGTATCCATCATATTTATGATGAGATACAGGATGAGATTTTAAATATTCTGGAGGAGTGTGAAAAGGCTGGTAATCCGAATATGGTGTACATCTTTACCTCAACCTCAAAGGTGAGTTTCCCGGGCTCCGGTGTATCGGCCATTGTCACTTCGCTGGAAAACATGGAATATATTAAGAAGTTTATGGAAGTGCAGATTATCGGACATGATAAGATTAACCAGCTGCGTCATGCGAGATTTTTCAAAAATATAGATGGCTTAAATGCTCATATGAAGAAGCATGCGGAAATTCTTCGCCCGAAATTCGAGGCTGTGCTTAACACCTTGGATTCCGAACTTACGGGAACAGGAATCGGAAGCTGGATAAAGCCAAGAGGCGGATACTTTATTTCCTTTAATGCAATGCCTGGGTGTGCAAAGGCTATAGTTGCAAAGTGTAAGTCATTGGGCGTAGTGCTCACGGGTGCAGGTGCAACATATCCTTATGGAATTGATCCTGAGGATTCTAATATCCGTATTGCCCCGTCCTTTCCGACACCTGAGGAAATGGAAGATGCCACAAGGATCTTTGTGCTCTGTGTAAAACTTGTTTCGGTGGAAAAATTATTAAATGAGTAAAGGGTTCATAATATATATCGAATCTCAAACCAGAGTCTATAGGAAGCGTGCAGACTAAGAAAATTCTATATAGAAAACTAAAAGTTTCCCTTGTGCATTCCTTTATAAAAAGGTGCGAAACAAGGGAAACTTTTTAATGACTACCCACAGTCTTATTCAACTTCAAGCTTACGAATATCCTTTTGGTAATATGAAAATAAACTGAATAATGCGCCCAATACTCCGGTACATAAGAACATTACTGCCATACCGCTTCCTGCACCAGTTCCTACTATAATCTTTAAAAAATTAGAGACTGGATTTTCTGTTATCATAAATGGTTCGAATACATAATCAGCCAGAAAACCTCCCAACAAAATTCCTAAAGGGATAGTACTAAATTGAAGTGCATTTCGTACCGCAAATATTCTTCCCTGTACCTCTTCGGGTACACGTTTATACAGAATGACCATCTGCCCTGCATTGATAAAAGCAATCGGAAAGCTTGCTGCAAATCCGGCACACGACCAAGCGATTAGATTTCTGCCAGCTCCCATCATAACATCACCCAATAAAAATGAAAGCAGTGCTGATACATAAATCATCTTTATGTTGCTTCCTTTCACTTTTCCGGTTGAAACAATAATACCACCTACAATTCCTGCAATTCCCATTACTGCATTCACTATACCCAGAGCGACACTATCGTTCCCACTTCTTGAAAGTATCATTGGTGACAAAATATTCTCATAGGTCAGTCTGGAAAAGAAATTTAACAACGCCATGGTGATAATGATCATAAAGATTCCTCTGTTACCTGTCAGATAACGAAAACCTTCTGCACATCCGGCAAGCATAGATTTCTTTTCCACCTTCTGCGGTGTATCCTCCGGAATCTTGAGTACGAATAGTAATACCCCGAAGGCAAATACGAAGCTAAGTAAATCAATTGTCAGGATTAATTTAAGTCCTCCCATTGCAAACAATGACGCAGCCAATATCGGCGACATAACGGCTACCAGATTGCCGGAAAATGAATTCATGCCACTTACCTGCGTCAGTTTATCCTTAGGTACAATTTTTCCAATTGCCACTGATGAGGCAGGTCCTTGAAAAGCATTCATGAACCCAATGATAAAATTCACCAGATAAATATTCCATATCTGCAGTCCGTTTCCTATGCTTAATGTCAATATGGCAACCGAACAAATGGCTGCTATACTATCTGATACCAGCATAATTTTCTTTTTACTATGAGTATCTACAAATGTGCCTGCAAATAAACTTACAATGACATATGGCACATAATTGAAAAATGACATCAGCGAAATTGCCATTGCTGAACCATTTTGTGTATATGCCCATAAAATTAATGCAAATGCGGTCATAGAACTTCCTAATTGTGACAATGCCTGACTAAGCCAAAATATAATATATCTTTTAAAACTGTTATTCATTGAATTTATCTCCTTATGGTTTTATATTTTTATAGCAATCCATAAGTACAAAATCCAATGAGGACGAATTTTTACCAGTATCTCTGCACAAGCTTCGTCCAATCATCAGATCTTGTACAGAGTGAATCGCTTAAATCTATTATTATATGACACAGCATATTATCCCTCCCGAATGTGATTTTTATGTTTTACACAGTATAAATCATATCATAATATATGTAATTATACAATATTGCATAAATTTTGTATCTATGCGATAATAACAGAGATAATCTGGGAAAATTATGATATAATGTACACAAATTCACTTGCTTGCAAGGGTGAATTTGTGTGCTTTATTGAATGTGCGAAGCACATGATATAATGAATTGCGCTGATGCGCAAGCAGGTCATCAATTTGTGCAGATAACGAGCCAAGCGTAGATACTTGTATATACATTTGGCGACTATTGCAACAAACGAAGTTTCTTCGAAAATTGGTGACATACTATAGAAAGGAAATAGACAATATGAAAACATTAGAGGGAAAATTAGTTGCAAATGACATGAAGATTGGCATTGTTGCAGCAAGATTTAACGAGTTTATTGTATCCAAATTAATCGGTGGTGCAATGGACGGGCTTACCCGTCATGATATTCCGGAGGAGAATGTTACTCTTGCGTGGGTGCCAGGTGCCTTTGAGATTCCGGTGGCGGCAAAGAAGATGGCAGAGTCAGGCAAGTATGATGCAGTTATCTGTCTCGGAACCGTAATCCGCGGTGCTACCAGCCATTACGATTATGTATGTAACGAGGTTTCCAAGGGAATTGCACAGGTATCCCTGAATACTGGAATACCGGTGATGTTTGGTATTGTAACCACAGAAAATATTGAACAGGCAATCGAGCGTGCGGGAACTAAAGCTGGTAATAAGGGCTATGACTGTGCACTTGGAGCCATCGAGATGGTAAATCTGCTTAAGCAGATGTAATATTATAATGAATTGCGCTGATGCGCAAGCAGGTCATCGATTTTCTCCGAAAATCGGTGACATATGTTGTAATAAAATTAGGTGATTGCGGAACTCCCGATTTAGAAAACTTAGTTGTGCAATATAGACAATATCATAAGCAAGGTGCTTTGGAGCCGCCGGTGCTTAGCGAGGTTTTTTCGAGCTTAGCACCGTTGCGAGCGACAAGCAGCGCAAGCGTGCCTGCGGTGATTTGTCTATATTGTACAACGGATGTTATCAAAAACAGAGTTTCGCAATTTCCGAGAGGAGTCAGGACAGGCATGGCACTATTATTTTTTGATATTGACGGAACATTGCTTACCTTGGATGATAAGCATGAAATGCCGGAAAGCACAAAGCATGCTCTTTATAAAGCAAGGGAAAACGGTCATAAAATTTTTATCAATACTGGAAGAGTGAAGACTGCCATTGACAGACATCTTTTGGACTTTGGTTTTGATGGTCTGGTCTGTGGCTGTGGTACATATATTGAATATCGCGGTGAAACGATTTTTCATCATACACTGCTTGGAGAGAAATGTGCGGAATATGCAGGAATGCTAAGAGAGCTTAAACTCCATACTATATTTGAGGGAAAGGAACGCCTGTTTATCGAAGGCGATCACGGACCGGGAAGCTTTATGGAATACATTTACAACTATTTTTCGGAGAATGCAGAGTATCCTATAGAGGATGCCTCGCACCCTGAGCTTTGCTTTGACAAATTCACTACGGCACGTTTGCCGGATAGTGACTGGGAGGCTTTCCAAAAGCAATTTGCAGCGGATTTTAATTTGATTTCTCATGGAGAGCATGTGGTTGAGGCTGTTCCGTTGAATTTCAGTAAAGCTACGGGAATTAGTTTTTTGATAGACTATCTGGGCAGCTCACTCTCCGACTGTTATGCATTCGGGGATTCCATCAATGATATGGAAATGTTACGGTATGTACCGCATTCTGTGGGTATGGGTAACGGGGTAAACGAGGTATTACAGATTGTGGAATACTGCACGACGGATATACTTGAAGACGGGATCTCTAATGCACTGAAGCATTATGGGCTTATTTGAAATAAGGGGGATAGCAATCCCACCAGCTTCAGGCAACGAATAGTTTACCATGGATGATACGGAGATTAATAAACAGATAAGGGAGCAAACTTATGTTTCGATTAAAAGAGCGGCAATTACACATCATTATTTATCTGATGGCAGGCGTCAGTCTGCTTTTGTTCGGATTTCTAGGGGTTGAACGGATTCCAAGGGCGGATTCTTATGGAAGGACGGCAGGAATGGAAAGCTTTTCTGACGGCTGGGTATGTTCCTATGAAACAGACAGCCAGCGGAAGCTGGAGGATTACCGCAGCACAGAAGAGAGAGAAATCAACACCGATAGCAAAATGATTTATGAGGTGGTTAATCTTCCCGATACACTTTTAGTGGCGAATAAGGCAGTTCTTAAGATGATGCACAGGGCTCCGGAGATAGGAATAGAGACGCTTTATATGCTTATAGAGACTGATTCCCAGTCACTTAAGGTAACAGTGGGAGAGGATGTTGTCTATGAGAGCAGTAAATGGGAGAGACGGCTTCCTGCATTTCATGTTATTCCGCTGTCACCAGAATACAGAAATCAGATATTGACGGTTGAATTAATCGGTGAGAAATCAGGCAGCATGGAGGTTAAACAGATTCTGCTGGGCACAAGAAATCAGCTTTGGGTTAGTCTGTTAAATTGGGATGGTGCAGCGGTAGTAATGGGAATAGTGATAATGGTGTTAGGACTTTTCTTGCTGCTTATCCAGATTTTGCTGAAGAATACGTGGGTTCAGAAGCGTGTGCTGGTATACGGTTGTGTGGAAGGGATTTTAATGGGAATACTCTTTGCAGGCAGCGGGCGTTTTTTTGCGGTATTGACTGGCTGGAACAATGGTATCTATATGCTGAAGACGTGCGCAGTGATTCTTGCGGCAGTCTTCCATTTGATGATTATCCGCTGTTATGTGTATAAGAAAAAGGTGCTGGCGCTGGTAGATACTGGGGTGCTGCTGTATGGAATCTTTTTTATTACTTCCATGGTACTGCCGGCATTATCTTTGGTTTCGTTTTCTGTTTTATATGCTGTCGGTGAGGTTATTTTTGGAATCTGTGTGATTGTCTATACGGTTGTGCTTGCGGTGGCCATTTATGAATACGGAAGAAGAGAGGGAAAACCGGTTTTTTATGTCAATGTATTTTTGATTTTATGCTTTGTGATTCAGCTGGTGATGCATTTTATCGGCAGAGAGCTCCGGTTTAATGATCTATTTATTCCAGCGGGACTGGTGGTTTATATTGTGTTTGTATGGGTTTTAGGTTTAAAACAGGCATTTTATGTGAAACCTGAAAGAGAAGTCATTCCCTATGACGAGGCAGAGGTTAGAGAAAGGATTGTTGACCAGTTAAATCCTAATTTGTTGTTTGCCTCATTTCAATCTTTGCAGAATTTGATAAAAAGCGGTTCCGCAGCGAGTGTAAAAATGATATACTATATTTCTGTATATTTAAGAGGCAATCTTCAGGCGGTGGAACTGAGTGGTGAAATGATAGATTTTGAAGAGGAGTTGGAGCATATCATTGCCTATCTGCAGCTTCAGAAAACCCGTAACGGTAATCTCAATTTTGCGCTTGAGTGTAAGGTGAAGGAGTTTAAGGTTCCCAGACACAGTCTGGTGCCTATGGTGGAAAATGCCGTAAAGTATGGGATTGCAGGAAAGGGAGACCAGGGAAATATTGTAATCCGAACCTATTTGCGGGCAGAGGGCTATGCGATTCAGGTTATTGATGACGGAATAGGATTTGACCAGTCGATATTGAAGCGTAACAGTCCTACAGCATTGTTAAGCCTGTCTGATTTGCTGGAGCAAAAATGCAATGCTATGATGGAGATTATTTCCAAGGAGGGCAAGGGTACAGTGATTACGATTGTGCTGCCGATGCTGGACAATGAATCGGAGGAAGAACTGGCACCAGAGGATTTGATGGAGTAGATGGAGGTATACATGGAAAATACAACGCAGGAAAGTGACCAGAGGATACAGGAAAAGGAAATGAATATGACGGACCGCTTTATTACGGCCATGTTTCTGCCAAAGGAATATGAGAAGCTGTTACGGCTTTCAGCAGGGAAGCTGGTAGGCTTCGTTGCTCTGCTTATATTGCTGGTAACTGTAATACGCTATGCTGTGCCGACATTAGGAGCCATTGCCGGAATGGGTGGGGTGAAAAATATTATCATGAATGAGGTGCCGGACTTTAAGCTGGAGAATGGAGTGTTTACTCTTGGAGAAAGGCTGGAGCGCACGGACGAAATCAATGGTATATATATGGTAGTGGATACCAGTGTAGATAAATACACCAGTGAGGATGTTCCACCGAATATGATAGAAGCGATTATGGTGAGCAAATCAAATATGCTGGTGTATAATCAGGTGGCAGGAGTCAGTGAAATGATGCAGGATAGCCCGTTCTCAGATTTTCAGGGGATTACGCTCAGCAATAAAATTGTTGCGGGGCAGAGTCATGTGATATATTTCTGTCTTGGAATTATTCTAGTAATGATGTATTTTGTTGAGGTGATTAAATATATAGGAGCAGGCTTGTTCTATGCGATTTTGATGAATCTCATGGTGAGGGCAATGATGGTAGAGACTACCTTTGGTGAGGTATATAAGATGTCGCTTTACGCACAGGCAGTGGGAGTGATAGTCAATGCAGTGATGTGCTGCATTAACATACCAATCCTCGTTTTGGCAGGAGGCTCCTTTTCCATGCTGATTACTATAATGATAATGAACCGAGCATTTATGCAGATAAAGATGAAATCAGAGATTCTATAGCCGCCTTGTCCATAGCGCTGAGCGTGGAATTGTGAAAGGTGAGTTCCTCTGTAACCTCCCGTCCGAACCATGAGGGCGGTAGATAGCACTGTGCTGTATCTTCGTCAGGAAATTCTACCTCTGCAAGGTACAGACCTTCAAACAGTCCGTGAAAAAGATCCAGTTCAATGGTTAAATTATCTTTTTCCGGAATCTTGTAGCGAGTCTTGGTAATTACATTTCCCTCTGTTTTGCTTAGAAGCTTGTCATAGGCTTCCTGCGGCAGAGGAAATTCCACTTCCTCACGTTTCATTAATCCCTGTCCCTTATAGGTCAGGATATAGCAATTATTCTTTTTCCGGATGCGAAGCACCGGATTGGTGATAAGATATGCCTGCTCTAAATCGCTGTGGGGATATTGTGATAAATCTACAGGCAAATTATTTTTATCAATCAGGAATTTTCTTTCAATTTCCATGTGGTAGTCTCCTTCATTTTTCTATTTTTGTGCGATGGACGTCTTAAAAAACAGTGTTGTCAATTATCTGAATAATTATATTGGGTAATTGCGAAACTCTTTATTTCTAAAAACTAGTTGTGCAATATAGACAATATCGCAAGCAGGGTACTTTGGAGCCGTCGGTACTTAGGTGCCGTATTTTGGCACCTTATGTACCGTTACGAGCGACAAGTAGCGCAAGCGTGCCCTGCGGTGATTTGTCTATATTGTACGACGGACGTTTTCTAAAACAGAGTTTCGCAATCATCTAAATAATTATATAATAGAAGGGATATAAAGACAAGCGGGTTCGCAGAGGCGAGCAAAGAGGCACCCCAGCTTCATTGACAAATAATAGGTCATAAATTAAAATAAAGAGTATGATTTTCAGTGAGAAAAATGAAAAAGGAGGAATAGGATGATGAAAAAGGCATATTTATTTTTTGCTACTGGATTTGAGGAGGTTGAGGCTCTGACAGTGGTAGATATTCTTAGAAGAGGCGGAGTGGATTGTAAAACGGTGTCTGTTACCGGAGATTATGATGTGATAAGCTCCCATGCAGTTACTATTCGTGCTGATTTACTTTTTGATCAGCAGGATTTGGGTGATGCAGATATGCTGATTATGCCGGGAGGGATTCCGGGAACGCCGAATCTGAAGGCACATTCGGGTTTGGAGAGGCTGATCAGACAGTATCAGGAGGCTGGTAAATATCTGGCTGCTGTCTGTGCTGCACCGACTGTTTACGGAGAAATGGGTCTGTTAGGGGGGAAAGCTGCAACCTGTTACCCCGGACTGGAGGATGGTCTTAAGGGAGCTGATTTAAAGACGGATAAGGTAGTGTGTGACGGGCAGTTTATCACAAGCCGGGGAATGGGAACCTGTATTGATTTTGGACTTACTCTTTTAGAAAAGCTGACGGACAAGCAGATGGCACAGAATATCGGAGAGAAAATCGTGTATTACAGTGTTGACTAATCCTGTCGATAAGGGACAGGTTGACCGGATGTTGGAGACTGACCTCCGGTAGTGGTTAGCGGTTAATAGATAAGCAGAAGCAGAGGACATTCATATGTATCAGGTTAAGATACCCGTTCGGGGTCTGGTGGAATTCATTTTTCGCAGCGGTGACATTTCCGGTGGGGACGGCAGCTTTTCAAAGGAGGCAATGCAGGAAGGCAGCAAGATCCACAGGAAAATTCAAGGAAAAATGGGATTGAACTATGAGGCGGAGGTTCCGTTGAAAATCGATATAGTAAGACCGGATTTTGTGCTGACGATTGAGGGCAGGGCAGATGGAATCCTTACGGAGGAAAAGGGTGTTACTGTTGATGAAATCAAAGGCGTACGCAGAAAGCTTGATAATATGGAATGTCCTATTTTTGTGCATCAGGCACAGGCAATGTGCTATGCCTATATCTATGCGCTTGATCATGAACTGGACGAGATAACGGTGCAGATGACCTATTGCAATCTGGATTCGGAGGAGATTAAGCGTTTTCGTGAACATTATACCTTTGAATATCTGAAAACGTGGTTTCATGAGCTGGTGGATAACTACTGTAAATGGACCCAGTTTGAGGTGGATAATCGGAGGCTTAGAAATGATTCGATTGAGGATTTGGAGTTTCCGTATCCATATCGGAGCGGACAGCGGGACATGACAGGAATGGTATACCTTTCCATCAAAAAAAAGCAGAATTTGTTTGTGCAGGCTCCAACGGGAATTGGCAAGACCATGGCAGCAATTTATCCTGCAGTTAAGGCCATGGGAGACGGATATGGAGAGAAGCTCTTTTATCTGACCGCAAAGACGATTGCCAGAGGGGTAGCTTTAGATGGTTTGGAGATTTTAAGAGGAAACGGAATGCATTTCCGAAGCGTGTTGATTACGGCAAAGGAAAAAATCTGTCCGCAGGAGGAAATGAAATGTGAACCGGAGCATTGTCCTTATGCCAAAGGACATTATGACCGGATTAATGAGGCGATGTTTGACTGTCTTACCCATGAGATGAATATTACCAGAGAGGTATTGCAGGAATATGCGGACAGACATATGGTATGCCCTTTTGAACTGGGGCTGGATGTAAGCCTTTTTGTGGATGGAATTATATGTGATTACAATTATGTATTTGACCCGAGGGTGAAGCTGCGCAGATATTTTGCCGAGGGCGCTAAGGGAGAGTATATCTTTTTAGTGGATGAGGCACATAATCTGGTGGAGAGAGCTTCCTCAATGTATAGTGCAGCAATATTTAAAGAGGATTTTCTGAAAATGCGCAGGATTTTGACACCCTATAATACCAAAATCGGCAGACTGCTGGCAGGCTGTAACCGGGAAATGCTGGAGTTTAAAAAGGCCTGTGATGCAGAGAAGAAGTACTGTATGATTTATGACATAAATGCGCTTTATCTTAAGCTGTTAAGACTCCATGCCCAGATGGAAGCATTTATGGAGGAGAGCAGGGAGATTAAAGCACTTGCTCCCTATAAGGAAGAAATTTTAGATTTCTATTTTCAGATTAACCAATTTTTAAATATTTATGAGCTGATGGATGAGAGCTATGAGATATACGGCGAACAGGTAAATGATCATTCGTTTATGGTGAAGCTTTACTGTATTCATCCGGCAAATAATCTGACGGAATGTATCGAGAAGGGAAATGCAACAGTGTTTTTTTCGGCTACGATGCTTCCCATTGCATATTATAAAGAGCTTCTGCATGATGATGAGGGAGACTATGCAATCTATATTCCTTCCCCTTTTCCAAAGGAGAGAAGAGGCTTGTTCACCGGTGTGGATGTGAGCAGCCGGTATCGGTTAAGAGGACCGGTACAGTACGAGAAAATGGCAAGGTATTTGGAGGCGATGGTAAGCAGTAAGGAGGGGAATTACATGGCATTTTTCCCGTCTTACAAAATGCTTCAGGATGTCTATGAACGGGCAAAAGAGCTGGGGCTGCTGGAGAATATCGAGATAGTTTGCCAGACTGCCAGCCTGACAGAAAAGGAAAGGGAGGAATTTCTGGGAAGGTTTCAGTATAGCGATAAACCGGTGCTGGGATTTTGCATTCTCGGTGGAATCTTTTCAGAAGGGATTGACCTTACCGGAGATTCTTTAGTGGGAGTGGCGATAATCGGCACAGGACTGCCTATGGTGTGCAATGAGCGGGAAATTCAACAGCAATATTTTGCGGCAAAGGGAGATAAGGGATTTGCCTATGCATATCTGTATCCGGGCATGAATAAGGTACAGCAGGCGGCAGGCAGAGTAATTCGAACCATGGAGGACAGAGGTGTGATTCTGCTTTTGGATGAGCGTTTTGTGTCTGCTCAGGTGGTAGAGACATTTCCGGCAGAATGGGCTGACTATCAGGTGGTAACACTGGATAACGTCAGAGAGAGACTGGCGGAATTTTGGGAGGTGTGAAGGGTGAAATTCATGCATTTGTCCGATTTGCATATTGGGATACATTTACATAATTATGACTTAAAGGATGATCAGCAGCATATTTTGAACCAGATTATCCAGTTGGCAGACGAGGAACAGCCGGATGCTGTTGTTATTGCAGGGGATATTTATGATAAGTCTGTGCCTTCAGCAGAAGCAGTGGAGGTGTTTGATGGATTTATTACCGGGCTTAGACGGGTGAAATCAGATATGCCGATTATGTTGATTGCAGGAAATCATGATTCTCCGCAGAGAATTGATTGTTTTAGAAATATTTTAAAGGAAGAACAGGTATATATGGTGGGACTGCCGCCACAGACACCGGAGGAATATATTGAAAAGGTAACGGTAAGGGACGAGCATGGTCCGGTGCATTTCTATTTACTGCCCTTTGTAAAACCGTTCTTTTTGCGGGGGATTTTCGGAGAGCAGGCAGTTTCCTATGATGAGGCACTTCATTTGCTGCTGGAGAGGGAGAATATTGATTTGGAAGAACGCAATGTGCTGGTAAGCCATCAGTTCTTTGTGAGAGACAAAGAAGATGCCGCAAATATAGAGAGAGCGGAAACGGAGGTTTATACTATTGGAAATATTGATTCCGTTACCACTGACTGCTTAGCGCCCTTTGACTATGTGGCATTAGGGCATCTTCATAAACCAATGCGGGTGGAGCGGGATACTATCCGCTATTGTGGTACGCCTATGGCATATTCCATCAGCGAGGAAAATCAGGAGAAGGGAGTGCTGGTGGTCACGCTTACCCAAAAAGGAGATGCACCGGTTATTCGCCGGCTGCCATTGATACCGCTCCGTCAGGTACGCACCCAAAGGGGAACTTTGGAGGAAGTGACAGCGGTTCCCAGTGAGGATTATATATGGGTATCGCTTACAGAAAGGACAGACTTGGACATTACAGATATGCAGCAAAGACTCAGAGAGGCATTTCCTCATCTCCTGGGTGTCCGAAATGAATATGCGGTATCCTTTGCTGCAGAGGATGTGGAAATGGAGCAGATAAAAGAGCAAAGTGCATTTGAATTATTTATGCAGTTTTGCCCTGAACTGGACAGGGAGGAACAGCAGATTATCAAGGATGTTATCAACAAGGTACAGGGGGAAGTATAGATGAGACCACTGAAATTAGGAATGCAGGCATTTGGCTCATACAGAGAGTGGACGGAAATTGATTTTACCCGACCATCACAGAATCTTTTTCTTATCAGTGGAGATACCGGTTCAGGAAAAACCACTATTTTTGATGCCATTGTTTTTGCTTTGTACGGAGAGGGCAGCTCCACCAGAGATGCAAAGGAAGGGGTAATGCTGCAGAGCCAGTTTGCAGACCTGGATGTGACACCGAAGGTAACGTTTACGTTTTCGTTAAGGGCTGGTGAGGGCTGCTATACCATTGTCAGAATACCGAAGCATATACGGCGGGCAAAGCGGAAAAGTGCGGGTACAAGGGGAATGATAGAGGAACGGGGGTCAGTGGAGCTGATACTGCCAGACGGTGTTGCTTATAGGGAGAAGGATATACAAAGAAGGATTATCGAGTTGGTGGGACTTACCAAGGAGCAGTTTATGCAGGTGGCGATGATTGCCCAGGGAGAGTTTATGGAGTTGCTTCGGGCGGACACGGATAAAAAGGTCATGATATTCCGAAAGCTGTTTAATACGGAAATGTATAGGCAGATTAGAGATGAATTAAAGTCACGCAAGGATGAAAAGGAGAAAGAGACGGCAATTTTGAAGACACGTTGTGAGACGGTGATTAGTGCTGTTCTGATACCAGAGGAGTATGAAAATGGAGAAGGCTATGATAAGGCAAAGGAGAAGGTGTGTAAAAGCCTTAGTTATTTAGAAGAATATCTGGCGGAATTGGAGCAGCTGATGGATTGGGAGAGTGGTGAGCTGAAGGAACTGTTGCAAAAGGCAGACCGGTTAAGCAAAGAGCAACAGGAGCTGACCAAGGCACAGGGGGAGGCACAGGCTCTTGGTAAGGCATTTTTAGAGTTGCAAAATGCGGAGGAGACCTTATCTCTTTTGCGGCAGGAAGAAAAGGACAGAGAAAGCGAGGAGAAGCTGGTAGCTGAATTGGAACGGGCTTACGAGCTGGAGTCTTATTGGAATGCGGCATGTGAGGCAGGGAATCGCTTCCGGGAAAATGAGCAGAATTTAAACGAAAATTTGGAAAGGTTACCACAATGTAAAAAAGAGGCTGAAGAGGCGGAGGCGGCTTTTGACCGGGAAAAGCCTCAGTGGGACGAGGCGCTTAAAGCATATCATGTGGCGAAGGAAAAATATAGCAGGCAAAAGAGTATCTATGAGGAATTAGAGAAAAAGGAGAAAGATAAAAACAGGATTGAACAGGATAGGCTGAAATTGGAAGGAGCCTATGCAAAAGTGTCGGAGGAGCTTGCCGTAAGGCAGGAGGAATGCCAGAAAATACGGGAAGCTTCTGCACAGTCGGAAAATGCAGGACTTGAGTTGGAGAAGGCAAGGCAGCTTCTGGAAAAAGCAAGGCAGCAGGTGGAGGAAAAGGAAGAGCTTGAGAGCCTGTCCGACCGCTGGAAAAAGGATAGGGAAGCACTGGTTACGCTGCAGGAGGAATATAAGAGGGCTAAAGAAGAGGAGAATAAGGTAAACCAAAAATTTCAGGAAATCCGCCGGCATTTTCTGGATAATCAGGCAGGGGTTTTGGCGGAAGCTTTAAAGGAGGAGGAGCCGTGTCCCGTCTGTGGTTCCGTTCATCATCCTGCACCGGCAAAGCTTTGTGGGGGTAGGGTGTATACGGAGGATGAGGTGAACCGTGAGGAAGAGATGTGGCGACAGGCAAGGCAGAGAACAGAGGAGGCATCTGCCAGTGTAATGAAAAAGGGAGAAGCACAGGAGCAGCTTATCCGACAGATAGCCGAGAGAGGAGAGAGGCTTTTTGGCAAATGGGATTCCTCTGTAGAACCAGATGAGGTGCTAGAACAACGGGGAGCAGAGCTTTGCCGGCAGTTAAAGCTGCGGCAGGAGGATGTGGAGCAATGGGAACGGCGGGTTGAACAGCAGGAGGAGCAGCAAAAACGACAGAAGCTGCTGGAGAAACAGCTTGAGGAGCTGGAACGTCAGAAAGAACAGAAGAAGGAGGAGTTAAGCCAATGTACACTTCGACTTACCGCTCTCGAGAGTTCTATGGAGGAACAGGCAAGACAGCTTTCCTGTGAGAATCAGAAAATAGCCAAACGTGAATTTGAAAAGCAGGAGAAGGATTATCATATTAGAGAAAAAAGCTTTCGGGAATGTGAAGAGATAAAGGCAAAAACCATAAGAAAGCTTCAGGCACTTTCAGACCGGATTGATGAGCAGAAAAGCAGGCAGAGTGTGTTAAAAAGTAACTGGGAAAAACAGGAGAAACGGCTTCAAGATATGCTGGAGAAAAAAGGCATGGGACGTAGTCTGTTGGAAAATGATTTAACTTCTTATACCAGGGAGCAATATCGGGAAAAGAAGGAGGAGGCAGAGGCTTACCGGGAGCGTATGCGTCAGTGTACGGAGAGGATTCATGCAGCCAGACAGGTGACGGAGGGAAGGGCGAAGCCGGATACTGACGGATTAAGGGAGGCTTTAGAAAAGAACCGAAGGGAATCAGCAGAATATACAAACCAAAAGGAGAGACTTCAGGGATATTTTCAACCGGCAGTGCAGAGCCTTAACAGCTTACGTTTATTGCAGGAAAAGCATAGTGAGACATATAAAGAAGCAGCAGTTTTACGTCGTCTATATGAAATTGCCAGTGGAAATGTAGCGGGGCAGAACAAGATGGACTTGGAAACCTATGTGCAGAGATATTATTTGAAGCAGGTACTATCTGCTGCAAACCGCAGATTTACGGAGATGACGGCTGGTCAATATGAGCTTCAGGTGAAGGAATTTAGTCAGGTGGGAAACCGGATAAATGAAGGACTGGATTTTGTCGTACATTCACTGGTAACAGATTCCTATCGGGATATTGTCACTCTTTCCGGGGGAGAATCTTTTATGGCGGCGTTATCACTCGCACTGGGAATAGCTGATTGTATTCAGAGCGCCAATAGTGGTTTACAGCTTGATATGATGTTTATTGATGAAGGCTTTGGTTCTCTGGATAGCCATTCCCGCAATGCAGCAGTGCAGCTGCTAAAGGGGCTGGCAGGAGGGAAACGCCTGATTGGTATAATCTCTCATGTGGCAGAATTAAGAGATACTATTGATGACAGGCTGATGGTAAAGAAGAACAATGCAGGGAGTACTGTGGAATGGGAACAGTGAGTTAAATGGAGGTGAGCAGCAGGTTGAAGACAATTAATTTTTTTCTGCCGGATTTTTATACAAATTTCAGATTGATTATCTATCTGGCAGACAGGATAAAGCAAAAACCGGAATATTTTTATGAGGATATACGGATAGGAGCAGCATATGGATGCTTTCCCGGCAGCATATGGAACGGTGGAAGGGTAATGCTCGGAAGCTGTACAAAGCAGGAGATGGAATATGCAGTTTCCGAACTGAATGCCAGAGATATTGCTGTCCGTTATACCTTTACCAATCCACTGCTGAAGGAATGGCACTTGCTGGACACCTTTTGCAACCTCTGCCTTGAAGTGGGGGATAACGGGAAAAATGAGGTTTTGGTAAATTCCCCCATATTGGAGGAGTATATTCGTAAGGGCTATCCGAATTATTCGGTATTATCTTCTACAACAAAATGCCTGAGGGATGTGAAGAGTGTGGAGGAGGAGCTGGCAAAGGACTATGCTTTGGTAGTTCTGGATTCGGCCTTTAATAATACAGAGGAGTTATTTGCGATTTCTAGGAAGGATAAGGTGGAATTGATTGCCAACCACTATTGTGCAGATGACTGCCCGAGGCGCAAAGAGCACTATGATGTGGTGGGACAGAGTCAGCTTGAGTTTTCCGAGATTGATTTTCCGGCTTGCGGAAATATCCGACGAGATTTTTATCAGGTGATGGAAAATCGTTCATTTATTACGACAGAGGCGATGTACGGGAAGTACCGTGAAGCTGGTTTTTGCAATTTTAAGCTGGACGGACGGGCATTTCGCCGGTATAAGGTATTGGAAAGCTTTATTTATTATCTGGTGAAGCCTGAATATCGTGACCGGATGCGGCTGGAGGTACTAAGTGAGGTTAAATGGTAATTTTTTTATCAAAATAGTATGTTGTGGCAGCAGGGTATTATTTAGTGCCAATTAAAGGATTACACAGGAGTGAGCATATGAATAATGAAACCATTTTAGTTGTGGATGATAACAGGGAAATCGTATATTCTCTTGCGGAGCTTTTAAAATATGAGGGATACCGGATTGAGACCGCATATGACGGTATGGAGGCATTAGAGGTGCTGGAGCAAAAGCATATTGATTTGATTCTGCTGGATGTGATGATGCCCCGGTTAAACGGATTATCTGCGCTGATGAAGATTAGGGAGAAGGAAAAGATACCGGTCATCATTTTATCTGCCAAGACGGAGGAGAGTGACAAGGTGTCGGGGCTGATGTTAGGAGCTGATGATTACATCAGCAAGCCCTATAATCCTGCAGAGCTGACAGCCAGAGTGAAGGCTCAGCTTAGAAGGTACAAAACATGGGGCGGAGGTACACCTGGATCGGATGAGGATATGATTGTAAATGGAGGGCTTGTACTGGACAAAAAGCAAAGACTGGTTATTGTAGAGGGAGAAGAGGTCAAGCTGACGGCAAAGGAATATAAGATATTGGAGCTGCTGATGGAGCATATCGGTCAGGTGTTTTCAGCGGAACAAATTTATGAAAATGTGTGGGAGGAGACGGCGGATTATGCAGTGGAGAACACGGTTATGGTTCATATCCGCCATATCAGAGAGAAAATTGAGATTGATACAAAAAATCCAAGATATGTAAAGGTGGTGTGGGGAATTGGCTACAAAATGGAAAAATATGGTCAATAAAATAAAAAATTTTTTTAAGAGAAATCGAAGGCTGCTGTTGGGATTAGTTTCTCTGATTGTTTGTTTCCCATTCTTTTACAGTTTAATTGCTTATCGGTGGTATCATCCCACTGAAGAGGCCTGGTTCTTTGGTATTGTAGGCAATGTCTTATTGGGCATAGGTATTATTCTTGTTTTGGGAAAGATGATGCAGAATAAATATAGGTACTGGCTCCCTGAGGATGAGAATTACTATAGTGAGTGGAGGATGAAATTTAGAAAACAGCAGCAGGTTATGGGAGCGACAGGAATTGTCTTAGGGTTGCTGGCTTGCTGGTATATGTCGTATCTAACGTATTCTGCACAACAGTGGGCATATTCTTATAGCAATTATGCATCGGGATATGTGCTGATTATTACTGTGATTATCCAGTATGGAATTTGTCAGTTTGTCGTAGTAAGCTTTATGGGAAAAAAACTGAATCTTCTCATGGAGCGTATGGCGGAGATTAACAGGCAAAGGCTTGATGAGGCACTGGAGATTGAGCATCAGAGTATTGCAAAGGCAATGGAAATAGAGAAGAAAAGTCTGGAAAAGGTTTCAAGGAGTGATCAGCTCAAGGTGGATTTGATTACCAATGTATCTCATGATTTGAAAACACCTCTTACCTCTATGGTCGGATATATTGAGCTGATGAAGAAGGAGGAGTTAAATGACACGGTGAGAGATTATGTGGAGGTGATTTCCGCTAAGGCAGTGAAGCTTAAGGAAATGATAGAGAGCCTTTTTTCTCTTGCAAAGGCCAGCAGTGGAAATGTAGAGCTCCATAAGGAGTCACTTGAGTTAAACCGGCTGATAGAGCAGATTTTTGCAGATATGGATGACCGCATTAAAGGAAGTAGTCTTGCCTATGTAATGCAGCTTACGGAGGAGAATACCTCCATGGTGACAGATAATATGCATCTATACCGGATTTGCCAAAATCTGATAGAAAACACATTGAAATACTCGGCGAAGGGGACCAGAGTGTTTATAAGGACCTATGTGAAAACGAGAGAGACAGCCAGCGGTGAGACAGAGGAAAAACTATGTCTGGAAATAGTCAATACGGCAAGCTACTTTATGGACTTTCAGAAGGAAGATATTGTGGAGCGGTTTGCAAGGGCTGACAAGGCGAGAACCAGTGAAGGAAATGGTCTGGGTCTTGCCATTGTCAGTACCTATACAAGCGCATTAGGCGGAGAATTTGATATTCGAATTGACTGTGACCAGTTTAAAGCGACATTAGTGTTTTCACGGCAAATAGAGTGAGTTATTTCACAATATTAATGGTAATGTTCTTTTTATTGCCAGCCTGGTCATAGGCTGTGATGTAATTGCTTCCCTTTTGAGATACCTTGATTTTGTAGTAACCTTTGTATTTTCCTTTTTTGACAAGATTCTTTCGGGATAGCTTTTGCTTTTTGTTATTAACGGTTACTTTTGCAAGCTTTTGTTTGTCTTTGACATAGAGGATTGCCTGTTTGCGGTAGGTTTTCTTGTTCTTTACGCCTTTTATTATCGGTGCCTTGGAATCTACATAATAGGTAACCGAAGTGGTGTTTCCGTGTAAATCATATGCGGTTAATACGTTTTTCCCCTCTTTTACAAGGCTTACCTCGCAGTTGTCGGCAATAGTTACCCAGTCATAGATGATATATTTCTTTGTCCGACCTTTAATAAGCTGGTATCTGATCTCGTCTTCTTTGACCGACTTTGTTCGCTGTGAGGGTGTAGCGTTGCTTCCGTTAAGCGTAATTTTCGTAACGGCAACATTATCGGATATGGAGATATCCGGCATATAGTGATATTGATAGTATTTGTTTTTCTTCACTCCCTTGATCACAGGGGCAATTGTATCTTCTTCAATCTGTTTCTTTCCCTCTGCCGTATAGGCATACCATATAGAGGATGTACCTGAGGTATCAAAAGAGGCTGTATTGCCTGCTGTTTCTGCGCTGATATTGGCGTTAGTGTCCGCTATAGGACCGGCAAGCGTAATGTTAAATTTTGCATACAGGTCATCTGGTGAATATTCTTCCCGTGCATAGAGTGGAATATTTTTGAGACTGTTCTCGTGGGCATAATAGAAAATATCCTTTGTAAGGATAAAACCAAGGGAGCTGTCTGAGGGGAGAATTGTTGTAGAGGTTGATATTTTTTGTTTATCGGTGGTAGTGTAGTAAACCTTTCCGTCCTCTAATGTTTCCACTTTGGTATCGGCATCCAGTTTATCTCCGGAGCTGTCTATGTATTCCTTGCTGATACAGATTTTAGCTGTCTCAGTAACGGTTCCGTCCGGGTTTACCGTGAAGTCTTCATAGATTCTGAAACATCCGGTTGACATAAGTAATGTACTGCTAAGTAAAAACAATCCAAGTATTTTTTTGGCTTTCATATTTTCCTCCTTTATCTGTAATGGATTCTGAATTGCAAAGCAGGTTGTTTTGGATTTGCCTGCTCTTAAGTGTTTATGTAAGTATTTTAATTCTGTTTCGGTTGATTTTCAATACCAGATATTCTTAAAAAAATATTAACTTTTCTTCGGAAATAGTTAAGAAATATGTTAAGAAATTTTATAGAGAAAGTCCGCTTTTTTTTAAGGTTGTAATTCTATCATTATTCATGAAAACAAAAGGCAGTTTTTGACTGTAAATTTCATGGGTGAGGAGAATTACAATGAAAAAGGACAAAAGAAAAATCTTTATTAATCATGCTTTGCTGACAATGATAACATTACTGCTTTTATTCCTGCCTCTTGGAACAGAGTATTTTTTTGGATCTGAGGGAGACTGGTACTGCCAGCATGTGGGGATTGCACAGAGTATAAGACAGGTAATGCTGGAGACAAAGAAACTGATTCCGCAGTTTATCCGTTTAGGTGGTGGCAGTAATATCTATGATTTTGCTTATTACGGACTGCTCAGACCGGATATTTTGCTTTCCTGTCTGCTTCCCTGGGTGGAAATGAAATATATTATAGCCGGATACGCAGCCATGGGGGTTGTTGTGAGCGTAAATCTTTGCTATCGGTGGTTAAAGGGGCGAAATATTTCTGAGTTTTTTGCATTTTTTGGTGCTATATTATTGGCTGCTTCTGCCTGCTTTTATCAGGCGCACCATCAGATAATGTTTGTGAATTACATGTCATTTTTGCTGTTGGCATTGATGGGGGCGGACAGGATGATGGAGAAAAGGCGTGCGGAGCTGCTTATTCTTTCACTTTTTATGATTTATATTCACAGCTTCTATTATTCTATTTCCTGTCTGTTTGTAGTGGGAATCTATGTATTACATCAATTGCTGCAAAAAAAGGAGGTTCAGGACTGCATTGCTCTTAAGCAGGTGAAAAAGCTGGCGGCAATAATGGGAAAGGAGGTGGGAATACTGGTATGCGCTGCTGGCATATCTATCGGTATGGCGGCGGTACTTTTGATTCCCACTGCAATTGATATTTTTTCCAATGAGAAGGATGGAGGAAGCTTTGCCGCAGCTTCGATTAAACTCTTGGACGGAAGCTTGGACGGATTGCTATATACACCATACGGGTGTGGTATGACACTTGTTGCACTGTATTGTCTGCTGTTGTCGCTCACCAAAAGAAGGAAGCGTTTTTTATCGGTGGTACTTTTATTGTGCATACTGTTTCCAGCAGTTTCCTATGTGTTAAATGGATTTTTGTATGCCAGAGCGAAGATTCTGATTCCGTTTGTTGTATTGTTTGTGCTATTGGCGGCAGACACTCTTCAGGATTTATATCATGGGCGGCAGAAGCATTCCGTTTGTCTTTTAGTCTGCTGTCTGATACCGGCATTTTTTTCCTCTTGGAGAATACTTGTGTTTATAGACGGTGCAGTTATGCTGCTGTGGCTGTTAATCTGGAAGCTGGGAGGGTTTGACGCAGATAAGCGAGAAAGGGCAGTAAAGAAATGTGTGTTTTTGATTGTATATCTGGTTCCGATTCTGTTTAATCTGTGTCTGAACATGAGTGATTCCTGTTTAAATCCAGTCTGTGCAAAGCTTGGGATTCGCACAGGTGGGGAGTATATCAAAAAAGAGGATAAACGCCAGCAGCATTTTACCCTGCAGGAGATTTCTGATTTTGCAAAGGACAGGGAATATCGTTTTGATGTGCTGGCTAACAATTTTGTAAACTGTAATTTACTGGCGGATGGCAGAATAAATAGGACAGCGATGTATTCATCTGTTACGAATACAGCATATTCGAGATTTTGCTATGATACGATGAAGAATCCAATCAGCATAAACAACCGGGTTGCCCTGCTCCCGAGCACGAATCCTTTCTTCCTGTATTTTATGGGAGAAAAATATCTTTTGACGGATAAGGAAAATGTGCCGGAGGGCTATGAAATTGAAATGGAGAAGGATGGTTATGTGCTTGTTAAAAATGAAGATGTTCTTCCTGTCTGCTATGGAACGGTCAACCTTCTGAGTGAAGATGAGTATGGGCAGCTGGATTTTCCGGAGACATTGGAGAAGCTTGGCAGCAGGGCAGTGGTGCCGAACAATGGGACGAATATTCTTGCCGATGGCGCAGGAAAGGATGGCAAATCCGCTGATATTCAAAGCGGTAATACGGGGAATAAGGCTTCCTGTGTGAAAGAGATAGATGCTGATGAATTTTTTAAACCTGGTGAAAAGGATAAGCTGCTGAAGCCCTCGGGGAAAAAGGAAAGCTATGTGATGGAGCTGACAAAAACGGTTTCTGATAGGATATTGATTATACGTTTTCATGTGGAAAGCAGTGACGGAAAAGCGGTGGAAATCAGGATAAACGGAATAAAAAATAAGCTGTCGGCAAAATCGGCACCATACCCCAATAGAAATAATGATTTTACCTATATTATTTCAGCCGAGAAACCGTTAAATCAGCTAAATGTAGATGTTTCAGAAGGAAGCTATAAGGTTGAGGGACTTTGTGTATATGCACTGGACAAGAAATCGCTGCATCAGGATATCGTCAGACCAGAAAGCGACAAAAGCAGGTCTGAAGATGGACGGAGTGTATATAAAGGACAGATTACTATGGACAGCGCAGGATATTTTATTACCTCATACCCATATCGGAAAGGCTACAGCGTAGAGATTGATGGTCAGACAGTAAATGCCTGCAGGGTCAATACTGCATTTGTAGGCTTTCCGATAGAAGAGGGAAGACATAGCATTGAAATTACCTATGAGGCTCCAGGATTTAGGGCAGGTCTTATCATTAGCATGTTGTCATTTATCATTGGGCTGTTTCTATTGATTACTTTTCATAGGAAATCAATTTTCTGTACCTCGTAATCTTTCCACAAGTATCTCCTTGGAAAAGCTGTGCATAGACACCAGGGTAATCAGCAGAGGGACGATTACTAACACACCAGCATATGCAAGGGCAAAGCCTGCCGGGAAGCGGAATGCCATATAGAATGCTCCCATATTGTAAAGCAGATTACTCAGTTCATAGCCGCACAGGGTTCCGATGGTAATTGTGACACCGACAGTGGCAAATACCAAAAGCAGGCTCTCTGAAAGGAGCATTTTGCGGATTTGACCTTTGCTCATACCGATGGATTCAAGCATTGCAAGCTCCTGTTTACGGGTAATGATATTGGTAATCAGGGTATTGATCATGCTTAAGATGCTAAACATCATGATGAAAATAGCAAGACCGCCGATTGCCCCGAATATCTGATTTGCAGATTGTTCATAGGAGATTCTGCGTTCTGCAAGTGTTTCAAGAAGTAACTCCGGTTTTTCTGCGATCATTTCCGTAAGAACTTCTCCGATTGCCGCTTCTTTGTCTGCCTCGGTTGAAATCAGGAGATGGGCATTTAAGCTGTCATAGGACACCTGCTTTAAAATTGCCTGTTCAGGCATTAAAAACCATCCTTCCAACCCGTTATTGTCAAGGACATATTGTTCATTCAAAATACCAAGCACCTTGACGTCCTTTTGGGCTGTTTGATCGCCATCATAGTAATGGAGCGTAATGGTATCTCCTACGGCAAACCTCCAGCCGAAAATTTCCTCGGCAGTTTTGTTGCCTGCCACAAGAATATAGTCACCGCTCATTAGCTTCTCATAGTCAGCAGAGCCGTCCTCCAGATAGCCTTCGATTTCCCTTGTTTCTTCCTCCGTCATTGGATAAATAGCATCGTCATTGGCATATTCATCATTTTTAGGATAATCAAATTTGACACCGAAGCCCTTTATTTCTGTTACCGTTCTTACCCCATCCAAAGAGGTAAGCTGTTGTATCAATTCCTTGTTAAGCAGAGCTTTGGCCTGCAGACCACTCATTCCGTATTCGTTCAGACTGATGGCTGACGGGGAATATTCTATATGGAATTCTGCATCTGTAAAATATCCCTGTCTTGCATAATTCGCCTTATCAAAAGAGGACATATAGGTTGCTGCGGTCATAAAGAGAATCCCTCCCAAAGCCAGGGACAGCATCGTGATAACTGCCTTCTTTTTATTTTTTGAAAAATTCATTACACCTAAGCGAAATGGTGTCAGTCTGCGGCACATTTTTCTATTTGCCGCCTGCGTCATTCCGGTCTGCGGCATGTAACGAAGGGCCTCCATTGGGGAGACCATCGCCGCAAGACGGGCAGGTTTTCCGATAGAAATCATCGTGATAACATAGATAACCACAAACACAAGACCAATAATGATAAGTGTATTGAAGAGGTTAAAACCATCTGGAATAATGCAATATCCCGCAACTCCCCCAATGATAATGCCGATAGGTGCAGAACGCAGAAACAGCTTACGGCCTTCATGGGACACAAGCTTCTTCATCTGCTTTTTTGTCATGCCAATCGTGCGAAGCTGTCCGAATTGATGGATTCTTCCAATAACGGATAGATAAAATACACCATAGACAACAAGAATGCAGGCAAGCAGGATTACCGCACCTACCAGACCATAAAGCGTTACCGATTGTGTATCTATGGACAGAGAGTCGAGAAATGCCTTTGAAGGAGTGATATATTTTCTTTCGATTCCTGCATCGCTGCCGATTAAATACATTGCTTCTTTGCAATCCTCAGCATAAAGATTATCAGCATTATATAGTTTTGCATGTACTTCATAAGGCATATCCTTTAGCTGGCTGCCGCTTTCCGCATAGCTTCTGGAAAAGAAAACGGAAAACTGCTTCGCCGTATCGCCGCCCTTTAAAATACCTGACACGGTAAAGGTTTCCGTGGTTCCGTCATAAAAAGTAAAGCTTACACTGTTGCCAACAGTGGGTGTAATATCCATTTTTTTCAGCATTTCCGCCTGTACTGCAATCTCATTTTCTGTTTCAGGCATTTGACCGCTTTCCAACTCGCCGATTTTAATTTTATCAGACAGCTCACTCACATAATATGGCATCACATCAAAGCCGTCCATTTCGGAAAGAATACCGGTCTTTACCTGTATCTGATAGGCAATGCGCTCGTCATTTGTCAGTGCCTCCATTTGCGCACTGGTAAGGTTATAGTAGCTCACCTGCTGTCTGTGTGAAAGCTCATTTTTTGTCTGCTGCTTCTGACCCATTGCAAACATCAGGATGACGGTTAACAGGGCGGAAGCTAAAACAATTGTAATCATCACAAAGATGTTTCGCATGCGGCTTGATTTTAAGCTTTGCTTTGCCATCTGTAGAATCATTTTTTTGCTTATCTTTTTGTTGTTCATTTCCACCAAGCCCCCTTATGATTGGATTTTGCCGTCTTCAATGCGGATTTGTACATCTGCTTTTTGGGCAATTTCAGGATTATGGGTAATCATCACAATCGTCTGCCCAAAACGTTCACTAGTCAGCTTCAAAAGCTCAATCACCTTGTCGCTTGTTCTACTGTCAAGATTGCCCGTGGGTTCATCGGCTAAGATGATAGCAGGCTTTGATATCAACGCACGGGCGATTGCCACCCGTTGCTGCTGACCGCCTGAAAGATGGCTTGGATAATTGGAAAGCTTCTTGTCAAGCTCCAGAAATTTAACGATTTCCTCCAGAAATTCTTTGTCCTCTGTCTTGCCATCCAAACGGACAGGCAGCACGATGTTTTCATAAGCCGTGAGATAGGGGATAAGGTTATAGTTCTGGAAGATAAAGCCTATTCTTTGTCGGCGGAACACAGTAAGCTGTTCCTCCGTCAGTTTTTCAATATTTTTGTCCTCCACCTGCACACTGCCGGAAGTCGGGGCATCTAGACCGCCGAGCATATTCAGCAGTGTGGATTTTCCACTTCCTGAAGTGCCGATAATCGCTGCAAATTGTCCGGTCTCAACCGATACATTTACATCATCCAATGCTTTTACAAGGCTTTCGTCCCTGCCGTAATACTTTTTTAAATGAGCTGCGTTTAATATTGTCATATGAATCCCTCCTATTCCAGTTCCGTATCCGTCCTCCGGTACACAAATCTCTTAGATTCCTTTCTGTCCGCCAAGAGCATGCGTCCATAAAGGAATCTGTGTACCTTACGGGCGGATACTGTTTTTATTGAGCACTTAATGAGCAGCTATGCTGCGAATTTAGTGCGAAAATACACTTGGCCACTTAGCGAGGTATTTTCGACAGCTTCATCATATCTCATCAGAAAAAATAAACAATAGAGGACGCAGATTCTAATATCCAGAGCGCAAAATTTAATACACGATAAAAAAGCCTGCTGTCAGAATCGACAACAGGCACATAGCGTTACGCTTATGGGATTGGAATTAATATTTTTAAAGTAAATTTGCCATTTTCACATTTTGTAATCAGCTGTCCCTTGTATTTTGCAGCGGCATTCTTCATGTTAGAGATGCCGAAGCCGTGGAGGAAATCATCTTTCTTGGTAGTCCGCCTGCTGACAGAAGGGCTGTTTTCCTCGCAGTTATTTTCAATGAGAATGGAGAGAAAATTCTGCACTCTGACCGCTTTCACAAGAATAGCGCCTTGCCCTTCGGGAAGCTTCTCACTCGCTTCAATGGCATTGTCAAGGCTGTTGCCGAAAATGGTACTGATATCTAATGGTTCGATAAAATTGATGCCGTCTAAGTCAGCGGTAATGGAAAAGTCGATTTGTTTTTTCCTTGCAAGCTCTGTTTTTTCCTTCAAAATGATATCCAAAATGTCGTTGCCTGTATGTGCATAGTTCTCGTACATTTCCACCTCCTGCTGCAGTGTCTCTAACATTTGGGCGGTTTCCTTTGAACTGGTCTGCCTCTCCAGCACAAGCAGGTGATTCTTCATATCGTGGTAAACAGAGCGGACCCGTTCCTCATCGCTTGTCCGGTCACGGTAATATGCCTGCTTCATTTCTAATTCCTGTGCATAGTATGCGGTTTGTACGGAATCACAAATGTAAGAAGCAAGATATATACAGCCAAAGCTGGAAAATATGGATGCCCCGCATATAGGATAGACAATCAGAGGGTTTTCCGGCATAGAATAAATAATGGTAAAGATTGCTATGAAGGGAGCCAGCATTAAAGCATCCATCATAAGCCACATTTTTACTGTTAAATTAGACGTGATATGCCGCAAATATTTTTGTAAAATCCGCAATGACAGAATCCAGAATAAAAGTCTGAGCAGCAAAGACAGCGTATGAATAGCGGTGCTGATTAAATATAGCTCCTTTGTCCATCCGGCTGAAGGATTGGGAGCTCCCGTTGTGGAGAAGAAGCATCTTGACCCAATATCCTGCATAAGATAGTTTACCGCAATCAGTGCTGGATAAAACACCAGTATAGCAGTCATTTTTCTTGCCCAGTGTCCGCAGTGAAATACCACAATATATGCGGAAATTCCTAAAAGTGCCCCGAGAAGATTGGCCAGGTCGTTGGAATAGATTATAACTGCGGATAAGGTGCTGCATGCAAAAAAGGCAAGTATACGTACCAGTCGATTTTTACGCAGAGGCAGAAACGTATGAATCATCAAAAAAAATACAACACTGTAGCTCAATTCCAGCAGAAAAGAAAGAATATCTAAAAATCGTATCATAACAACTCTCCTATGTATGCGGTTAATTTTTCCATAAATTCTTTTCGCTTTGGCTGGCTGATGGGAATCCGTTCTCCTGTAATCAGAAACAGCTCTAATCCCTCCACGCCCTTTACAAAGGACAGGTTCACGACAAAGCTCTGATGACAATGTGCAAACTGCGGCTGTGAACAGAGCAGGGAAGAAACCGTTTTCATATTCTTATAAATGACCTGCTTCTGTCCCTCAAAATGCAGCATTACATTACGCTTATCTGTCTCGGCATAGCTTAAATTCTTATATAATACTTTATACCTGCCATTATTATTGGAAAAACTGATATACGGCTCGTCTCTGCCCTGGTAGCGGGCAAAGTAACGGTCAAGCTCCATTTTCAGGATATTGTAGTTCACCGGCTTTAGCAGATAATTGACCGCACCAAATTCATACCCCTTCCATACATATTTCTTTAAGGAGGTTAGGAAAATCAGTCCCACTGTATTGTCTATTTTCCGGATTTCTTCGGCCGTTTTTAAACCGTTTAGCTGTTCCATTTTTATATCCATAAATATCAAATCGTAATCAGAGTTATAATTTTGTAATAATTCGCTGCCATCATGATAGATAAAGAAGCAAAATTCTCTGTTTGTTTCGGTGGCATATTTTTGTAAATTTTCTTTCAGCTCACGAATGAGTATATCTTCATCATCACAAATCGCAATGTTGTACATAAAAAACACCTCACCTCAGGTAAACTTATAGGAATGATTATACTTTAATGAGGTGGAATTATCAATGCTTAAACAAAGGGGTGATAGTGCAAATTTGCCCTGCTTTTCAGTATAGTATAAAAAATACTACCCCATATACTACCATAGGAGTATGGACTTTATGCCATACCTTTGTTAAAAAGGAGAAAAATGGGATAAAGGAGGAATGGTATGTCGGAAATCATATTTGCTGCCAGCAATTTAACCAAGCAGTATCGAAGGGCATTTGATATCAAATCCGGGGGTTTTTATACGGATAGATTTTATGCACTTGACGGGCTTTGTATGGAGATTCACAAAGGAGATATCTATGGATTTGTGGGAAAAAATGGTGCCGGGAAAACAACGCTGATGCGTATATTGGCAGGGAGAGCGAGGCAGAGCGCAGGGAAAGTGGAGTTCTTTGGGGAAAGCGAAGAGAAGGGCTTATGCGTACAGCGCAGGCGCATCGGTGCAATGATTGAAATACCAGCACTGTATCTTGGGATGACGGCAACGGATAATCTGGAGGTTTTAAGGCTTCAGTATGGCATATCCGGACGGGGCTGTATTTTGGAGCTGCTAAAGCTTGTGGGACTGACAGATGCTGCTGATAAAAGAGTAAAGGATTTCTCTTTAGGGATGAAACAGCGGTTAGGTCTTGCAATGGCGTTGATGAGTAATCGGGAATTTTTGGTGCTGGATGAACCCATCAACGGTCTGGACCCGGAAGGAATTGTGGAATTTAGAGAGCTTTTAAAAAAACTGAACAGGGAATTAGGGATAACGATTTTGATTTCGAGCCACCTTTTGGGGGAACTTAGTCAGCTTGCAACCTGCTATGGCTTTATCCATAAGGGTAAAATGGTAGAAGAGATTACAGCGGAAAGGCTTAGGGAAAAATTAAAAGAGAAGAGGCTGGAAGAGAAAAACGCCAGTCTGGAAAAATATTATATGACAGTCATAAAGGGGGAAGGAGGGGAACGATGAGAAATTTAATCAAAGCAGAATGGTTTAAATTATCAAAATCCCGTGGCTTTAAAACGTTGCTCCTATGTAATGCGGCTTCATTATTCAGTACCCTTTGTCTGGTTGCCATGGGGGCCAAGGGGACAGGATATGATATGTATATCATTGCTTTGACATACATATTGCATCATGCGGTTATCGGGTATTTATTTGCAGCAGTTTTCCTGTGTGTGGAATTTTCCAATCGAACCTTCGGAATGAGTTTGTTATGCGGTCATTCCCGCAGGAAGATATTTCTGTCCAAGGCCTTTGTATTCCTTGCCGGACTGCTCCTGCTTTTTTTGGTATATACGGGAATGACAACGGTTGTTGTGTCAATTGCCAATGGTTTTGGTGAAAGAATTTGTCCGGAAACTTGTCAGAATGCGATATTTCTGCTATTTTATGGAGTGTTGGGATACGCAGCAATGGGAGCAGTGATGATTCTTGTTGCTGTGATAGCAAAAAGAGCGATTGTGACAATCGGTGCCGGTATAGGGATAACATATTCTTTGCTGTGGGCGGAAACAAATTTGTCGGAGGCACTTTTACCTTTTTTGAGATATTCTTATTCATATCAGATTGGGCAGCTTGCGTTTTTGGGACAAGAGTTTTCAATCGGAACATTTGTGATGGTTATGGTGCTTACTCTTTTACTGGCACTGTCGGCAGCGACAGTTATATTTGAGCGGATGGAATTAAAATAACCCGGGCAGGTCACATTTTGATGCAGGGTTTCATTAAGGAGGATGTAGATGTATATTTTTGTAATATTAGGAATCATTTTATCGGTTTATTTGATGCTGGCAGTAAATGCCTCCGGATTTGATATCAATATTGCTTTCTATTATATTGATTCAGCGACCATTTTGTTTATGGCAATTATTGTGGTTCCGATTCTTGCAGCAGCGGGATTGCTTAAGGACTTTCATAATGCATTTAAACTGACCCTTGGCAGGAAAAAAGCAGAGTGCTTAAAGGAGCTTAGAAGGGCAAAGGCTGCAATAAAGCTTGCTATGAGCAGCTCACTGTTTGCGGGTGCGGTAAGCACACTGGTAGAGTGTGTGAGAGTAGGAGCCAAAGCAGGTGGGTGGTCAGAGGCGGGAATGGGGTATTCCGTAGCACTGATTAGCCTGTTATACGGATTTATCATTTGTCTTATATTGTTTCCGATTAATAGCCGGTTGGAGCAGAAAATCGCAGATTTTATGGAGAGTGAAGAATGAAAAAGGGCATAGGAGTTCTGTTGTATCTTGTGCTGATTGCAGCATTTTTAAAATTTGATTTGCGGCTTTTGTTTGATTTCAGGCAATTTGTATTGGTGATATTCGGTACGTGCCTGCTCCTTCTCCCGGCTTTGGCTGACAAGCACAGGGAATGGGGGAAGAAAGCAGAGGATCAGCCCGTGGAAGGCTGGAAAGCTTTTTTTCATCGTGAAAAAATTTGGATTGGACAAAATGCCCTGTGGGCGGGAATCCTGCAAACCTTTGTCTTGCTACTAGCCAATATGGGCATAGTCTGGCCGGATACCGAAAACACAAGCATGCAGGTGCTTGCTCTGTCCTGTCGTCCGATTCTATATGGATTCTGTATATGGGTGATTTTGCAGGATACATCAAAGGAAAAAGCTGAGACTGTGAGGCAGGATGCAAATGCTCTGCCGGGTAGGGAATTTGAAGACCAAAAGGCGGCGGGAGGAACTAACTACAGAGAACGGCTTCAGGCACTGGGCTTGACAAAAAGAGAGGTTGAGATTGCATTACTGGTGATAAAAAATCAAAGTAATGCGGAAATAGCAGATGAGCTGTTTATATCGGAAACCACAGTAAAGAAACATCTGTCTAATATTTTTGCAAAGCTTGGAGTCAGCAGGCGTAGTGAGATTAAGGAGTTGTTGTAATAAAATACAGATTCCATTTACGAAATAAGAATTGCAACTTTACGTTGCGTAAACGCAACTCCAGGTTGGTGGTTGAAATGAGAAAAAATAAGTAAGATTTTCTTACAAAAAATAAGAGAGAAGGTATAACAATGTCCTTTGGAGAAAATTTAAGACTTATTAGAAAAGAGAGAAGAATAACGCAGGAGCAGCTAGCTGAGATGTTGGATGTATCAAGACAGGCTATCTCAAAATGGGAGTCAGAGTCTGGGTATCCCGAAACTGAAAAACTGATTTTGCTTTCTCAAAAACTTAATGTATCTATCGACTATCTTGTAAAAGAGCAATCCAATATTGGAAATATAGAGGGACAGGATAGAACGGTTATCTATGCACCGTCAGAAAAAATTACAATTGCTTCTTTTGATAAGAACCATATTGTGGCTTGCCAGGCAGTAAAATCATCAAAGGTTTTTGGTAACGGTAAAGCACCTGCCTATGTGCTGTTAGGTGTTGAAGGGGTTACTTTTTGGGGAGAGCACAACGTTATTTTAGGCTGGTACAAAACAGCAGATGAAATTCAGAAAGAAATCACAGAAATTAATGAAGCTATGAAACGAGGGGAAAACCAATATGAACTGAAGTATTTTACAAAAGTGGAATATAAAGGCTTGTTTGGACAACCTCGAGTTGTCGATTAAGGAGAAAAATCTGTTTCTGATTTCGATAATCTTTATAGGAAAGATTACCTTGTCTGTATTTCCGGTTCTTTTTGTGGTATGATAAAAATGTATTAATAATCATATTGAAGCGAATAATAAGCGATTGAAAATTTTGATAATAAAACAACAAATTTTAGGAGGCAAGTTATGAAAAATTATATGGATCAAACAACTTCTGCACAAAATGCAGGAGAGGTACACCTGTCAAAAAGAAAATTTAAAGAGCTCCGTGACGATGTATTGAAAGTGCCATTTTTAAAGAAAGGATACTACAACAGGCAGTTTGAGCGTATTAATCAATATTTAGCGCATGGTGATACACAGCCTGCGGTTGTAACTTCTTTGAATCCTCTTGTCATATCAGCATATTCAGATGAGATGGATGCAGTAGTGCTTCTCAGATTTCCATACGAAATGCAAAACATGTATATCCTTAAAAAAGGGATGAGGCTGGTTACATCAAATGTTTATTTCAGGGGTTCTCAAATAGCCGCTGATATTATTGTAGGTGAGAAGTATTTGAATAGATGGGTAGATTTTATCCCAATGGTTCAGTTGTTTCTTTCTGATGATGAAGAATTTATAAAGCAGCGTATTGGTATGTTTCAGGAGGAAATGTGGGAAAGAGTGGAAATTCTTACCGAAAAAAGGATTAAACAAAACAATAATATAAAAATGCGTAATGGGTTTTATTATCTAACGGGGATTTAAATGATGCAAGACAGGAGGATTAGTTATTCTGAGTCGTTATTCTTCCGCCGTCCATCTGATATACGGTATCACATAATAGTTCTATATCCTCCCGGATATGGCTTGCCAGCAAAATAGTTTTCCCCTGCTGCTTTAAATCTAAGAATATTGAGCGCATTTCTTTTACTCCGTTTCGGTCTAAACCATTCATCGGTTCGTCCAATATGATAAAATCCTTATCCTCCATTAGTACCTGTCCGATTGCTAAGCGCTGTTTCATTCCGAGAGAATAGTTCTTAACCTTCTTTCTGGAATCTCCGTCCAAGCCTACCCGCAGCATGATTTCTTTGAGATAAGGCTTATTCTTTTTGTGGTTCAGCTCGTACAAGTATTCTAAATTCTTAAGTCCGGTACATTCGGATAGAAAGGCAGGAGATTCAATGAGAGCCGCTGCCTCCTTGTACACATCATCTTTTCTTTTTCGCAGCGTTCCGTCAATATATATTTCTCCGCTGTCAGCATGATATAAGCCCAGAATACATTTAAATAGTACGGTTTTACCGGAACCGTTATTTCCTACAATTCCGCATATACTTCCCCTATCTACATGCAGACTTACGTCCTTTAATACTTCCTGATTTTTAAACTGCTTGTTTAGATTCATAACCTTAAGCATCTTTTGCCCTCCATTTTTGTTGTTTTTATCAGTCATTTGATATAACCTGTTACATGTCTATATTTTGAATTTTGATATAGGATAAAAATCCGCAGATGAAAATAATTCCTATAATA
>CAMWYM010000021.1 GCA_947178475.1 uncultured Clostridium sp. | reverse complement strand
ATCAATGCCCTTGCAATGGCACACCGCTGCTGCTGACCACCGGAAAGCTGTGATGGGAATTTATTCTGATGCTCTGTCAATCCCAATGTTTCAAGTAATTCCTCTAAATCCAGAGGACTGTCTGTCAGATACTCGCACACCTGAATATTTTCCCTGACAGTAAGATTTGGCACAAGGTTATAAAACTGGAAAATAAAGCCAAGGTTTTCCCTCCGGTAATCCGATAATTTGTCCTGTGACAGCCCACATATTTCCTTTCCATCCACCTGTATGGAACCGGAATCCATCAAGTCCAGACCTCCGATACAATTTAACAGTGTGGATTTTCCAGAACCGCTGGTTCCCTGAATTACACACATACTACCCTGGCTGACAGAAACCGAAATCCCTTTCAATACCTGGGCAAAGCTCCCACCTTCACCATAACTCTTTTTTAGATTCTTTACTTCAAGATACATAATTACCTCCCTATTTCTCTTTACAACATAACAACGTTATGTTTCTAGTATGATTTCACAGCATAACACCGTTATGTTATATGGCTAATAACAGGCTATACAGCAATTGGTTCTCCTGCCATATAGCCATTATTCCTTTAATGAAAACAGACCGTTCCAGCCTGATACCAGATAAATAACGACTTCTTCCATATGCCTGACCGCCTCTTCCTCGTTCCGCTCATGGGTGAGCAAATGGATAAAAGAGTCAATCTGGATATGCGACAGCCAGTGAATCATATAATGGTCCGGCTTCTGGATACCAAGCATCTCCGCCATCCTCTCTGCCAGCATATTATAATGTTATTCTATCTTATCAGCAAACCGGCTTGTGATATCCTCATAAACGCTTCCCTGGCTTTTTGTTAAAAGAATCTGAAAGATATCATAGTGCTGGTACATAAAATGTACAATCTCTTTTGCTGCCTGAATATCCGCCGAATCCTCCTGTATTGATACAGATGCCGATTCCATACTCATTTCTTCCAAAAAATGCGACTGTATTCTCGAAATCAGCCCTTTTAGCGGTTCTTCTACAAGCTGCTTTAGCAAATCCTCTTTATCCTGAAAGAAAAAGTACAAGGCACCTGTTGTTACTCCGGCATTTTTGCAGATGGTACGCAGGGAGGCTTTCATGTAACCTTTTTCAAGGAATTCCTGCTTTGCACTGTCAAGAAGCTTTTTTCTCGTTTCCTTATCCTCGCCCAACCAATCTGCCTCCTTCTAACATAACGCTGTTATCTTGATTCTCAGTGTACTTTATCTTTTCGATTTTGTCAAGAGTTTGTTAACTTGAAAAGAATTTTTATGTTCAGGCAAGGATATATTGGTTATCATTTTCGATTTAACAAAAAAAGACCGTCTGTAATACAAACGGTCTAAGCTTTATACGATTTACAAGGTATTATCTACTGCTGCACCCTTTAAGTCCTCCTGTAAAAGACTCATCTTATCCAGCAAATCCTTAATCTTCTGATCAATGTCTGCCGATTTATCTACACCCTCACTGATACCATCTAAAATATCCTCATTTATCTCATTTTGTAATGATGTCTGGCTGCGGGCTTTTGCTTTCGCAGTCAGCTCCTCTATATGCTCCTGCGCATTTCCCTGAGCTTTTTGAAGCATAATCTCCCGTTCCAGTTCCTTTGCTTCCTTGACTGCCTCCTCCTGTTCTTTCTCCTTCTTCTCCTCTGCTTTCTCTTTCTGCTCTTCCTTGGCTTCCTCGATTTTCTCGTCGATATGCTCCTTGGACTCATTATACAGGTCAGATATCATTTCTTTTCTTGCCGCTTCTAAATGCTGAGCTGCATTTCTCGCAGCATCCTTCATCGGATGCTTCTTTAACCGGGCCATATCCGTATTCCAAATTGTATCCTCTTCAATGGCAATATCTCTCTTATTATCTGATATCAATCCATTCAGTTCTTTTTCCGCCTCGTCCAGCATAAGAGAGCTCTTCTGATAGTCTGTAAGTCCCCGCTCCATAATCTGCTCATAGCGTTTTTTCTCCTCGTCAGTCAGCTCATCCTCTGCAAATGGATTTGAGGATCTCACTTTGCGCACCAGCTCTAAATCTTTTTGCTCCTGGCTGTCCTCCGTAATCTCATACTGTTCCACCAAGCTCTCACGCATACCCTCTATATCTTTCAGGCTGGACTTAGCCTTTTCATTCTGCTCCTTCATCTGCTCAATATGCTGCTCTCTCGCCTTTTGTTCTGCGTCTGTCCTCATATCATCGGCAAACACATCCCGAATCATCTTCATGGCCTCTCTCTGTGCCTTCTGTCTTTTCGCCAAAATACTGTCCTGCCCCATGTTCAAGTCACCGGCAAAAATTGCAGTTCCCTTTTTATCCTGACCTTCTCCTGCCATACTGTCTGCATCATGCCTCTGTGTCTGATTGGCATTGACCGTAAACATGCCTTGTCTGTTTCCCTGTACTCCTGTAATTCTGCTCATACTATTCCTCCTTGACTATATATCCCGCATCCCTGCCTGCATCTAGATTTCTAATCCTCTTTTTAACAAGATTATCTAGGTGATTGCGAAACTCCCTATTTCCAAAATCTAGTTGTGCAAAATCAACAATTTCGCAGACAAGGTGCTTTGGAGCCGTCGGTACTTAGGCTGCGTGTTTTGCAGCCTTAGGTACCGTTACGAGCGACAAGCAGCGCAAGCGTGCCTTGTTGTGAATTGTTGATTTTATACAACGACCAGTTGTAAACATGCAGTTTCGCAATGACCTAACAACACTATCATCTTGTACTCATTATATATTAAATATCGGCAAAACAAAAGAGTTTCTAAACCAAACGGCACAAACAGACTATTCCTGCTCTGATTAAAATAAAAACAGCACATGTATATTTTTCCTGTTTTCAGTCCATACTACCACATATCACAAAGGTGATTGTAAAACAATCGACAAACTGCTCCGGATATCATCCGTCTTTTGGAAGGTTATATCTCGGGAAAGCACCACTGTTATCAAATGTTTTGCAAGTGCCTAATATAAAAAGAAAAGGAGAATCAGAATGAGTCAATTATCAGAAAAAGAATTATCAGCACTGCATGATTTATTATCTGAAGAGGAATTGCTGGTAAAAAAATTCCAGATGTTAGCAACCCACGCTACCGATCTTAATGTAAGAAGCGAGATGGAAGAAATCTCCCAAAGACACCAATCACATTTCAATAAACTTTATGACCATTTAAGTTAGGAGGCTGTCATGGAATTATATCAGGAAAAAGAAATCTTAGGTGATGCTTTGGCTGCTCAAAAAGCTGCCACAAATTTATTCAATACTTTTTCAAATGAATGTGTGCATGAAGGACTTCGCTCCACCATGCTGGATATTTTAGCAGACGAACACTCTATGCAGCAGGATGTATTCTGCTCCATGCATGAAAGAGGCTTTTACCCGACACCGGATGCTGAGCAGCGCAAGATTGATGAGACAAAGCAGAAATATTTATGCTCTTATAAGCCACTTTAAGTTTTAGATAAGTTAATTACCTCCGATAAAAAAACTGCGGTCAGAAATCTTTTATTCTCTGACCGCAGTAAAATAACAGCTCACCTGTATACATATCTTAAGATGCACAATAATTTTTTCTTTTAATATTCAGGACAGGCAACATATCCTCGTCACTGAATAAATCCAGCAATTCATCTAATGAGTTTTCCAGCTTATAATCCAGCTCCTCCTGATATAACGGGAATAACTGATAGAAATTAATCTTTTTCCCGGAGCTTAACCGCAGATTCAGATTCTCATACAATAAATTGCAGCCGTTTAACAGAAGCAGGCTGTTAAAGCCTGTATTCTCAGCAAAGGGCTCCATCTCCTCATTGCCGTGAACCGTATGTCCATAGCCCAGCCATGTATCACATTCAATTGGCAGTCTTGCCAATATCTTTAAATAGCGGATAGGCCAATAATCCTTCTCCTCCGGTGATTTGATATTCCAGTACTTTGGCAGATATAGTATAAGCTCTGCATGCTCCAATTCCTCTTCCCGCAAATCCTCCGGTACATTCATGGAATATGCACCCATCCCCATGGTAATCAGCTTATAATAGTTATCCTCCTCTGTTGGGGGCACAATAATAATATCCAGATGAATATCCGGTGAGACAATCTCATGAAAAACCTCGTCAAAGGAACCGAAATTCTCCTGTATAAAAGCGTCATACTCATTCAATTCTTTTTCGGAATACAAATACATATCATCCATTGCCGCTTTTTTGCCCATTTTTTCTTTCAGCTTATCAAACAACCCCATATTATTATCCTCTTCGATTATGATTCTTTAATACCTTGAGCATTTGAACTGAAGCTCCTCCCATCTTCTGTCCACTTCCTTCTGGAACTGAACAAGCAGGTCTTCATTTCCCTTCTTAAACAGATGCTTAAATCTGCCCTGTGGTCTTAGGAAATCCTCAATCGGAAGCTTTTTCTTTGGCTCATAATTGAGAATCCACTTGCCATGGTCCACTTCAAATAACGGCCAGTAGCAGGTCTCTACTCCCAGCTTACAAATTTCCATAATATCCTCTGTGGGATATCTCCAGCCTCTGGGGCATGGCGCCATCACATTCAAGAAGCAGGCACCCTCTGTGTAGATTGCCTTCTCTGCCTTGGTGTGTAAATCCTTGAAATTACCCAGCAGCGTTGACTGCCCTACATAAGGAACATCATGGGCAGCAATAATGGATGCCAGATCCTTACGGTTCTGCATTTTACCATTAGACTGGCTTCCCACCGGTGTTGTAGTTGTATCTGCATACATCGGGGTTGCAGAAGAACGCTGAATACCTGTATTCATATAAGCACCATTATCATAGCACACATAGACAAAATCATGATTCCTCTCCATGGCACCGGATAAAGATTGAAATCCGATATCATAGGTTCCACCATCTCCGCCAAAGGTAATAAATTTGTAATCATCTTTTATTTTTCCCTTTCGCTTTAACACATTGTAAGCGGTCTCCACACCACCCATAGTTGCCCCTGCATTTTCAAATGCGTTATGGATATAGCTGTCCTCGTAGGAGGTATACGGATACATAAATGTGGATACCTCCAGACAACCTGTCGCATTACCGACAACCGCCTTATCACCTTCGTGGAGGGCACGAAGTACAGCACGAACAGCGATTGTTCCACCGCATCCGGCACACATTCTGTGACCAGGAGCCAAACGTTCTGGTTTATTCATTTCTTCTTTAAAATTATAACTCATTTTTCATTTGCCTCCTTATCCTCTAAGTCCTACATACCGGTATTCTTCAACTTCTTTACCGTCCTTATCGTATGCCTCTAAATCCCTGTAGATACATTGTGCCTCTTCCACCGTAAAGTCTCTTCCACCTAAACCGTAGATAAAGTTAAATGCTTTTACCTCTTTCGCATAATCATATAAAGCTGCCTTAATCTCTGCACCTAATGGACCTCCCTTGCCACGGAAGCCCTCGCTTCTATCCATAATGGCAACAACCTTACAATTTTTAAGAGCCTCTGCAATCTCCTCATCCGGGAACGGACGGAATACCCTGAGTTTTAACAAGCCTGCCTTGATTCCCTGCTCTCTTAATGCATCTACTGCATCCTTTGTCGTTCCTGCTGCAGAACCAATTATCACCAAAGCATAATCCGCATCCTCAAGGCGGTACTCCTCAAAGAAACCATAGCTTCTTCCTGACATTTGGCCAAATTCTTTTCCAACCTCCAAAATTACCTTTTTGGCATTCTGCATCGCAGTATTTTGTGCCATCTTTGTCTCCATATAATAATTGGAAACGGCATATGGTCCTAAAGCCATCGGCTGGTCGGCATTTAGCAGGAAATTCTCCGGCTCATATTCACCGACAAAGCCCTTTACCTTATCATCCTCTAATAACTCAATATTCTCCACTGCATGGCTGGTAATAAAACCATCCTGACAGATCATAATCGGCAGTCTTACCTCTTTATGCTCGGAAATGCGGTAAGCCTGAATAAAATTATCATATACCTCCTGATTATTCTCTGCATAAATCTGAATAAATCCGGTATCCCTTGCACCCATGGAATCCGAATGGTCACAGTTAATGTTAATCGGACCGGATAAAGCCCTGTTTACCAGACAAAGTGCCAGTGGCAAACGGTTTGATGCCGCCACATAAAGCTCCTCCCACATCAGGGCAAGTCCACAGGAAGACGTGGCAGTCAATGCCCTTGCTCCCGCTGCCGAAGCACCAATCGTCGCACTCATGGAGCTGTGCTCACTCTCCACCGGAATAAAATCTGTATCCATCTCACCATTTGCAATATAATTCGCCACATACTGCGGAATTTCAGTGGACGGTGTAATTGGAAATGCAGGCATAACATCTGGATTTACCTGCTTTATCGCATAGGAAATGGCTTCATTTCCTGATAAACGTTCTCGAATTGCCATCTTAAATCTTCCTCCTTCTTACTGACCCTCTTTCATAGAAATCGCATCAAAAGGACACACCTTCGCACAAATACCGCATCCCTTGCAATGGTCATAATCAAAATCTTCTCTCTTGCTGTCACAGACTGGAATGGAGCTGTCCGGGCATACCGGCACACACAGTAAGCACTGCTTGCATTTATCACTGTGGAAAACCGGTGTCTGCGTCCTCCATTCTCCCGTATTAAACAATTTGGAAGTACCGGCAGCATAAATCTGGTTTCCCTCTGTAATATCTTTCCATCCACTCTTTTCCGTTATCTTGGTAATATCTGTTGCCGCCATCTACTTCACCTCCTCATAAGCCATATGTAATGCCTTCAGGTTACCTTCAACCACTTCCGGCTTCTTTGCAAATTTGTGCCGGTAAGAACCTTCCATCTCCCGGAAAAAATCTTCCTTACTCATAACACCGCTGATTGCTACAATCGCTGCAAGCATAGGTGAATTAGGAAAATATTTTCCCAGACATTTTTCCGAAATTTCTCTTGCATCTAATGTGTGTACACCGCCACTATATCCATTTAGATGCGGTCTTACCTCATCCACACTTTTCGTGGTATTAATAATAATAGCTCCATCCGGATTTAATCCGGCAGTCACGTCCACGCTCTCTAGCAGTGTTTCATCCACTACCACAACATAATCCGGGTCATAGATATTGGAATGTACACGGATTGGGTCATCACTGATCCGGTTATACGCTGTAATCGGCGCCCCCATTCTCTCCGGACCATATTCCGGAAATCCCTGCACATGTTTTCCTGTCATAAATGCTGCATCCGCTAACATCAGCGCAGCTGACTTGGCACCCTGGCCGCCACGACCATGCCATCTGATTTCTACTGTGTTTTTCACCTTTAACACTCCTTGCTTTTATTTTTTACTCGATATGTGTGTCTTTGCATTAAGTAAATCCTGCCATACACTTTTAAAAAAGCCCACAGCACACTATTCATTATTATAGGTGCTGCGGGCTTAAATGTAAAGTGAAATTATAAAAGGATTTCATTATCTATACTGGAAAAATTTGTCCAAATAAATTATCTTCTGCTGTCATATATCTATCCGTCTATGCAGTCTTTCCCGTATATAGCTGATAATATTTCCCTTTTTGCTCAATCAGCTCGTCATGGGTTCCCTTTTCAATAATCCGTCCATGCTCTAGCACAATGATACAATCACTATTTCTTACCGTAGACAATCTATGTGCAATCACAAAGGTAGTTCTGCCCTCCATCAGTTTATCCATACCATCCTGCACGAGACGTTCCGTACGAGTATCAATAGAAGAGGTTGCCTCATCCAAAATCAATGCAGGAGGATTAGCGATTGCCGCCCTGGCAATGGCAAGCAGCTGTCTCTGCCCCTGGCTTAAATTTGCACCGTCACCTGTAAGCACCGTATCATAGCCCTGGGGCAAATGCTTGATAAAGCTATGGGCATTGGCAAGCTTTGCAGCAGCCACCACCTCTTCATCTGTTGCGTCCAGATTTCCATATCGGATATTTTCTCTCACAGTATTGGTAAATAAATGGGTATCCTGTAATACAATTCCAAGGGAATGCCGCAGATCCGCCTTCTTAATCTTATTCACATTAATTCCGTCATAACGGATTTTCCCATCCTGAATATCATAAAACCGGTTTATCAGGTTGGTGATTGTTGTTTTTCCTGCACCGGTGGAACCCACAAATGCAATTTTTTGTCCCTGCTTTGCATAGAGCTTGACATCGTGAAGTACCATTTTGCTGTCATCATATCCAAAATCTACCCCATCAAATACAACATCACCCTGAAGAGGTTCATAGGTAACACTTCCGTCTGCCTGATGCTCATGCTTCCATGCCCATTTTCCGGTATATTTTTTATCACTTTCCACCAACTCCCCGTTGCGCTCCTCTGCCACAACCAGCTTTACATAGCCGTCATCTACCTCTGGCTTCTCATCCAGCAGGCGGAATACCCTGTCTGCTCCGGCAAGTGCCATCACAATAGCATTTAACTGCATACTAATCTGGTTAATCGGCATATTAAAGCTCTTATTAAAGCTTAAAAAGCTGGCTAACGTTCCAAGTGTCAGGTTACCGATACCGTTCAGTGCAAGAATACCTCCCACAATTGTACAGACAACATAGCTCATATTTCCTAACTGTGCATTCACCGGTCCCAGCATATTGGCAAATTTATTCGCCTGATAAGCACTTTCAAAAAGCCTGTCGTTCAATTCGTTGAACTCCTCCACACTCTTTTCCTCATGACAGAAAACCTTTACCACCTTTTGGCCGGACATCATTTCCTCAATATAACCATTGACTCCACCGATATCCTTTTGCTGCTGCATAAAATATTTCCCTGATTTGCCGGCAACCTTTTTCGTAACAGTCAGCATAATGGACACCATTACCAATGTCACCCCGGTAAGAGGAATACTCAGCTTAATCATACACACAAGCACTGTCACGATAGTGATCCCGCTGTTTAAGAGCTGAGGCATACTCTGGGAAATAACCTGTCTTAATGTGTCAATGTCATTAGTATAGACAGACATGATATCCCCATGGGCATGCGTATCAAAATATTTAATTGGAAGTCCCTCCATATGGACAAACATCTCATTGCGCAGATTCCGCAGAGTCCCCTGAGTAACATTTACCATCAGCCGGTTGTAAAGCCATGAGGCAAAAACACCCAGTACATAAAAGCCTGCAACCCTTCCAATCGCTCCGGCAAGTCCTGAAAAATCTGGATTTTTACTGCCTAAAAGGGGAGTGATATATCCATCAATCAACGTCTGCATAAACATAGTTCCCTGAGCATTACAAAGCACACTCAGAAAAATGCAAATCACTACAGTAACAATATGAATTTTATAGTATTTCATCACATATCCGGCAAGCCGGCCCAATACTTTTCCCGGATTTTCCACAGCAGGCTTCTGCCCTCTTGGCACTCTTCCCCCGGGTCCCTTTACCGGCTTTGCCTGATTGGATACACTTGATTTACTGTTTTCTTCCATCAGTTCACACCTCCTGCCTGGTCAAAATCTCCACTTCCGCCAGTCTGAGATTCATAAATATCCTTATAAATCTCATTATCTGCCAACAGCTGTTCATGGGTTCCAAACCCGTTTACTGCGCCATCTTCCATAACAATAATCCGGTCTGCATCCTCTACACTGGAAATTCTCTGGGCAATAATAATTTTTGTTGTTCCCGGAATCTCTTCCTTAAACGCCTTACGGATTCTGGCATCTGTTGCGGTATCCACCGCACTGGTAGAGTCATCTAATATCAATATTTTCGGTTTTTTCAACAATGCCCTGGCAATACAGATTCTCTGCTTCTGTCCACCGGACACATTTGTACCACCCTGTTCTATATAGGTGTCATACCCTTCCGGAAAGCTCTCGATAAAATCATCGGCACATGCTAGCCTACAGGCATGAATACATTCCTCTCTGGTAGCATTTTCGTCTCCCCATCTCAGATTTTCCAAAATGGTCCCGGAAAACAGCACATTTTTCTGCAGCACCACTGCCACCTGATTTCTCAGCGTTTCCAAATCATAAGTTCTGACATCCTTGCCTCCAACCTTGACACACCCTTCAGACACATCATAAATCCGGCTAACCAGATTTGCCAGTGATGTCTTAGAGCTTCCTGTACCGCCGATAATTCCGATGGTCTCACCGGAATGAATATCCAGATTGATATCCTTTAACACCCATTCCTCGGCATTTTCATGATAACTGAAATTTACATGTTCAAAAGAAATGCTTCCATTTTCCACCTCTGTATCCGGATTGTCCGGATTGGTCAGAGTACTCTTTTCATTCAGCACCTCTGCAATACGTTTCGCACTGGCAGTACTCATGGAAATCATAACAAATACCATGGATAGCATCATAAGGCTCATTAAAATATTCATGCAATAAGTAAATAGGCTCATCAATTCACCGGTGGCCAGCTCAGAACCCACAATCATCTTTGCCCCTACCCAGGAAATCAACAAAATACAGGTATATACCGTTGTCATCATAATCGGTGCATTCAGGGACACAATAGACTCTGCCTTAACAAACATTTTATAAAGATTATTGCTGGCCGCAGTAAATCTTTCCCGTTCATAGTCCTCCCTGACAAAGGCCTTCACTACTCTGATTGCCGATACATTTTCCTGTACACTCTCATTCAAATCATCATACTTCGGAAATACCTGATTAAAATATCGGGTGGCAAAATAAATCATCACAGACAAAATGCAGCCCAGCACCACTACTGCTGTCAGATAGATACTTGCCAGCCTCGGACTGATAAAAAATGACATGGCCATTGCGCATACCAGACTAAAAAATGCCCGGATGCACATACGCAGAATCATCTGATATGCATTCTGGATGTTAGTCACATCCGTTGTCATACGGGTAACCAGCCCCGCTGTCGAGAACTTATCGATATTGGCAAAGGAAAATGTCTGAATATTCTCGTACATTGCCTGCCTTAGATTTCTGGCAAAACCGGCAGAAGCCCTTGCTCCATATTTACCACCTAATATACCTGCACTCAGCCCGATTCCGGCTGCAATCACCATATAGACTCCCATCTTATAGATATGGTTAATATCTCCTACCTCTACACCATTGTCAATAATTGAGGCCATCATCAACGGAATGATCATTTCCATGGTAACCTCCAAAACCATAAAGCATGGTGTGAGAATGGAATCCTTCTTAAATTCCTTCAATTGCTTCATTAATGTTTTTAACACGCTGTCATCTCCTTATTCCTGTCATTACTATACCTTCAGTCATTTGTAACCAATTTTGCTCTGCAAAATTGATTACCTGCTTGCCCGCCATCACGAAGTGATTCTTAATGCGGGCAATTCCCGTCTCATAAATTTTCATAATCTACTTTACACTATCGTTTTTATCTCCATTACATTCCAGTGAATTTATTCCAGCAGATTATCCTGCATCTTTTTTACCACATAAAAGAACAGCTCTAACTCCTCCTCGGTCAGACCTTTGCAGATTTTCTTCTCCATATCATCCTTTCCCTGCTCCATTCTATGCGCATACTCTCTGCCCTTATCCGTCAGATTAACCCGTTTGAGCCTCGCATCCCCTTTAAAGGACTTCCTGACGATGATTCCCTTTTCCTCCATCATTTTGAGCGTCCCTGCTATAGAGGATTTTCCTATCTTAAACTGTTTCTCAATATCCTTTTGAAAGATATCCTTTCCCTCGTTACGGGCCAGATAGTCAATAATCCATGCATTAATCACGGACATTCCCTCAAATCCGTTTTTCCGGATAGAAGCCTCTATGTCACGCCGGCACAAATGGTCCAGTATCTTTAACTGAAAACCAACCCGTGACAGCTCCTCCGGACATTCACACTCCCTCTTTTTTGTCAATCTATCATCTCCCTGTACGCAAAAAGTTCGTTACCGAATGGTTTGTTTTCAAACTGTTCGGTAACGAACATTATATTACCAAATTATAGAAATTTCAAGGAGTTCTCACAAAATTCACATTTTCTATTTACATTTGCCTCCTGCTCACTTTCCCTCACCCGGATTCTCATTTTCCTGCTCCTCAGGCAGCTTGCGGATTCTCACCCTTGTAATCATCCGGTCATCCCGCTCTATGGCCTCAAAGAGAAATCCCTGATACAATATCCTGACTCTGTCATCACCTTCCGGAAGACGCCCGTATTCATACAGCATAAATCCGTTTACCGTGTCGATATCCTCATCCGGAAATTCAATATCAAATAAATCCTCCAGTTCCTCTAAATCAGTAGTTCCCCTGACAATATATCCCTCTCCGGCAGCCAGCTTAAGAATATCATTTTCCTCCTTATCGTGCTCATCCAGAATATCTCCCACAATCACCTCTATGATATCCTCTAAAGCCACCACTCCTTCTGTCTGCCCATATTCATCTACAACTATAGCTAAATGATTCTTGCTCTCCTGCATTTCCTTTAGCAATTTTGTGATTTTCTGGGTCGGATGGATATAAAATGGTTCCCCAGTCACCTCTCCTGCAGTCTGATGAACATCCTGCATATATGCGGCCATGGCATCCTTAATATGTAACGTACCAAGAATATTATCTATATCCTCCTCATAAACAGGATATCGGGAATAGTTGTTCTCTATCATGATATCCAACGACTCCTGCATATCCATATTCGCTTCAATGCAGACCATTTTCTGTCTGGGCGTCATGATATCCTTTGCCTCTTTATCCCCAAACTCAAACACATTAGAAATGAATTCCGCCTCGTCAGACTGGATGGCCCCCTGTTCGTGTCCCTCTTCAATAATAGATAAAATCTCTTCCTCAACGGCCTCCGCCTGATCTCCGTTATTCTTTCTGCCAAAAAAGAATTTAAAGCGTCCGGGCACACCTTTTGTCATGTATTTTTCTCCTTTTCTAATTTTCATTCATCAGATGATTTTTCCTATTTTATAGCACGATTCCTCTTAACGGTCAATAGGCAGTTTCTGCACTGTCTTATTTCATAGGGAAAGGCTTATTTTCAACGCCTGATTCACCGTTCCCATTATGTCATCATCCAAGTGACAGACCTTTTCCCGCAACCGCTGCTTGTCAATGGTTCTGACCTGCTCTAACAGGATAACGGAATCCTTTGCAATGTTGCATCTGCTTGCTGCAAGCTCCACGTGAGTGGGAATCTTCGCCTTATTCTGTCGGCTGGTGATTGCCGCACAAATCACAGTGGAACTATAGCGGTTTCCCGCCTCATTTTGTATGATAAGCACCGGTCTGACTCCACCCTGTTCTGAACCCACTACCGGTCTTAAATCTGCATAATAAATATCTCCTCTCGTCACCATCAATGGTATCACTCTCCATTAACAAATTCCTGATATCTCCGTACTCCGGTATGTAACGCACACATTGACGTTTCTGTTTCTCTATCAGGTATTCTAAGTATTACCATTGTATTCGAGGGCTATTCAGTTTGTGAATTGAAAAACTTTATCTTTTATTTTAAAGCTTTACATCTAAGTCCCGATTGTGTAAAGAAGCTGGCAATCGGGAAATGCTTTCATAAATTTAAATAATTCTTTACCGCTATAATATTACCATCACGGTGAAAAACTCTGGGTACCCGGCGGTTCACGTCACAAACAAACTCATAGTTAAAGCTTGATGACATTTCTGCCAATTCTTCCACACTCAATGTGTTTACTCCCTGTCTGCCAAAGAGCACAACCTCATCACCGGGCTGTACATCAGAAATTTCACTGACATCAATCATCGTCTGGTCCATACATACCCTGCCTACAACCGGTGCATACTTTCCATGAACAAGCATCCTTCCCCGATTGGATAACGCTCTCGGATAGCCGTCTGCATATCCAACCCCTACCGTGGCAATCCGTTTATCCGTTGGCATGACATATGTGCCGCCATAGCTGACAGACTCTCCGGCTTTCACTGTTTTTACATAGGTTATCCGGCTCTTCAATTCCATAGCCGGATAGAGAACACATGCAGCCTTGTCCATCTCCTCGGATGGATATAACCCATAGGTGGAAATACCTGACCGCACCATATCAAAGCAGTCATTGGGCATCTCCATAATCCCCGCACTGTTAGAAATATGCCGGATAGAAAAATCCATTCCCTGCTCCTCTAACAGTTCTACCATCCTTGTATATTCGGCTAATTGACGCTCCGCACTGGATTTATCTGCCGCATCTGCCATGAAATAATGGGTAAAAATTCCCTCAACCTTCAAATTAGGAAGCTTTGACACAGCCAAAATATCCGGTATGCTCTCCTCCCCACAGGCAAAACCGATACGATTCATTCCGGTATCCAGCTTGATATGGATAACTGCTGTCCTGCCAAGTTTTCCGGCCGTCTCCGACAAAGCCTTCGCCTGTTTAAGGGTAAATACCGTCTGTGCGACATTATAGCCTACAACCTCCTCGTACCAGCTCTCATGTGTTGCACCAAGAATAAGTATCGGCTTGTCTATTCCGGCCTTTCTAAGCTCCACCGCCTCGTCAATGCAGGCAACACCGAAATACTGTGCAAGGTCATCCAACGCTTTTGCCACCTCCACAGCACCATGTCCATAAGCATTTGCTTTAATCACCGCCATGAGCTTACTTTTATGCGGAATATAGCTCCGCATGGTTTTTATATTCTTTCTAATTGCATCTAAATCTATATCTGCCCAAACCCTGTAACACCGGTCCATCCTGTCCACACTCTCCTATATCTTTCCATAATGAAGCTCGCTGATGCTCGCGCAGGTCATCAACCTCGCTTCGGTTCAGTTGATGACATTATACCACATTATCTCATTACTTCGCCAAGGCATTCAATAATATCCGAAGCCAGCATTGCATATTTTCCCTTCCGCTCTGCCGCCATATCGCCTGCCTGACAGTGCACATAAGTTCCCATTTTTGCAGCCTCTTCCAAATCCAGACCGCCTGCAATCATTCCCGCAATAATTCCGGAAAGCACATCGCCGGAGCCACCGGTAGACATTCCGTTATTTCCGGCAAGATTGAGATAGGTCTGCTCTCCACCATTAGTGACAATGGATTTTGCATCCTTAAGCACAAGAGTCACTCCCATTTTTCTTGCAAATCTTTTCGCAATCTCAAAGCGATTCTCCATAATCTCCGGAATCGTCTTCCCAATCAGGCGGCTCATCTCCTTCATATGAGGAGTCATCACCAGCTGCACTGACGAAGAATCAATTAATTCCGTGTTGTTGGATAAAATATTTAGGGCATCCGCATCTACCACCAGCGGCACCTCCGCACTCATCAACAGCTCATATAGCATACGCTCTGAGGTGGTATCCACACCAAGTCCCGGTCCCACAACAATCACTGTAGCCCATTTCATGGCATCCTCAATGCAGGCCAGTGCCCCCTCATAATCATTATAGGTCATCATCACTGCCTCCGGAAGCTGTGATTGGATAATCATCCGGTTGCTCTCATGAGTATATATTTTCACCAGTCCTACACCGGTGGAATAGGCCGCTTTTCCGCACAGGTATGCCGCACCGGACATATTTTTACTTCCGGCAATTACCGCTACCCGCCCATAGGTTCCCTTGTTAGAGTTATCAATTCTTTTGGGAAGCTTTTTCATATCAGACCGATCATAGGCATAAATTTCCGGCTTTACATGCTCAATGGCAATGTCTGGAAAACCTACATTCGCACTGATAATCTTGCCGCAATAATCAATCCCGTCAGAAAAGAACATCCCCATCTTCATCGGACCGAAGGTCACCGTATAATCAGCGCGAAATGCTGTTCCGAGAATCTCTCCTGTGGTGGCATCAATTCCGGACGGAACATCTATGGCGATTTTCACCGCATCAATCTGGTTCAAGGTTTCTATTGCCTTTGCCTGTACCCCATCAATTTTCCTGGAAAGCCCAACGCCAAAAATCCCGTCTATCACTACATGATAATCCTTGTTGGGAACTGCTCTGCGGACTCGTACGCCCATGCGGTGCAGAATATCCATTTGAATCTGAAATCTCGGTGAGATTTTGGTCATTCCCTTGACATAAAAAATGTCTACCTTATATCCACGCTCCATAAGGATTCTTCCCGTAGCAAGACCATCACCACCATTATTACCGGCCTCCACCGCAATAAGAATTCTCCCACCAGTGGTGTTTATCTTTTCTACCTGAGCCACCACCTGCATGGCTGCCCGTTCCATCAGCACCTCTCCTGGTATACCGATTTTCTCAATGGTATAGGAATCAATTGCCTGCATTTCCTGTTTTGTAACAATATACTGCATAAACCTTTCCCCTTATCAATACCTATAATTTTATCTAAAATATTCTACTCCGGATTCAAAGAGCATCTGATTCTGGTCACCATAAATATTAACTGCAACTGAATCGCCGCGTCTCTCTGAATGAGCCATTTTGCCCAAAACCCGTCCGTCCGGACTTGTAATTCCCTCAATGGCAGCGTAAGAACCATTGATATTGTAATTCTCATCCATAGTCGGATTACCATTAATATCTACATACTGCGTCGCCACCTGCCCATTGGCAAACAGCTTATCAATCCATTCTGCCGGAGCGACAAATCGTCCCTCTCCATGGGAAACCGGCACGGTATATACTCCACCCAGCACAGCCTTTCGAAGCCACGGACTCTTATTGGTAACAATTTTTGTATAAACCATTTTGGACTGATGTCGTCCGATGCTGTTCATTGTCAGTGTCGGCGAATCCTCTTTCTGAGAAGTAATCCTTCCATACGGCAGCAGACCTAATTTTATCAGTGATTGAAAACCATTACAGATACCGAGCGCCAAACCGTCTCTTTCCTCAAGAAGCTTCATGACCTCCTCCTTCAGCTTCTCGTTGCGGAATGCGGCAGCAATAAACTTTGCCGAACCCTCCGGCTCATCACCTGCAGAAAAGCCTCCCGGAAACATGATAATCTGTGCCTGGCTAATTGCCTTTGCAAAGGCATCCACAGAATCCAAAATATCACTCTCTGTCATATTTTTAAATACCAATGTCTCCACCTGAGCCCCCGCACGCTCAAAGGCTCTCGCCGAATCATACTCACAGTTTGTACCTGGAAATACCGGAATAAAAACTTTAGGTTTAGCGGTTTTCTCTTTACAGATATACACGTTATCCGTTTTATAAACATTTTCCGGAACTTTCTCCTGCTTTACCCCTGACAGAGTTGGAAATACCTTTTCTAAAGTGCCTGTCCATGCAGCCAGCGCTTCCTCCATCGTCACGGTAATATCTCCGTAGGTAAAGCACCCATCCTCTGTTGTCTTACCGATTACCGCCGCTGGCACAGTCAGTTCACGGATATCATTTCCTTTTACTTCACAGATTATGGCACCATAGTTTTTCTGAAGCATTTTCTCAGGTGAAACCAATGTATCAAGCTGTGCGCCTATTCCGTTACCAAAGCCCATCTTGGATACTGCTTCCACAATACCGCCAAAGCCAACCGCATAAGCAGACTGAATTTTTCCTGACTGTATATCCTCATAGAGAGCACCATATATCTCCTTCATATACCCGTAATCAGGAAGTCCATACTCATCCCGCTTAATGTCAATTTCAATAATCTTATTTCCGGGCTCTTTAAATTCCGGTGTTACAACATCACCTGCCTTGCCCACAGCAATCGCAAAGGAGCAAAGGGTTGGTGGTACATCAATGTCATCAAAGGAGCCGGACATGGAATCCTTCCCACCTATGGAGGCAAGACCAAATCCCATCTGTGCAGAATATGCTCCTAACAGTGCCGCCATTGGCTCACCCCATCGTTTTGCCTCTTCTCCCAGCCGCTTAAAATACTCCTGAAAGGTAAAATAGATTTTGCTCCAATTACCACCGGAAGCTGCTATCTTAGCCACAGAATGCACCACGGAATACACTGCACCATGATAAGGAGACCAGCTTAGTAAAAACGGATCCAAACCATAGGACATCATCGTAACCGTATCACATTTACCGCTATCCAGCGGCAGCTTGGCAATCATCGTCTGAATCGGAGTCTGTTGATATTTTCCGCCATAAGGCATCACCACTGTAGCAGCGCCGATGGAGCTGTCAAACATTTCCACCAGCCCTCGCTGTGAGCAGACATTCAAATCTCCAAGAATATCCAGCCATGCCTTTTTTCCATCAGAAAAATCTGCCTTCTGATTAAAATAATCCTTTTCTTTGTCAGGCATGGTAACTGTCACGTCACTTTCCTGATGCGCACCGTTTGTATCAATAAAGCTTCTGGCAATATTAACAATCTCTCTGCCTCTCCATGTCATGACAAGGCGTGGGCTTTCCGTCACCTGGGCAACCACAACTGCCTCCAGATTCTCCTCCCGGCAGTACGCCAGCATTTTATCTACATTTTCTTCATCCACAACAACTGCCATTCTCTCCTGAGACTCGGAAATAGCAATCTCTGTTCCATCCAATCCGGCATATTTCTTTGGTACCTTATCCAAATCAATAGTCAATCCGTCAGCCAGCTCACCAATGGCAACACTGACGCCACCAGCACCAAAATCATTACACTTACGGATAATACTGGCAACCTCCTCCCGGCGGAACAGCCTTTGAATCTTTCTCTCAGTAGGTGGATTACCCTTTTGAACCTCGGAGCCGCAAGTATCAATAGATTGAGTGGTATGCTTCTTGGAGCTTCCTGTTGCCCCTCCGATACCGTCACGCCCGGTTCTTCCGCCAATCAAAATAATCACGTTGCCCGGGTCAGAGGTAAGCCGCTTGACGTTTTTCTTCGGCGCTGCTGCCACCACTGCACCAATCTCCATACGTTTAGCCACATAATTCGGATGGTACACCTCATTGACGAGACCGGTTGCCAGTCCAATCTGATTACCGTAGGAGCTGTAGCCCTCAGCTGCAGTAGTCACTAATTTCCGCTGTGGCAGCTTTCCTTCCAAGGTCTCAGAAAGTGCTCTGGTAGGGTCTGCCGCTCCAGTTACGCGCATTGCCTGATATACATAAGATCTGCCTGAAAGCGGGTCTCTTATACATCCGCCAAGACAGGTTGCTGCCCCGCCAAAAGGTTCAATCTCTGTAGGATGGTTATGGGTTTCATTCTTAAACTGGATCAGATACATAACCTCCTCACCATCAATGATAACCGGAACCTCTATGGAACAGGCATTGATTTCATCTGAAACCTCCATCTCCTGCAGCCTGCCGTCTGCACGCAGCTTCTTCATTGCCATTAAAGCGATATCCATCAGGCAGACAAACTTATCTTCTCTGTCCTTATATAAAACCTTTCGGTCTTCCAGATATCGGTTATAGGTATCTTCAATAGGTTTCTTATAATATCCATCCTCAAAGGTTACATTGGTAAGCTCCGTTGCAAAGGTAGTGTGACGGCAATGATCAGACCAGTAAGTATCCAGCACACGAATTTCCGTCACTGAAGGGTCTCTGTTTTCCTCCTTCTTAAAATAATTCTGTATATGAAGAAAATCCTTAAATGTCATGGCAAGTCCCAGTGAATCATACAGACCTCTAAGCTCACCCTCTGCCATATCCTTAAAACCATCAAAAAGCTCCACATCTGCAGGCTCTTCAAATTTCTGGATTAATGTTTCCGGTATCTGCTCATCATCTGTCTCTCGTGAATCCACAGGATTGATGCAATATGCCTTAGCTTTTGCAAATTCCTCCTCACTGACATTCCCGGTCAGCACATAGGTAGCAGCACAGCGTACAACCGCCTCCTCTTTTTCATTTAACAGCTTAATACACTGTTCTGCCGAATCCGCCCTCTGGTCAAACTGTCCGGGAAGCGCCTCCACAGAAAACACATAATCTCCCTCTTCAAAGGGAAATGCAGTCTCATACACAAAGTCTACCGGAGGCTCAGAAAATACAGTCCTAAGAGCCTTTTCATAGGTACTGTCAGATATATTCTCCACATCATAGCGAACCAGCACTCTGACCTTCTCCAGCTTCAAGTCCAGATATTCCGTCAGCTCATTATACAGCTCCTTTGCCTTCACCGCATATTCAGGCTTTTTCTCAACATATACTCTCTTAACCTTACTCATCTCGTCCTCCTGAGGTATCACCACATAAATTCGTATTTATATAACCGTAGTTATTACTATTTACTATATAATAACTTGAAAGTGAAGTCAATTATTCTTGCCCTTTTTCGGTTTAATTTTCCATATGAAAAAGGGGTTCAAAATGAAAACCCCTTTTCACTAACCTTAGCTTATCCAATTTTATCCGTTATCTCCGGTTATCCTGCCACCTTGTCAATAATTTTCTTGAGCTGATCCGGTTCAAAGGGCTTGCTGACAAACTCATCTGCCCCGTTCTGCACTGCCTCCACCATCTTTGTCCGCTGTCCTGCTGCAGTGACCATAATGACCTTCGCCTCAGGAAACTCACTTTTAATCTTCTTCAATGCCTCAATTCCGTCTAATACCGGCATCGTGATATCCATCGTCACCACATCCGGTTTCAGCTCCACATAGCGTTCATAGCCTTCCTGACCGTTAGTCGCTTCACAAATTATCTCATATCCTTCACTTTCTAATATTCCCTTTAATATCTTCCGCGATGTCCTAGAATCATCTACAATTAAAATCCTTGCCATATCTGTATCATTCCTTTCCCTTCTCCAACACACAAATAAATATCATCCTGCCGTCTGTGTCGTCAGCTCAATTCGGTCCCAAAACCAAGGAGCAAATCTACAGCAGAATCTTTCACATAAAAGGATATTTTGAACATATCCTCCTTTGAACGAATAATCGTCTTCTCACTTTTCATAATAGGCGGACACATATCAACCTCTACATTTTCATCGCTGAGCTTTCGCGCAAAGAGCCCATTGTTGCAATTAAGAAATTCACATGCCGCATCCAGAGCATCTATATCCACACAATCAAACAATTCGTCGGCAAACTCCTCCGCAATTTTCTTAATTCCCTCCCCCTCACCACAAAATCCGGCAAACATCTTGTAATCGCCTATCAATTCCTGTGCAGCAACAAAGGGAGTGGTGTAATCTGTAATCCGCTCCACCTTTTCCATTCTGAAGAAACGGTCAATAAACCGGACAATATTTCTTGCCGTAAGCGCAACATAATCCTTCATAATCTGCGGAATTGAACCGTCTTTGATAAAAATAGGCACAATCCGATCAACATCACCGCTCTTCAGTGCTTCCATATCCAATGCAGTATAATGTGCCGTCTTTTTATATGTATTCAACTCCGTCTGAATCTGTTCTAATGTCAGAATGTCATGTTGAATCAAAGCCTGTACAAATAGCAAATATTCATCTCCCTGCCGCTCCAACAAATCTTGGACCTCATCTTCTGACAGATAACCCTTTTCTATTGCAATGTCACCAAAACGTTTATCCTGAAGCTGCTGCAATGTATTGACCTCCTCAGCCTGTGCATTGGTCATATATCCAGCTTCCACTGCAAGCAGTCCCATTTTCACTCTGGTGTTTTCCTTATCCGACATAATCGATTCATACTGCTCATTCGTCAAAATCCCCTTATCCTGCAGATATTTACCGAAATATACACCAAACATAATAGCCTCCTTGTATTCTTATATTATCTTCATATAATATGTATATTCAAATCTCACTAACCATTAGCATTATACCACATTTTGACTATACTTTGCAATTTATTTTCACTTTTTTTGTGTATTTTTACAATTTTTTTTGGGATAGTACATTGAATAATTTCATTTAATTATATATAATAGTTAAAAAGTATACATAAGAAAGGACTTACATATATGCCGATTAAAAAATCATTGCAAAACTCTATCCTGTTAATGGCAGTAATTCCTGTAATCCTTATGGCTGTTTTTGCCTATGTTGCAGCAACGACAAAATATGCGGAGATTAACACGGAAAATATTAAAAATATTGCCTATGACTATAGCTGTGCCTTTTCTAACCAGCTCAAATCACAGATTATCGAGACAACCTCTCTTGCCAGCTCCAACGAGCTGAGAAACTATCTGTTGGAAAAAGTCAATACTCCGGACACCCTGCTCAAAACCACTTCTGCAAATTACAATAGTGTCAAGGCTTCCATAGAACAAATTTCTGCCGATTTCGATAACACAGTCAGCTATTACATCTATGATGTGGACGGCTATCTGGTGCTGTCCTCCTCCTCTGTTTCGTCGGCCGACTGGACAGAAATCATGGAACAGCCGGTTGACACTTATACTGCAACCTGCATTCTCCCGCATTCTGAATTCACACAGAATACGCTGGATATTATTTCTCCAATTATGGTAAATAATTCCATTATCGGATTAATCCGCACGAATATTACAATAGACTATTTTGGCACCTATCTCTCCACATCTGATAAACAGGAGAACTTTATTATAGACACTGACGGCAGACCAATGTTCGGCTATACTATTGAATCCCACAACACAAAGCTATTCGAAAATCTCAAGCAGCTCTCCGGTATCGGGAATGGGGAGATTTCCCTCAACAGAATTCTCCCCGGCACATTTTCTGACGGCATGGATTATATCTGCGGATATTCCTTTGTTCCAGACTACAACTGGCTTTACGTTACTATACGGGATCCGTCAACCTACACGAACATTGTATCCAGTCTTCCTATACTATTGCTGGTGGTTCTGATCATCGTAACGATTTTATCCAGCCAGCTTAGCAGAAGCCTTGCCGTTAAATACACTCAGCCGATTATCGAGCTCAGTGAAAAAATGCAGAATGCTGCCGACGGTCAGTTAGATGTGCAATGCAATATGGAACGGGATGACGAATTTGGAACCCTTTCTAACAATTTTAATCAGATGATGGATATTATTTCCACCAACTACAAGGAGGTCTTGGAATCTCGTAAAGCATTGGAAATCAGTCAGAGAGAGCTGCAATACAGCTATGAGGATATTGAAAAACTGGCATATACAGATGCACTGACCGGACTTTATAACCGTATGGCCTTTTTCAAATATGCGCAGGAGATACTCTCCAACAATAACGGCAAAGGGTTCAGAAACCACGCCGTTATCTTTATCGATTTAGATGGCTTCAAGTCCATCAACGATACCCTGGGACACGATTACGGAGATTTGCTGCTACAGGCTGTTTCCTCTAAGCTGAGCTCCTTCATCAACAAAGATGATATTCTTGCCAGAAACGGTGGAGATGAATTTGTTATCCTGAGAAATCAGATAAACAGTAGAGAAGAGTTGGAGGAATTTTTAGATACCTTGGTTTCCATTGCTTCCCACCCTTTTGTATTGGAGGATGAAACTGTCCATATTACTTTAAGTGCCGGTGCTGCCCTGTTCCCACAAAACGGACTATCCTTAAACGAGCTGATGAAAAATGCCGATATTGCCATGTATGCATCCAAAAATACCGGCAAGAACAGCTATACCTTTTTCAGCTCATCCATGGAGGATGAAGTGAACCGCAGGAATGACCTGATTGATATCTTACATGATGCCATAGACAATAAAGATATTTATCTGCTTTACCAGCCACAGGCCGACGTGTCCACCGGTGAAATACTCGGATGCGAGGCGCTGATGCGTTTAAATTCTCCTATTGTAGGCTTTGTCTCTCCGGATGAATTTATTCCGGTAGCCGAGGAATGCGGGCTAATCGACCAGTTAGGAGAATGGGCATTGATTGAAGCCTGCCGCTTTAACCATCGCCTGATGGAAGCCGGATTCAAACCAATAAAGATTTCCGTTAATGTATCCACTATCCAATTACGGAACAACAGCCTTATCAATGTCATTAAAGCTCTTCCGGAAAAGACTTCCATGCCATTAAAATATCTGGAAATAGAGCTGACAGAAGGCATATTAATGAAAAATTTTGACCATAACATGGCACTCATTAACCAGATACGGGAGCTGGGTGTTCAGATTGCTCTCGATGATTTTGGAACCGGATACTCTTCCTTTAACTATTTAACAAAAATTCCAATTAATACGCTAAAGATTGACAAATCATTTATTTCCGGCATTTCAGACGACGAGAAGGATTCTTATATTGCCGGTACAATCATTAATCTTGCCCACCATCTTGGCATTTCTGTCATTGCAGAGGGCGTAGAGACCATTGAACAGTTGAGAGTCCTGCAAAACGAAACCTGTGACATTCTGCAGGGGTATTTCTTTAGTCAGGCAATATCAGAAAATGAATTTATTGAGTTATTAAAAATCAATTCTTAGGAGGACATGCTATGAGTACAAAACAGGAAACAATCATCACTGAAGATACGATTTCCCTATATCTGGACAATGATCAGGAGGTAGAGTGCGATATCCTGGCCATATTTCCTGTACAGGAGCAGTTTTATATCGCTTTGATGCCCCAAAGCCCAATTGAGGGTTATGAAGACGGCGAATACTTTCTCTACCGCTACCAGTCAGATGGAAATGATGCAATACTCTCCGCTATCGAATCTGATGCCGAGTGGGAGGCTGCAGAAGATAAATTTGAAGAACTGCTGGATGAGGAAGAATTTAACAGGATGGAGAAATAGCTATGCTATTCTCCATCATTTAACACAGCCGATTATCTCATGGATATCTTCTATGCCTTTTTGCTCCATAAAGCTCTTAATGCCTTCTATAATCTCTACCGTCGTATACGGATTATGAAAATTAGCCGTACCAACCGATACCATAGAGGCACCCGCCATCATAAATTCTATCGCATCCTCGTAATTCATAATACCGCCCATGCCTATAATCGGGAGTTTGACCGCATTTGCCACCTGATATACCATGCGAACTGCAACCGGCTTAATCGCAGGACCGGAAAGCCCCCCCGTCTTATTTGCAATAGCAAAATCACGGCGATTAATATCGATTTTCATTCCGGTTAAGGTATTAATCAATGACAAAGCATCTGTCCCGCCGGCTTCCGCTGCCCTTGCCATCTCTGTTATATCCGTTACATTCGGACTTAATTTCATAATAATCGGCTGCTTTGCCTTTGCCTTCACTGCCTTTGTAATCTGCTCTAATGCCTGTGGATTCTGACCAAAGGCAATACCGCCCTCTTTGACATTGGGACAGGAAACATTAATCTCTAACAAATCCACATCCTCGTCCGCCAGACGCTCCACTACCTCTACATAATCTGCTTCAGACTTTCCGCACACATTTACAATAATATTGGTATTGTACTGCTTAAGAAACGGAATATCCCGCTTACAAAACACATCAATGCCCGGATTCTGAAGCCCTACAGCATTCATCATCCCGCCATAGGTCTCTGCTATCCGCGGTGTGGGATTGCCCGGCCATGGAACATTTGCAACCCCTTTGGTCGTAACTGCTCCCAGTTTATTCAAATCCACAAAATCGCCATACTCGGCACCGGAACCGAAGGTTCCTGAAGCCACTGTTACCGGATTTTTAAATTCCACTCCCGCAATATTAACTGCTAAATTCATTAGATTTCCACCTCCCTTGCATCAAACACCGGACCGTCCTTGCAAATCCGCTTATTATGCACATGGCTGTGTCCATCCACTTCCGTCGATTTGCAGACACAGGCAAGACAGGCGCCGATTCCACATGCCATTTTCTCTTCCAGGGAAAGCTGTGCCTCTATATCATTTGCCAAGGCATATTCCTTAACTGCGCGAAGCATCGGCGTTGGACCGCAGGCATAAATGATATCTCCCTCAATTCCATATTCCTTTATGGCATCCAATACCGTTCCCCGTACACCTGTTTTTCCATCCTCGCTGGCCACATAAACGCTGCCATATTTTTTCAAATCATCCAGCAAAAATGTCTCATCCCGAAAACCCACGACAATACTCTTTTCACAGCTAAGCTCCTTTGCCAGTTCTAACATCGGCGGGATTCCAATTCCGCCGCCAATCAAAACTGCCCTCTTATCCTTTTTGTCAAACCCATTTCCCAAAGGTCCCATAACTTCTATGGTATCCTCTGCCTGAAGCTTTGAAAATTCCTTTGTCCCAAAGCCTGCTATGCGGTATACAAGACGAATCAAGCCTTTTTCCTGTTCCACCTCGCAAAGGCTGATTGGTCTTGGCAAAAGCTTAGAACCGTCTCTTGAATATAGGGATACAAACTGCCCTGCCCGTGCCTCCTTTGCAATCTCCGGCACACTTAAAACCAGACTGTAAATATCTCTGGCAAGCGACTCCTGCTGCTTTACCACCGCTTTTGTCTTTACTGCACACATACACTCTCCTCCTGCTGTCTCTTTATTCCTCAATCCGTTCACAGGTTCCCCCATGCTCCTTAAAATAATCCTCAATCACTGAAATCCTTTCCTTTGCATTCAATGCAGTTTCCGGCTTCAAAATATACTCTGTAATAAAGTCATCTCCTCCGTCTGACCAAACCTCATCCTGCTCGTCATAGACAATTTCATATTGGTATTCTTCACCATCCAATGTACACACCAGTTTTGTCGTATATCCTGTCTCTATATCTGAGGATATTGGAACCCTCATAACCCACATACATATATACAAAATTAACAGGACAAGAATCACAATCCCTATGCTCTTCCAAATTCTGCGTCTTCTCTTACTCCGGTTTAGCAGATATTCATTAAGCACTGCAAGCTGTACAGCCACCTCATTAGTGTTCTCTTTTTCCTCAAGCTTTTCGCCTAAAAGGTTTTCAACCGAAACTTCAAATAAATCTGCTATCCGTACAAGCATTTCTGCATCGGGAACAGATAGTCCCTTTTCCCATTTTGATACAGTTTGTCTGACAACTCCTATCTGCTGTGCCAGCATTTCCTGTGACATTCCTTTTTCTTTACGGATTATTTTTAGATTTTCACTAAGCATATCTGCATACCTCCATTTATTTTTTATATCCCCAAGGTATCACAAATCTACTGATTGCCACAAGCAACGCATATTAACATTACGGATTTATACGTCCTTCCCGATTGCTCCGGTGATATCCGCAATCATATCCTTTACCGCCTGACGGGATGCATCTGCAAAATTCTCTGCTCCAAAGTTTGCATACTTTTCCTGTTTATAAGCAGCAATGATTCCTCTTGATGAATTTACGATCGCACCAAGTCCATCCTCGTTAAAATAATGCACCAAATCCTCAGCCTTACCTCCCTGAGCACCATAACCGGGTACTAGGATGTAAGTTTTTGGCATCATTTTACGGAGCACCTTTCCCATCTCTGGATATGTCGCACCGACTACACATCCCACATTGCTGTAGGTATCGCCCATGCATTCCGCTCCCCACTCTACTACCTTCCTTGCTACCAGCTCATATAAAGGCGTACCGTCGATTAACTGGTCCTGAAACTCGCCTGAAGAGGGATTTGAAGTCTTAACCAATACAAAAATCCCTTTATTCTCCTCCTTACAGACATCTACAAACGGCTTTACCCCATCTGTTCCAAGATACGGATTCACCGTTACAAAATCCTCTGAAAAACCGGAATATCTTTTACTTCCCACCTGTACCTTTCCTAAATGACCGGTGGCATAAGCCCCTGAAGTCGAACCGATATCCCCTCTTTTGATATCTCCTATCACAACAAGACCTTTTTCCTTACAATAGGCACAGGTCTTTTCAAATGCCATAAGTCCCGGTATTCCAAACTGCTCATACATGGCAATCTGCGGCTTTACTGCCGGAATCAAATCATAGACAGCATCCACAATTCCTTTATTAAACTGCCAGATAGCATCCGCAGCCCCCTCTAAAGTCTCTCCGTACTCTTCAAATGCTTTTTTCTGAATATGAGACGGCACATAATCAAGCATCGGATCTAAGCCTACCACCACCGGTGCATTTAAATTGGAAATCTTTTCTACTAATGTGTTAATCATCATTACCCTCCTTATCCTAAACGATAATCCTTCATTATTTGTGTTACCGGTCTGCAAACCGGTCATTGTAACCTCATCTATTCTCCTTTATCATCATCACTCCTGCAAGGTTTCCTCTCATGCCATGACTGGCCCGATGTGAAAAGAAAAACTGCGGATTGCAGCAGGTACATAAATCGGTCACGTCAAGATTTTCTTTTTGAATCCCTGCCTCCAACAACGCAATTTTACAGGCAAGGTGAAGATTTAACTGATATTTTCCTTCTCCCTTTGCCCATACCAATTCATCCAGTGTAACATCAGCTCTATCTTTACCGGGTATCCCCTGAGATATACTATCACCAAACTCCTCAATAAACTGCAGTGCAACATCCTCACTAACCTCATAGCAGCTCTGACAGATTGACGGACCAATGGCACAGACAATATTCTCACCTTTACAACTATATTCCCTCTCCATATAGTCTACCATTCTCGCACCAATCCGCTCCACGCTGCCCCGCCAGCCGGAATGTGCCATAGCAATAACCCTCTTTACCGGATCATAGAAAAAAAGCGGCACACAGTCAGCATAAAAAGTAATAATAGGGATTCCCGGCTCATCGGTGACAAGACCGTCAATCTCTTTAATATCGCTAGACCTGACAATCCCTTTGCCACAATCCGCCTCAGTCACCTTGTAAAAACGGGTCAGATGAACCTGGTCGGAAAAAACAAGCCTCTTCTCATCATAACCTAACGCCGCTGCAAACCGTCTGTGATTTTCCATTACATTTTCCCGGTCATCACCCCTTGAAAAGCTCAGATTCATCGAAGCCAGATGTTCCCTTGAAACTCCGCCCAGCCGGGTGGAAAAACCGTGTATCATATCCTCCTCATATTGGGAAAGCTTAGGAAAGGTAATATATGGTATCCCGTTTCTCTCCTCAATCCTGCAGGTTTTTGATTCATTGATATACTGTAATTCCATATGCTAACTCCTATTCTCTACCCCTGTCATCCAAAGTCAAAGGCATTTCTCAAATAAGTAATTTCCTCTCCAAGCACACTTGCCACATCAAAACGCACCGGTGTAAACTCTCCCAGGCCCTGATGATAGAGGTAATACTGCGCTGCCCGGCAAATACGCTTTTGCTTTGATGCTCCCACTGCCTCTGCCGGAGAGCCATATTTTCCGGATTTGCGATACTTTACCTCAACAAACACATAATAATCGCCTTCTCTGGCAATAATATCAATTTCTCCCTGTCTGCAGCGGTAATTCATTTCCAAAACTTCAAATCCATGGTCCACAAGATATGCTTCCACCAATCTTTCTACTCTGGCACCCAGCTGCCTTTTATTATATTCCCTTATCATAAACCCTCATTTCACACCACTAATATCCCAGTTTCCGGGCAGGATCTGCACTCTTTTCTGTCTTCCTCCAGCTCATCGGTTAATTTTGCTCTTTATTTTATCCATCTTGTCAACATATACAAGAATTTCCGCCACTACCCCATACAATTCCGGCGGAATCATGTCACCAACCTCTAACTTTAACAGCGTATCCGTAAGCCCTTCATCCTTATATGTTGCTACATCCGCTTCCTTTGCTTTTTCAATAATTCTCTCTGCAACTACACCCTGACCGGAAGCAACCACCTGTGGTGCCTGATTGGTTGGGTCATAGGTCAAAGCCACTGCCTTTTTCTTCTTTTCCGGTTTGTTTGACGGCATACTACTCCCTCCTGTCTATCTCCATTAAGCTCGGTCAGGTTCTGGCATCAAAGGTATATCGCTTAATGCTCCTCTCTGCATTCTCATCTACAATCTCATCCACCACCTTATTGATGGATTCCTGCGGCTGACGCTTTACCACTTCATTAGTCAGTGAAAAGCCTCTGTCTGCAAGCTGCTTTGCCAGCTGTGCCATATTATTGGTGACAATATCCACGCTCTGTTGATCATTCAAATAAAATCTGGCATTGACGTTAGAGCCGGTCAAGGTTACCTTTATGTCCGTCATGCCCAGATGATCCATATCCAAATGCAGCATAACGCTGATGCCATCCTTCTTTTCCATCAGCTTGCGCTTATCTGCATAGACATACAACTCCGAATTGGCATTCTGATTAGAAAGTTTTAACGGCATCTGTGCATATATCATCTGATTGTTCAACTGCTCCATAAACTGCATGTTCTGCCGCATATTCTGAAAATTCTGGTTAAAGCTTTTTGCATCGCCGCCCTTTGCGGCAACCGTATCCTCAAAGCCCTTACTCTGCTTCATTATCTTGTCATAAAGCTCATCAATTTCTTTCGGGTCCTTCATATCCTTTGGATTAAGTGCCCAATTCTTCTTAATCATATCCGAAAACATCTTTTTAAATTCATTGGATTGTAAAAGCTCTCTTACCACTGCATCATCCGCATTTGCACCGGACAAGGCCTGTGTAATAGCTTTTAAGATTTTCTCCGGAGAATCTGCCTGTCTTTGAATATTCGTAATCTCTTCTCTGGAAAGTCCTGCCTTCTGCAAAGTGTTAGTAAGCCTCACCGCTTCCTCCCTGGAAAGTCCCGCTTTCTCTGCAAACTGTCCAAGCTCTGTATTTCCTGTATCGGCTTTTTTCTCCCCAGCCCTTGACACCTCTTCCCTGTCTGCTGTGAGGGTATCAGCCGGTCTGTTCTCCGCCTCTGCAACTGTCTTTTGAGACTGTCCAGTGACTTCCTGTTCCGATATCTTTACCGACTGCTTATCTATATTTTGTCCTGTTTCCTCAACTGTTTTATCCTCTGCATTCGTAATAAACTCCACTGCCTGTTCTCCGGACAACACAGTACTATTCTCCTTGGAAATAACCGACTCAGCTTCCACAACTGTCTTTTCACCGGTATTTAAATTCTCTGCTGCTCCTGCCTCACTCTGTCCAGCCGTCCGGTTTTCCCCTTCAGGATTAAGAATCGTTTCCTCTCCCTTTGCCATATCCTGCATAAACATATCCAGTATTTCTCCGGCTGTCGATAGCAAAACGGCACCTGGTGTCCCCGCAGGAAACGCCTCCGTAAAAGAAGCCATACTGTCTGCCGCCTGACCAATATCACCGCTAAGCTGATGACTGTAGCTCTGATAACGTTCATATTGTGCTATATTTGCCTCTGTTACCGGAATATTCATTTTGTTAAGAGAAACCAGCGTCTGCATGGAAGCCTCAGGATATTTCATGCTCTGGGATAAAATTTTGACAAGCCCTGCTTTATCCACTGGCATTCCGGCCTCCATCAATTCCTTTGCCGCAGTAAAATTTTTCTCTGTCGGAGACAAACCCGCAGCATCCAGAGCCTTTTCCAAAACCTGCGTCTGGGCACTATACAGCGAATCAAACATCGGTTTAATCAAAATCTGACTGGCGTTATTCTCCTTCACTGAAAAAAGAAGCTGATCACCTACACCCAGACTTACATCCCCCTGCAGTCTGGCGCTGAGATTCGCCTGATTCATCAGTGCAATGGTAACCTTTTCTCCGGAAATATCCAGAATTTCCCCTTTAAATACTGCACCTTCTCTTAATCCTGATATATCTGCCGAGGGCTGTGTCTGACTAATCTGATCTGTGCCTTTGACATTTTCTGTCCTTACATTCTCTTGTAAATGTGCATCATATCCACCAAGTAATCTGCCTCCAATATGCATGACAATCCCCTCTCTTCCACATCATCGCTACAGAAAATTGCCGATAAACGTCCTTCTATGTATCTCACATGGTCCAAGCTCCTTTAATGCTGCAATATGCTTTGCACTGCCATAGCCTTTATTCTCCGCAAAACCATATCCCGGATATACTTTGTCCATATCCACCATGAAATTATCTCTTGTAACCTTAGCTACAATGCTGGCCGCAGCAATAGATACGCTCTTGGCATCTCCTTTGATAATCGATTCCTGCGGTATCTCCACACCGGGTATTTTTACTGCATCATTTAACAAAATATCCGGCGTTACAGAAAGTTTTCCAATGGCCATACGCATTGCCTCATAGTTTGCCTGCAGTATATTAATCTCATCGATACGCTTTTCATCTGCAAATCCAATTCCAACTGCGACAGCCTTTTCCATAATGATATCATAAAGTTCTTTTCGTTTCTTTGCCGTAAGCTGCTTGGAATCATTCAAATAATAAATATTCTCATCCTTCGGAAGAATCACGGCAGCGGCCACCACCGGACCTGCTAAAGGACCCCTTCCCACCTCATCTATTCCACATATATATCGGCATTTTTCATATTTTCGTTCATACTCCTTCATGGCATAGGTGCGCTGTTTTTCCGCTTCAAAATCCTCCAGACGCTTTTTCGCAGAAGCTACCAGCTTCACCACTCCTGCTCTCTTATCCTCCTCAAACTGCGGTATCAGTTCCCGAAGAGCATCCATATCTGCCTCTTTTAACATTACTTTAATCTCATTTATCCCCATCGCAGGCTCTCCTTACTCCCCTTCTCTTCTCAACCGACAAAAAATCCCTTACTCAATTTTTCCAAAGGAAGACAACGGCCATATCCGCAGCACTGCCTTTCCCTTTAAACGTTCCCTCTCGATGTTTCCTACCTCCTCTGTTCGTGAATCCGTACTGTTATTTCGGTTGTCTCCCATAACAAAGTACTCATCATCACCCAGAGTAACGCCTTCTCTGGCTCTTCCTATCCGGTTAAGCTCAATGGTTTCATAGCCATAGTCCTCCTGCAAAGGCTTCTCATTAATATAAATAACACCGTCCTCGTCAATACGTATCGTTTCTCCCGGCAAACCAATAATACGCTTAATATAATAGGTTCCCTCATCATCTACTGGAAAAATGACGATATCAAACCGCTCCGGCTCTCCCAGCAGATAGGATATCTTGCTGACAATCAAATTATCTCTGTCACTCAACGTATCATACATGGAATCGCCGTCTACGACAATCCTATTGCCGATATAAGTAAATGTCACCCATACAACAGCGAAAACAAAGATAATATAGAGTACCATTTCCAGTATCTCTTTTTTTAGATCTAACGGCTGCTCTTTTTCCTCTGCATCTTGTTCGTTATCCTTTTTCTTCTCTGTGGTCTCCTTCTGATTCTTCTCTTCCGTTTCCTTCTGCTTTCTTTTCGTCTTGTCCTTCATATCGTCTCTCCTAATTCTTTTCTATCCTTCCAAACTTACTCAACGGCCAAATTCTAAACACCGCTTTCCCCTCCAACTCATCACGGTGGATATTCCCCACCTCCTCAAATCGGGAGTCCTTACTGTCATTGCGGTTATCTCCGATAACAAAGTATTCATCTTCCCCGAGAATGATATCCTTTCCTGCTCTTCCAATCATATTTGGTCTTATGGTCTCTATACCATAATCCTCTTCAAGAGGAGTCCCGTTTACATAGATGACCCCTTCTTCATTAATTCTGATTTTTTCACCCGGCAGACCGATTATCCTTTTTATATAATATACCTTGCTGTCCTGATACGGAAAAACCACAATATCAAAGCGTTCGGGTTCTTTTAAATGATACGACAGCTTATCAATCCAGAGGTTATCCTTATCCTCCAAAGTATTATTCATCGAATCTCCACTTACCACCGTACGCTGTCCGACAAAGGTATTAATTACCCATATTGCCAGCACAACAAACGCTATATAAATCAACATTCCTATTATCTCTCTTATAATACTAACATCCTCTTCCTTGATTTTCTTAGCCATATCTGTTAACTCCTTATTCTATTGCAAAAGACTCCGGCCGTTCTACGGAAATTCTTCCCAGTTTGCCATTTCTGAATTCTTCTAACAGTATACCGGCAGCCTTTTCATAGTCTAATTCCTTTCCTCTGAGCAGGCAGCCACGGTTTCGGGCAATATCCGCTAAAATTTCACCGGCCTCTGATGCCTCATCTGCCTGATACCTCTGCGCTATAATTCCCGGATAGCTTTTGGTCAAAAAAACAATTAACTGACAGGCAAGCTCCGTCCTCTGTAAAATTTCATCATTGATGGAACCGATGAACGCAAGATGCTCTCCCACCAGCTCATCCTCAAACTTAGGCCACAAAATTCCCGGTGTATCTAGTAATTCCACATTTTTATTTATTTTAATCCATTGCTTTCCCTTTGTCACTCCCGGCTTATTTCCAACCTTCGTACATGCCTTTTTCGCATAGGAATTAATAAAAGTAGATTTACCCACATTGGGAATGCCTACTATC
>CAMWYM010000020.1 GCA_947178475.1 uncultured Clostridium sp. | reverse complement strand
GCCAAGCGTGGGTGCTTGCACACACATTTGGCGACTATCGCAACAAACGGAGTTTACAGAGCAAAATTGGTTACAAATGGGAGGATATATATATGATGAAAAGGAATATTCGGATAGAATTAGATGCACTGTTAAAGGAGCTGCAGATGAATCTTGCCAATAATTATAAGGATTTGGCTCATGATGCCCTTAAGGAGCTTCACAGAGTTTTAGAGGAGTACCATGACAGTGGTGTGTTAAAGGATAGGGATTATAGAAAATATAAGAGTGTGGCAGATGAATATTCTGTGAGGATGGCGAATTACCATCATTAAGGCGGGACAGGTTATGGAAAGTGGGACAGTGTTGAATAATTATAGGAAGACAATTATATGGCTGATTACGGTGTGCATGATATTAGGACTGACAGGATGCAGTGCGGAGGGCAACGGGTTTCGGAATTTTGAGCAGAATGGGAAAATACGGGTTGTTACGACCATTTATCCGATATATGATTTTGTACAAAATATTGCCGGCGACAGGGCGGAAGTAATCAATCTGGTACCGGCGGGAACGGAGCCCCATGATTTTGAATTATCTACCGGAGATATGCGGCTGATGGAGCAGGCAGAAATGCTAGTGTATAACGGGGCAGGGATGGAGCATTTTGTCCCCAAGACATTGAAGGCACTGTCCAATGAGGAACTGACAGTGGTTGAGGCGGCTGTGGAAATTGCACCAATTCAGGCAGAGGACGGTGACCTGGACCCCCACACATGGCTAAGCATTTCCAATGCAATTAGAGAGACAGAGAAAATTAAAGATGCCTTTGTCGAACTGGATGGAGAGAATGCGGAGTTTTATGAGGCAAATTTTACTGTTTATAAGGAGAAGCTGGAGAAGCTGGATACAGTATACCGGGAGGAGTTGGGCAGACTGCCGGGAGATACGATAGTGGTAGCCCATGAGGCGTTTGGTTATCTGTGTCAGGAATATGGCTTGAAGCAGGAGGCTGTGGAAGGGTTGACGGCAGACTCGGAGCCGGAGCCTGCCAAAATGAGGGAAATTATTGATTTTTGCCGGGAGAAGAATATCCGGGTAATCTTTTTTGAAGAATTGGATGGCTCCAAAGTGGCAGAGGCTATTGCGAGAGAAACCGGGGCGGAGACAATGGTGTTAAATCCTATCGAGGGGCTGACGGCAAAACAGCAGGAGCAGGGACTTGATTATATCGGCTTAATGGAGCAGAATCTGACAGCACTTAAGAGAGCATTGGAGGTAGAGACATGGTAGAAAATATTGCAGCACTGGCAGCGATTACTGTGGTTAGTACGCTGCTTCCCTTTGGGCTATTGATGGGGATGGTGATAAAAAATGCAGAGCAGAGAGTGCATTTGGTGTCTATGGCAGCTCTGGGGGTGGCAGTCTATGCAGCAATGGAATGGGGAATTAAAGAGCATGGCTTAGCATGGTTGTTTAATCATACGAATTTTGGGACATTCATGGCTAACCACTATATTGAATATCTGTTATTGGTGGCAATTGCAGGGGCGGTACTGGCGGTTGTACCGGTTACCCTGTTTTTGGGAACGATACTTAAGGATAAGGTTTCTTTTTCCGGTGCAATAGCTTTAGGAATAGGATATACGATGGCTGAGTCTGTTTTGCTGGTGGGATACAGGAGCATTAAGACGATTATCATGCTTGTGGGCGAATCTGACGGCAGTCTCAGTGCATCTGCAGGGGAGTTGTTTATGTCAGCCTATGAGCGGATTTTGTTGTCGGTTATCCAGATTGCAATTTTTGTACTTCTGGTGCATTTTGTCCAGCAGAAAATGATGCTGCGGGGAAGTCTTATTGCAGTGTTTTGCCAGAGCTTTACCGCTTTTGTGCCGGGATTTCTGATTGCTTTTTCCCTGAAGGATTACTATGAGGTATATGACCGTAAGGTCGGGCTGGGACTGACCTATATTATTTTGACTATGGCGGCGGTCACTTCGGCAGTTATACTGTACAGTCTTAGACACGAGTTGAAAAAGAGATAAATTTCTTGCAATACAGCAGGAAAAATGATATATTACTCTTCGAGCGGTATTCGTGGGAAACTGCATCGAATGATAGGCGTTGTCACTTTGCTACATCATGTTAGATGAGGGAGGTGATAACATGAAAACAGGTTTTATCGGTGCCGGTAAAGCGGGCTGCAGTCTTGGTAAATACTTTTCTGAAATGACAGGACGGGCAGGGATATATGTTACCGGTTATTACAGTTTGATTGAGGAAGATGCCAGATGGGCGGCAGCATTTACAGGTTCAACAGATTATCGGACAGTAAATGAGGTAATTGCAGCAAGTGAAACCATAATTCTCTCGACTCCTGACGGAGCGATAAAGAAGGTTTGGGATTCTCTGGATAAAAGTATAATAAAGGGCAGAATTTTCTGTCATTTAAGTGGCTCCTTATCATCAGATGTGTTTTCAGGAATAGAAGAATATGGTGGTTATCCGATTTCTATTCATCCAATGTTTGCGTTCAGCGACAAAGAATCCGTTTACAGACAACTGAATCAGATAAGCTTTACTCTGGAGGGGAATTCCTATGCCGTGTCCGAGTGGAAAAAGATATTTCAATTGCTGGGCAATCCGGTGGTGGAGATTGGCAAAGAGAACAAATCCAGATACCACGCAGCGGCCAGTCTTTTAAGTAATCACGTAATTGCCGTGTTAGAGGAGGGATACCGTCTTCTTGGCGAATGTGGTTTTTCCAAGGAGGAGGCTAGGGAATTCAGTTCAGCTTTGGTACGGGATAATGTAGAGCATGTTATATGCTCCGGAGGGGCAGCGGCATTGACTGGTCCCATTGAGCGGGGAGACTGTGAGACAGTAGGCAGGCATATTTCCGTATTGGACGACGCATCCAGACAGATTTACATATCCTGTGGAAGGCAGCTATTGGCGCTGGCAAAGAGAAAGCATCCGGACAGGGATTATGAGGATATGGATAAACTGATGAAAAACATATCCGGTACAGAGCAGTAGTGTGGAAAAAGAATAAGGCATAGACATATGCCGGTTTTAGGAGGAAATGATGAAGAATACAGTATTGACATTTAAACAGGCAAAGGAAAAGGGAGAAAAATTATCCATGCTGACAGCATATGATTATTCTACTGCCAAGCTGATTGATGAGGCGGGAATCAATTCGATTCTGATCGGGGATTCTCTGGGAAATGTAATCTTAGGCTATGAGGATACGATTTCCGTGACGATGGAGGATATGATTCATCATAGTGCAGCAGTGGCACGTGGTGCGAAAAATGCATTGGTGGTCTGTGATATGCCGTTTATGAGTTATCAGACCTCTGTATATGATGCGGTTGTCAATGCGGGAAGGCTGATGAAGGAAGGACGTGCCGGTGCAGTAAAGCTTGAGGGTGGAAGCGAGGTATGTCCCCAGATTAAGGCGATTACCGATGCAGGAATTCCAGTTTGTGCCCATTTAGGACTGACTCCCCAGTCGATTAATGCTTTTGGCGGATTTAAGGTACAGGGAAAGACCGAGGCTGCTGCAAAGAAGCTGCTCACAGATGCGAAAGCGGTGGAAGAGGCAGGAGCTTTTGCCGTGGTGTTAGAGTGCGTTCCGGCAAAGCTTGCGGAGCTTGTGACAAAGGAGCTTGCAATTCCTACCATTGGAATCGGTGCAGGTAATGTCTGCGACGGACAGGTGTTAGTATATCAGGATATGCTGGGGATGTTTTCTGATTTTACACCGAAGTTTGTAAAGCGGTTTGCGGATATCGGGGAGATTATGAAAAGTGCATTTGCAGCCTATGATGAAGAGGTAAAGGCGGGAAGCTTTCCTGCAAAGGAGCATGAATATACAATCAGTGATGATGTGCTGGAGAAGCTGTATTAGAAAAAATAAATTAGGCGTTTGCGAAACTCTGTTTTTTAAGACGTTCGTTGTACAATATAGACAAATCACCGCAGGGCACGCTTGCGCTACTTGTCGCTCGTAACGGTACTAAGCAATGTAACACTATGCCCACTAAGCTCGATAGAATCTCGCTAAGTGTGCAAGTGTACTTTCGTACTAGGCTCGAAAATACCTCGCCAAGTACTCAATGCAAGTACCGACGGCTCCAAAGTACCCTGCTTGCGATATTGTCTATATTATACAACTAGGTTTTGGAAAAGGAGAGTTTCGCAATTACCTAAAAAATAAATTTGAGACAGGAGATATGTATTATGAAGATTTCAGGTTCCATCAAGGAGACAAGGATGCAGGTAAAGGAATGGAAGAAACAGGGGTTATCAGTTGGTCTGGTGCCAACCATGGGATATCTTCATGAGGGGCATAAAAGTCTGATTGACCGGGCAAGAAAAGACAATGACAAGGTGGTTGTCAGTATTTTTGTCAATCCGATGCAGTTTGGACCGAATGAGGATTTAGATGCGTATCCCAGAGATTTGGATAGAGATTCAAAGATCTGTGAAGCTGGCGGAGTAGACCTTATTTTCCATCCAGAGGTAGAGGAAATGTACGGACCGGATTTTCACGGTTTCGTGGACATGACGGTACTGCCGGAAAAGCTTTGCGGTGCCAGCCGCCCGGTGCATTTTAAAGGGGTACAGACGGTTGTAACAAAATTATTCCATATCATTCCGGCAGACAGGGCCTATTTTGGACAGAAGGATGCACAGCAGCTTGCGATTATCCGTCGTATGGTGATTGACCTTGATTTTGATATTGAGATTATCGGCTGCCCCATCATCCGGGAGGAGGACGGACTGGCCAAGAGTTCGAGAAATACCTATTTGTCGGAGGAGGAACGAAAACAGGCGGTTATTTTAAATGTATCCTTAGAGGAGGCAATGCAGGCGATTGAGGCGGGCGAGAAAGATGCCGAAAAGGTAAAGGAAATCATCATAGATAAGTTAGAAACCTGCCCGCTGGCGAAAATTGATTATGTAGAGGTTGTAAGCTTTGACAATATTCAGCCGATTGATAAAATTGAAGGTGCGGTATTGATTGCGATTGCAGTATATATCGGAACCACAAGACTGATCGATAACCGGATTATTATGTAGGAGATATTTTATGGGTGATAAAACTAAAATAACCGTTATTTTCATTGCTGTTATTGGTGTATACTGGCTGTGGGAGTGGAGGAAGGAAGATATTCCGGAAATTATCAAAAAAATAGTATACTGGGTATGTTATCTGGAAGCAGTCTGTGGCTTCGTAATCTGTGTATTCGTTAATCGCGTGAGGATTTTGTTATCTGTGCTATTATTACTGTTCTTATGGTTTATATCATACGAGATCATATTTGGACCGAGTCTAATATATATTCATTCGTGGAAAGAATACTATGAAGCAGATGGATTATGGCTGTTGAGCCTGCTCGTGATTGCACTTTTTCTTGTTGAAAAAATACTATAAAGCAGATGGATTATGGCTGTTTAGCCTGCTCCTGATTGTACTTTATTTTGCTATAAGTTATAAGTAGGAGGGTGCAGTATTGATTGCGATTGCAGTATATATCGGAACCACAAGACTGATCGATAACCGGATTATTATGTAGGAGATATTTTATGGGTGATAAAACTAAAATAACCGTTATTTTCATTGCTGTTATTGGTGTATACTGGCTGTGGGAGTGGAGGAAGGAAGATATTCCGGAAATTATCAAAAAAATAGTATACTGGGTATGTTATCTGGCAGCAGTTTGTAGCTTCGTAATCTTCGTATTCGTTAATCACGTGGAGATTTGGTTATCTGTGCTATTACTACTGGGCTTATTGGGTATGTCATACGTGCTCACATTTGGAAAACCGAGGGTATATATTTCGTGGAAAGAATACTATGAATCAGATGGATTATTGGTGTTGAGCCTGCTCGTGATTGCACTTTATTATTTTACTGTAGGTTATAAGTAGAGGAGGGAAAAAGAATATGTTTGTGAATATGTTGAAGGGAAAAATTCACCGGGCAGTGGTAAAACAGGCAGAGCTTAACTATGTGGGAAGTATCACGGTTGATCCTGTACTGATGGAGGCTGCCGGTATTTTGGAATATGAGTATGTGCAGATTGTGGATGTGGAAAACGGGAACCGCTTTGAGACCTATACCATAGCCGGCGAACCGCACAGCGGAATGATCTGTTTAAATGGTGCCGCAGCCCGTCAGGTGGCGGTAGGGGATCATGTGATTATTATGTCCTATGCCCAGATGACACCGGAAGAAGCAAGAGAGCATAAGCCTTATGTGGTATTCGTAGATGATGCCAATCAGATTCAGCAGGTTTCCCGGTATGAAAAGCATGGGGAGTTAAGTCCTCAATATTAAAGAATTTTTACATTTGAAGGGAGAAAGAGATGTTAGAAAACGAAGAACAAAAGCAGAGTGAATTTGGACAGTATGAGGAGCTGTTAGATGACAGCAGGATGGAACAGTTTGAGGTTGAGCCGGTTAGGACGACTTTGCCGGAGGAACCAAAGAAAAAGGGTGTGAAGGAAATATTATCACTTCTGTTCATTGCAGCGATGGTGGGCGGAGTGTCACTCTGGTGTCTGTGGTCAGGACTTAGGGGCTTGTTTTTTGCACCGGTGCATCCGTTGGAGGAAGCATTTTCCGGCATGGTAAAGGGAGATGTCTATGAGGGTGAGGTTGCTTATGCATCCAAAGAATATTGCAGCTTAAGACATACGATAAACCTAATTCCTGCCGGAACAGAGCATTTTTATCTTATGTATGCACCGGAGATGGACAAGATAATCTTAATCCGGGCACCTAAGGGGTGGGATAAGGAGTTTACGAATGATGCCTTCAATGTTGTGTCCAGACAGGAAAGAGGCATTGTGCGGAAGCTGGATTATGACGTACAAAGAGAAATGGCATCCGATGTTGGGGAGTTATGTGTGGATAGGCAGGTGTACATTGACTTGATGGGGAACAGAATATGCTATATGCAGATTTTTGCCGGTGCATCCCTTATTTTTAGTATTATTTATTTATCCATTTTTGTCAAAAAGCAGGAAAAGGTGACAAAGGAAGCCGTAGAAAGCAGTCCGATGACAGTTGTTGCCTTTGTACTCTTCTTTGTATCCCTGATCATGTTGCTTTATCTATTGAATATGGCAGGATAGGCTTAAGGGAAAATCAGAATTTTTAAAAGGAGATAAAGGAAATGTTAAAGGGAAAAACAGTGGTGCTCGGTGTGACTGGTTCGATTGCTGCTTATAAAATCGCAAATCTGGCAAGCATGCTGGTAAAGAATCAGGCAGATGTCCATGTCATCATGACCAGAAATGCCACCAATTTTATCAATCCGATTACCTTTGAAACACTGACGGGAAATAAATGTCTGGTGGATACCTTTGATAGGAATTTTGAATTTAATGTAGAGCATGTGGCACTGGCTAAAAGGGCAGACCTGTTCATGGTAGCGCCAGCATCTGCCAATGTGATTGGAAAAATCGCTAGCGGGATTGCAGATGATATGCTGACCACTACGATTATGGCATGTAAGGCACCGAAATTTGTAGCACCTGCAATGAACACCAATATGTTTGAAAATCCGATTGTACAGGATAATTTAAAGAAGTTAGAAGCTTATGGATATGAAATGATATCACCTGCAACCGGTTATCTTGCCTGTGGGGATACGGGAGCTGGGAAGCTGCCGTCAGAGGAGATTTTGCTTTCCTATATTATGAGGGAGCTTCATCATAGCAAAGACATGGCAGGCAAAAAGATTTTGGTGACAGCAGGTGCGACGATGGAGGCTATAGACCCGGTAAGATACATATCCAACCACTCCACCGGAAAAATGGGATATGCCGTTGCGAAATGTGCTATGGAGAGAGGGGCAGACGTAACACTGATTACCGGAAAGACTCATATTCCTGTTCCGCCCTTTGTGAAGGTTATACCGGTGGTGAGTGCCAGGGATATGTTTGAAGCGGTAAAGGAGCATTACGAGGAGGCAGATTTGATTATCAAGGCAGCGGCGGTTGCTGATTATACACCGGAATCGGTGGCAGAAGACAAAATTAAGAAAAAAGAGGATAATCTGAGTATTGCATTAGTGCGCACTACGGATATTTTGAAATATCTTGGGGAACATAAAAAAACAGGACAGGTTGTCTGCGGATTTGCCATGGAGACAAAGGATTTGCTTGAAAATGCCAAAAAGAAGTTAGAAAATAAGAATGCAGATATGATTGTGGCGAACAATTTAAAGGTGGAGGGAGCAGGTTTTGGAACGGATACCAATGTGGTTACGATGATTACACAAAATGGGATGCAGGAGCTTCCAAAGCTGACCAAGGAGGAAGTGGCTAAAGCAATTTTGGATAAAATGCTGCAATTTTTATAGGAGAGGTTTATATGTTGGTGAGAAAGCATTACTATGTAAGCGGAAGGGTACAGGGGGTAGGATTCCGCTATCGTGCTTATTATACAGCAAAAAATTTGGGATTGACCGGTTACGCCATTAATCTAAGTGATGGCAGAGTGGAACTGGAGGTACAGGGAGAAGAAAGTCTGGTACGGGATTTTTTGGGAAATGTGGAAGAGGGCAGTTTCATTCATATCGACAGTATTGAAAGCTATGATATGGAGGTGCAGGAAGAGCGGAAATTCTATATAGATTAGAGGGGGTTTTCAGACAGATATTTTTGGGCAATAGCCGAATCCGTCTGATAGCAGCAAAGCTTTTGGCCGCATTTTTGGTATTTTTCATTTCCTTTTCCTAAAATCAGTATAACGGTATTGTTTGTGGCATTCCGGATTGCGCTTCGGATTGCTTTTTCACGGTTTTCTATATATTCGTAGGCAGTATCGGATTGTTTAATGTATTTTCCGATTTCTTTTGCTATTTCTGCGGCGGATTCCGTTCCGGGATCATCTGTGGAGAGATATACTTTATCTGAGAAGCGGGCAGCAATTGTACCCAAATCTTTTCTGCGGTTATATGCCTTATTTCCCGGGCAGCCGAAAACGGATATGATGGAACAGGAAGGATATTCCAGACGTACGGATTCATATAGCTTTTTGAAGCTGAGATAATTATGTGCATAGTCTACGATGACAGAGATATTGTTTCTTTTGCTTTTGAATTTTTCCATTCTGCCTGCTACAACGGTTTTTTCCAGACCTTTTACGATATATTCAACCGGAATTTTATGGAGATAGGCAACAGCTATTGCGGCTAAAGCGTTTTCTACATTGAAGAGTCCGTCCATCGCTAAATGAATTGTTGTTTGAAATAAGCTGCAGGTGACGTCAAAGGATATCCTGTCATTTTGTATTTGTATATTACTTCCCTGTATATCGGCACCCTCTCCCATGCCAAAAGTAATGATATTTTGGCATGCTCCTGCCGCATTTAGAATTTCCTCTGTATAATCGGAATCAATATTAACACAGGCATTCTTTGTTTGTCGAAATATGGATAGCTTTGCATGGAAATAGTCATCAAAATCTTTGTGCTCTAAGGGGCCTATGTGGTCCTCGGAAATATTAAGAAAGACACCGGTATCAAAGGTAATGCCTTTTACCCTGCTATATTTCAATGCCTGGCTGGAGACTTCTATTGTCATATGTGAAATGCCGGTTGAAGCTGCATTATGCATATGTTGATATACATCTATAGCCTCCGGCGTTGTCATTACAGAATCGGCAAAGCTTAGACCGTCATAGGTTTTAATGGAAGAGATTAATGCGGTTTTTTTCTGATGATGAGATGTCATATACTCATCCAAAATAGCTTTTATATAATATGAGGTTGTAGTTTTCCCTTTTGTTCCGGTGATTCCGATTGTATGCAGGGTACTGCTGTCGAAGTCATAAAACTCTTTTGCCAGTAATGGCATGGCTTGCCTGATATCGTTTACAAGAATATAAGGCAGGGAAATTCCGGCATAATATTTTTCGCTGATATAGCAGACCGCCCCCCTGCTTGCAGCTTCTTGCAGGTATTCCTTTTTAAAGCTACGGCCCTTACATATAAACATTGTATTGTTTATGACTTTTTGAGAATCAAATGTGATATTTTTTATCTGTTCATTTTCCTCGTATATAGATGACATACGAATCAGGTTTGCTTCTGATAATACATTAACATAATCTTTCAGTGTCTTATTCATTCTATAATCTCTCCTTACAGTCATACTGCGTATATTTGTGGTTTTGTCTGCTTTCGTGCAAATACCGTTATTGTGGTAAAAACATATATTCAGATATTGCACTTAGTTTAAGGAGAAAATGTATCATTTTAAATGAAAAGAAGTATCTTTTTTGTATCATTTCATATTGCAGAGAAAAAATAAGACATGGTTTTTGATAGAATTGTCAGCAAAAAGAAGCAGCAGAAGGTTCAGAATTTAATAGACACAAGACAGAATATTAGAATATACGGAAGATATATGCAGTTTACAATTTTATAAATTCAGCAGTTCTGTCCTTAAATACCGTATAATATTTAAAGCCCAAATCCTGTAGAAGCTTTTCTGCGGTATCAAATCCGAATCCGATATTTTCTTTCTTATGGGCATCGCTTCCAATTGTAATAATTTCTCCGCCCAATTCCTTATAGAGCTTCAAGGCTTCAATATGCGGGTGGGGATAACCGATTTTTTCAATTCCGGAGGTGTTGATTTCAATTCCTTTTCCTCGTTCAATAAGTCTCTTCAGCAGAACTTCAAATATGTCCTGATAGTCTTTAAAATTATAGATAGAAGAGGCGTCGGGACAGTATCTTACGGCATAGTCCAAATGACCGTACACATCAAAACCGTCGGTCAGACGCACATTTTCTGCCTCGGAGGCAAAATATTCCCGATAGGCTTCTGTATTGGTCTTGCCATGGTAGTACTGAGGATAGTAAGGATCTCCGTTATTTAGGGAGGTCAGGTGGGAGGAACCAATGATAAAGTCAAAGGGATAGCGGTTGGAAAGTGCGGCAATAGCCGGTGCGGTTTCTGGACATATTCCTTGTTCTACACCTATCCGGACTTCGATTATTCCTTTATATTGTTCTCTCAAATCCAGTAATTTTTCAAAGTAGGAATCAAAATCCAACTGGAAATCCATTTCCGGATTGTCCGGAGATACCGGAAAATCCATATCGTGGTGGTCGGTAAAATAAGCGTAGGAAAAACCTTTTGAAATTGCGGTACTGATAATTGCCTCGGGATTTTCGGCAGAATCCGATGAAAAAGATGAATGAACATGCATATCAGTGGCTATCATAATTAAGGTCCCCTCTTTCCTGTTGTTATTTTTTGTATTTTAGCATAGGCAAATTGCGTTGTCCACAGAAAACGGCTATGTGTGTCCGCTTTATATGGAAATAACAGGGTTTAGTGTCGTCATTTGTCACAATAGAGGAAATATCGGATTGTATAAATTGGAAAAATTGGTAATAAATAGGTATTTACCACTTGAAATTTTATTCCAAAAAAGGTATTATATGGACATGGGCTCGTCCGACGAAGTCGGCGGCCAAATTTAATAATTCAAAACTCGAGGAGGAATTTATTCATGGCAGTAAAAGTTGCAATTAATGGATTTGGACGTATTGGACGTCTTGCATTCAGACAGATGTTTGGAGCAGAGGGTTACGAGGTTGTTGCAATCAATGATTTGACAAGCCCTAAGATGTTGGCTCACTTATTAAAGTATGACTCTTCACAGGGTAAATACGAGAAGGCTGACACTGTAACAGCAGGAGAGGATTCTATCACTGTTGACGGCAAGGAAATCAAGATTTATGCATTTCCGGATGCGAACAATTGCCCTTGGGGTGAGTTAAATGTAGACGTAGTATTAGAGTGTTCTGGTTTCTACTGCAGCAAGGACAAGGCTCAGGCTCATATCAATGCAGGTGCCCGCAAGGTAGTTATCTCTGCACCAGCAGGTAATGACCTTCCGACAATCGTTTACAACACAAATCATGAGACATTAAAGGCTTCTGATACAATTATCTCAGCAGCTTCTTGTACAACAAACTGTTTAGCACCTATGGCAGATGCTCTTAACAAGTATGCAGAGGTTCAGTCTGGTATTATGGTAACTATCCATGCATACACAGGTGATCAGATGACTCTTGATGGACCACAGAGAAAGGGTGACCTTAGAAGATCTCGTGCGGCAGCAGTTAATATCGTTCCTAATTCAACAGGTGCAGCTAAGGCTATCGGTCTTGTTATTCCTGAGTTAAACGGTAAGTTAATCGGTTCTGCTCAGCGTGTTCCTACTCCTACAGGTTCTACAACAATCTTAACAGCAGTTGTTAAGAAGGCAGATGTTACTGTAGATGGTATCAACGCAGCAATGAAGGCAGCAGCTAACGAGTCCTTTGGTTATAACGAGGATGAAATCGTATCTTCTGATATCGTTGGAATGAGATATGGTTCTTTATTTGATGCTACTCAGACAATGGTTTCAAAGGTATCTGATGATTTATATGAGGTACAGGTAGTATCTTGGTATGACAATGAGAATTCTTACACCAGCCAGATGGTTAGAACAATCAAGTACTTCTCAGAGCTGGCATAATTATAGCCGATAGTTTGAATTAAGACCTGAAAGGTCCGGCCGATATGGACCGGACCTTTTCTTTTCGTAATTACCAAAACAAATTATATAGGAAAGGAGCATAAACATATGCTTAATAAGAAATCAGTAGATGACATTAATGTAGAAGGAAAAAAGGTATTAGTACGTTGTGATTTTAACGTACCTTTAGATGCAGAGCTTAACATTACAGATGAGAACCGTTTAGTTGCTGCACTGCCGACAATTAAGAAATTGATTGCAGATGGAGGAAAGGTGATTCTTTGTTCTCATTTAGGCAAGCCGAAGGGAGAGCCAAAGCCGGAATTGTCTTTAGCTCCGGTTGCTAAGAGACTTGCAGAGTTGTTAGGTCAAGAAGTTAAATTCGCAGCAGATCCAGAGGTAGTAGGACCAAACGCCAAAGCGGCTGTTGAGGCAATGAAGAACGGTGAGGTTGTACTGTTGGAGAATACACGTTATCGTGCAGAGGAGACAAAGAATGGAGAAGCATTCTCTAAGGAGCTGGCTTCTTTATGTGATGTATATGTTAATGACGCATTTGGTACTGCTCACAGAGCTCACTGCTCTAACGTAGGTGTTACCGAATTCGTGGATACAGCAGTAGTCGGTTACTTAATGCAGAAAGAGATTGATTTCTTAGGTAATGCGGTGAATAATCCGGAGAGACCATTTGTGGCAATCTTAGGTGGAGCTAAGGTTTCTTCCAAGATTTCCGTTATCGAGAACTTACTTGATAAGGTAGATACTTTGATTATCGGCGGAGGTATGGCTTATACCTTTATGGCAGCTCATGGAGAAGAGGTTGGTAATTCTCTATTAGAGGAGGATTACAAGGAGTATGCTCTTAAGATGGAGGAAAAGGCAAAGGCAAAGGGCGTTAATTTGTTAATTCCGATTGATACCATGGTTGCAGATGACTTTTCTAATGATGCAAACCGGAAAGTAGTTGGTCGTGGTGAGATTCCTGCCGGCTGGGAAGGTCTTGATATTGGGCCAGAGACCTCAAAGCTTTTTGCAGATGCAGTAAAAGATGCAAAGACGGTTGTATGGAATGGACCTATGGGCTGCTTCGAAATGCCTAACTTTGCAGACGGTACAATTGCTGTAGCAAAGGCTTTGGCTGAGACAGATGCAACCACGATTATTGGTGGTGGTGATTCCGCAGCAGCTATCAATCAGTTAGGTTTTGGAGATAAGATGACCCATATCTCTACCGGTGGTGGAGCTTCCCTTGAGTTCTTAGAAGGAAAAGAATTACCGGGCGTAGCAGCCGCTAATGATAAGTAAGAACTTAATGAGCTCAAACGAAGTGCAGAGCGAATTTAGTTCGAACTTATGTCGGCGAAGTTAACGAGCCCGAGCCAGAGGCGAAGGGAGAGATATACGAAGACCGACAAAGTAAGAGATTAATGAGCTCAAACGGAGAGCAGAGCGAATTTAGTTCGAACTTATGTCGGCGAAGTTAACGAACCCGAGCCAGAGGCGAAGGGAGAGTTGTACGAAGACCGACAAAGTAAGATTGTTTTTAAGACTATGCAAAAGCGAAGTAGTTTAAATTAATGATAAGGAGATAGCAATCATGGCAAGAAAGAAAATTATCGCTGGAAACTGGAAAATGAACAAAACTCCCAGTGAGGCAGTAGCATTAATTAATGAATTAAAGCCATTAGTAGCAAATGATGAGGTAGATGTTGTTTTCTGTGTACCGGCAGTTGATTTATCCGTAGCGGTAGAAGCGGTAAAGGGTAGTAACATTGAAATCGGTGCAGAGAATATGTATTTTGAGGAGAGTGGCGCATATACCGGAGAGATTGCACCTAATATGCTGACCGATTTAGGCGTTAAATATGTTATTATCGGACACTCTGAACGGCGTGAATATTTTGCAGAGACAGATGAAACGGTAAATAAGAAGATTCTGAAGGCTTTTGAGCACGGCATTACACCGATTATCTGCTGTGGAGAGTCTTTGACACAGAGAGAGCAGGGAATCACAATTGACTGGATTCGTCAGCAGATAAAGATCGCATTTTTAAATGTGACAGCAGACCAGGCGAAAAAGGCGGTTATTGCCTATGAGCCAATCTGGGCAATCGGAACGGGTAAGACGGCTACTTCCGAGCAGGCAGAGGAAGTTTGTGCGGCAATTCGCCAGTGTATTGGTGAGATTTATGACGCTGCAACAGCAGAAGAAATCCGTATACAGTACGGTGGTTCAATGAATGCTGGCAATGCAGCAGAGCTGCTTGCAAAACCGGATATTGACGGAGGTTTGGTTGGAGGAGCTTCTCTTAAACCGGAATTCGGTCAGATTGTAAATTACAAATAAAAACGGTGCATTTTTGTCTGTTACACAGGAGAGTTAGCCATTGGAAATTCTCCTGTGTGACAGCTTTTTATTTGGTGAAAGGCAATTACCCACTATATATTTATGCAGAGAGGAAAAGGATACAAATGAAAAGCAGAGGAATAACATATACAGTACTAATGCTGGTTTTGGGCTTGCTTTTTTGTGCGCAGCCGGTAAAAGCAGCTACTTTTTTTGATGTTACCGGTAAATGCAGGAATGGACAGCAGGTAGAATTAAGCATTGGTGTGAATGATTATCCGAAGAGACTTGCCGGTTTTGATATATACCGGGCTGATACAGGTGACGGAAATTATCAGTATATTGGAAGTATTGATCTGTCCGATGATGCATATTCAATGGGAAGTGGTTACTGGTATGACGACGGGAGTGATGTCCGGTATTCTTATATAGACTCTTCCGGTTTGGCTTTATATCACACATACATATATCAAATTAAGGCGTATAAGCTAGAGAGAGATAAGGTATATCTGGAAACAGGAGAAGTAAGTGTAACTATTTTGGAAGATGGTCCTGTAATAACCTATGGCAAAAGAAATGGCAAACTGGGGTTAAAATTAAAGTGGACAAGAGTTGACGGAGCAGAGGGCTATCTTATATATTGTGTAAAAAATTATGATGAAAAGAGCAACTATATTAGTGTGGACTTGACAGACGAGTCAAAATACGAATTAGTTGAAACAATAAACGGTGCAGAAACAGTGAGTTATTCTGTCAGTGGACTGATGAATGGTGTTACCTATACCTATCTTGTCTATTCCTACAGAATGATGAATGGAGAAATGGTAACCAGTATTCCTTCTGACAGTAAATCTGTGGTAATGAACTACTATTCTTATGATGGAGAAAACTATACCCAGAGGACAAAACGTGCATTTGGTTCGGAAAAAGCCAAAAAGAAGAATTTTAAAACGTCCTCTAAGGCAAGCCGCCAGATGAAGACAATTAAAATTAAGGTCTGGGATTTTAAAAACGGAAAAAATGGTAAGAAGGTTACAAGGACTAAATGGCTGACGGTGAATAAAAAGATGGCGCCCTCCATTAAACAGATGTTTGACGAGCTTTATAAAAGCAAAGAAAAGCAGGTGATTCATGATATTGGCTGTTATAGCTATCGTCAGGGAGAGCATATGTATGGACTGGCAATTGATATTAATGCCAATGAAAACTATATGATTGATGGAAAGAAAATACTGGCGGGACAATTTTGGAAACCGAAGAAAAATGCCTACTCTATTCCTAAAAAATGTGAATTTGTTCGAATTATGAGCAGATATGGATTTTACAGAGGTGAATGGGGAGCACGCAAGGATTATATGCACTTCTCTTACTTTGGAACCTAAGGAGTTAAGAGGTAAGGGTTGTCGCACTAAGAAAACTTTTCTCTTAGTGTGGGCGCCCTATTTTTAGCATATAAACTTTTTTCTTTTTTATAAAACCGATTCGGTTTTTGATTCGTTATATTAATGTATAGCAAAATAGCAAGGGCGCATTTAATATTTACCAAAAGAAGGGAGTGTGTTTATGAAAAGAAAACAGCACTTAATATCAGCAGTATCAAAAACGGTGGCAGGATTCGTAGTATTAATAGGAATGGTATTATGTACAGGTACTGATTCTAAAGCGGCTGGGGTAAAGGTGGATAACAATAACGATACGATTTCCACAGCAGCAGATATTATCTTAGATACAACCTATGCTGGTAATTCTGATGCATGGAATGATGAGGATTGGTATCATTTTGTGATTCCGGCAACTGCAAAAGAAAGTTGTTTTAATATTGTTTTAGGTCCGGAAGATGATAATTCTATAACAGTGGAAGGTGGATGGGAATTTTCTGTTTATATGAAGGGGGAAGCGGAAAGCCTTTATAAAATGGATGGTATAAAAAATAAGGCAACATCAGCAAATCTTCCTTTTGGACCAGGGGAATACTATTTAAAAATTAAACCAGATACTTATTCCTATTCGACGGAAAATTATAATTTTTCTGTAAAATTTACAAATAATGCACATTGGGAGACCGAACGAAATGATGACTGGACAAGTGCGAATCGCATTAATGTAAATGAAACTTATCACGGAAATTTATTTCAGCAATTAGATGAGGATTGTTATACTTTTGTCATTTCCAAGCCTGGTGAAGTGGTAATTACCTTCGGGGCAAATGCATCCGAAGATATTACGAAAATTAGTGGTGCCGGCTGGCAGCTTTCCTTGTACAAAGAGAATGAGGCACGTCCGTGTGTGGAATTGGGACATGTTATAGCAGTAACTTCGTCGGAAAAGTGTAATCTGGGTGCTGGAACTTATCGGATTAGGATAAGCGGGGGTGGTTTTGGTCCTTATAATCCCGGATCTGAAACATATGATTTTAGTGTTAGTTATAAAGCTGCGCAGAATGATACGACGTCTATTAAGGAAAGTAAGGTAGATGTAGCTTCCGTAAAATCTGCAGCTAAGAAGCAGGTGTATCTGAAGTGGAAAAAGAACAAATATGCAGACGGTTATAAAGTGTACCGCAGTACAAAAAAGAAAAAAGGTTATAAATGTATTGCAACACTTAAGAAGAGAAGTAAAGTATCGTATACAGATAAGAAAGTAAAAAGTAAAAAAGTGTATTATTATAAAGTATGTGCTTACAGAAAAGTTGGAAAGAAAACAGTATACAGTGCATATTCTCCGGTAAAAAAAGTTAAGGTGAAATAGAGAAGCCGGCTAAGAAAAGAAGTCTGATAAGGACTGCTGCATAGATTGGATTTTGTCAAGCGAGGCAAACCTGTAAAACAGGTTTGCCATTGTTTGCGTGGCGGGATGTGAGAAGATAATCACCTGTTTTGTAAGAAGGCTGTAAAGGGCGATGAACTAAGCAGCTGTATCTGCATATATTTGGCGAATATGCGAGGGCGTTGACTATAAGTGAGGGATATATGGAAAACAATATAGAACAAATGATAAAAAAAGCGAAGGCAGGGGATAGAAAAGCCTTTGAAGAACTGTATAAAGCGACATATGACAGAAATTATTACATTGTCTTTAAAATGTTAAATCATGAGCAGGATACGTTAGATGTTTTACAGGAAGCCTATATTAAAATTTTTATGAAAATAGATCAATTTACTTATATGGGACCGGACAGCTTTTCTTCGTGGTCAGGAAAAATAGCTGCCAATGCGGCAATGGATTTTTTGCGGAAGAAAAAACCTATTCTTTTTACGGAAATGGAACAGGAGAGGGAAGACGGGATAACAGAATTTGATATTGAGGACCCGTCACAAGTGCATAGACCGGAGATTGCTTATGACAAAAAAGAAACTGCTGATATCGTTGAAAAACTGCTAAATGACCTGCCAGAGGAACAGCGTATCTGTATGATATTGTACTATCTTCAGGATATGAGTATTAAAGAGATTGCCAAGTTGTGTAATTGTTCGGAAAATACGATCAAGAGCAGACTTTATTACGGACGTAAGAAAATTGCCGAACAGGGAGAGGAGATGCAAAAGCAGGGAATTCTCCTGATGGAAATCGCACCGTTTACCTGGCTGCTTTACATTTTAAGACAGGAGGCTGCCGCTGCAAAGGCACCGGCACTTGCATGGAATCTGTGCCAGCGGGTATTGGATGGTGCATGGATTCATTCTGGTACGGCAAATGGAGCAGGAACTGTTGCGTCTGTAACAGGAAAGGGTTCTCTCCTTACCAAAATCGGAGCAGGCAGAGTTTTAGTGATGGTTGCTACCGGGTCGTTGGGAGTAGGACTGGGAGCTGGTATACTGATTGGACGGAATATGAATATCTCCCATACCGGTACCAAACAGGCGGTTATAGAGGAAACCGGGACCACGGAAGAAAGCACAGAAGTGACAACAGGGAAAATAACGGAAAACAACAGGACAAAAAAGGAAATTGAGAAAGCGACACAAAGCCATACTACGGAAGGCGAAACAAAAGAACCGGAAAAGGAGCTGACAACGGAACAGGAAACAACCGCTATAACGCAAAAGGATACAGAAAAAACTGTCACAGAGGAGAAGACAGAACCCTCCACGGAAAAGAGTACCCAAAAAAAGACAACCGCCACTACGGAAATGGATAGTGTGAAATGGGATGATGATTATATTGAATGGGATGATTGAGGCATGAATATCATATATTTTTTTCTTGTGTTATCGGGTTAAAACAGGTATAATACTTATCGTATATTGTAAAACGAGAGGAAAGAGGTATCAAAATGTACAAGATTGTTAGTAAAGAAACGCTTAACAGTGCTGTTGAGTTAATGGAGATTGAGGCACCATTTGTAGCAAACAAGTGTGAGGCTGGTCAGTTTATTATTGTTCGTGTTGATGAAGATGGTGAGAGAGTACCTCTTACAATTGCAGACTATGACAGAGAGAAAAAAACAGTTACTATTATTTATCAGGTAGTTGGTTATTCTACGGAACTGCTTTCCAAAAAGCAGGTAGGAGAATATGTAGAGGATTTTGTGGGGCCATTGGGACAGCCTGCACCATTGCACAAATGTGATCATGTGATTGGTGTGGCAGGTGGCGTAGGTGCTGCACCACTTTATCCACAGCTTAGAAAACTGCATGACATGGGTGTAAAGGTAGACGTGATTATTGGTGGACGTTCTGCTGAATTTGTTATCTTAAAAGAGAAATTTGAAGAATTCTGTGACAATGTATATATTGCTACAGATGACGGAAGCCTTGGAACAAAAGGCTTTGTTACCACTGTATTACAGGATTTGATCGATAAGGGTGAAAAGTTTGATGAAGTGATTGCTATTGGACCGCTGATTATGATGAAGAATGTTGTCAATGTGACAAAACCGCTTGATATTCCGACAGCTGTATCCTTAAATCCGATTATGATTGACGGTACAGGAATGTGTGGCGGCTGTCGTGTTACAGTAGGCGGTGAGACGAAATTTGCTTGTGTAGACGGACCGGACTTTGACGGATTTTTAGTAGATTTTGATGAATGTATGAAGAGACAGGGAATGTTTAAAGAGGAAGAACATGCCTGCAAGCTGGCAAATGCATAAATGGACTGTTTTGCATAGCAAAGAGGTTACAAATTGATTAAAGGAGATATACGGAATGGAAAGAAATATGAGTATGACGAAGGTGGCAATGCCGGAGCAGGAGCCAAATGTTAGAAATAAGAATTTTTCAGAGGTTGCTCTGGGTTATACAAAAGAAATGGCAATGGAGGAAGCGGCACGCTGTTTAAACTGTAAGCATAAGCCTTGCATGGATGGATGTCCGGTTAATGTGCCAATTCCGGGATTTATCGAGAAGGTGGCAGAGGGCGATTTTGAGGCGGCTTACGAGATTATTACCAGTGAGAATGCCCTTCCGGCAATCTGTGGACGTGTGTGTCCGCAGGAAAACCAGTGTGAAGGTAAGTGTGTCCGCGGCATTAAGGGAGAACCGGTAGCGATTGGTCGTTTGGAACGCTTTGTTGCAGATTATCATATGGCAAATGCAAAGCCTGCTGAGGTTAAGATTGAAAAGAACGGAAAGCGTGTAGCTGTTGTAGGTTCCGGTCCGGCAGGAATTACCTGTGCAGGAGAATTGATCAAAAAGGGTTATGATGTAACTGTATTTGAGGCACTGCATAAGGCCGGCGGCGTGCTTAGTTATGGTATTCCGGAGTTCCGTCTGCCGAAGGATCTGGTTGCAAAGGAGATTGAGACAGTTGAGAAGCTTGGTGTTGATATTGAGACCAATGTAATTGTAGGACGGTCTGTAACCATTGATGAGCTGATGGAGCAGGGATATGAGGCTGTATTTGTAGGTTCCGGTGCAGGTCTCCCAAGATTTTTGAATATTCCGGGAGAGAATTTACTTGGTGTATATTCTGCAAATGAATTTTTAACCCGTGTAAATCTGATGAAGGCATATAAGTTCCCTGAAGCTCCGACACCGGTTAAGGTTGGTAAGAAGGTTGCAGTTGTCGGTGCAGGAAATGTGGCGATGGATGCGGCAAGAACAGCAAAGCGTCTTGGTGCAGAAGAGGTATATATTGTTTACAGACGTTCCGAAGAGGAGCTTCCTGCAAGAGCAGAGGAAGTGCATCATGCAAAGGAAGAGGGAATCATATTCAAGTTATTGAATAATCCTTGTGAAATCCATGGTGAAGACGGATGGGTAACAGGGATTGAGGTAATCAAACAGGAATTAGGCGAGCCGGATGAGTCAGGCAGACGTTCTCCAAAGCCAGTAGAGGGTTCTAACTATGTTATTGATGTGGATACAGTGGTAATTGCAATCGGACAGAGCCCGAATCCGCTGATCCGTCAGACTACACCGGGTCTTGACACTCAGAGATGGGGAGGAATCATTGTGGAAGAGGATACGATGAAGACCAGCAAGGATGGTGTTTATGCAGGAGGAGATACAGTAACAGGTGCAGCTACGGTTATTCTTGCAATGGGTGCCGGTAAGAAGGCAGCTAAGGCTATTGATGAGTATCTAAACGGGAGGTAATATATGTTTAGTGACAGCTATGTAGAGCAGGCATTTCGGGCAAAGCCGGCAGGTGACTATTACGCTAAGCTTTTCCTGTCTGTCTTGCTGGCAGTGGCAGGCTGTGGAACAGTTTTCTTTTCTGTATTAATCGGTTTCGCACTGTTTTTGGCAGGGATTTGTTTATTTTTCTACTTTATGGGAAATCGTAATATGGAATATGAGTATATTCTGACTAATGGAAGTGTAGAGATTGCGGCAATTTACAATGCAAGTAAGAGAAAAGAGCTGATGAGCTTTGAGCTGGAGCAGGTTACGATGATCGTTCCTAAGGATTCTCAGCGGATTGCGACAGAAAGCTTTAGCAAAAAAAGGGATTATACTTCAAGAACCGGAGACGGTAAGGTGATTTCCTTTGTGTTGGAAAGAAATGGCAGTAAAGAACTGGTTATGATGGAGCCTGATGAAAAAATACTCGCTCATATAAAAACCTATGCAAGGAATAAAATGCATGATATTTAAGTATAACAATATAGAGCAGAAAATAAGGAATGCAGCATGAAGGATAATATTGTATTGATAGGAATGCCTAGCAGCGGTAAAAGTACAGTGGGTGTTGTGCTGGCAAAAGCATTGGGATACAGGTTCGTGGATTCGGATTTGGTCATTCAGGATAGGACAGGTCTTTTGCTAAGCGAAGTCATCGCGACTTTTGGAGTTGATGGGTTTAACCGCCTTGAGAATGAAGTCAATGCTTCGTTGGATTATCATAAAACGGTGATTGCTACAGGTGGAAGTGCAGTTTACGGTAAAGAGGCGATGGAGCATTTGCAAACTATCGGAACGGTTGTTTATCTTGAGCTGTCGTATGAATCCCTGTGTGAACGCATAGGAGATTTGTCACAGCGTGGGGTATCTATTCGGGTAGGACAGAGTTTTCGGGATTTATATGAGGAGCGAAGACCTCTTTATGAGCAGTATGCAGATATCACTGTTCATGCAGAAGGGCTGAGTATCAGAGAAGTGGTACAGTTGATGAAGAGAGAGTTATCCTTGTGATGCAAAATTATTTTCTGGAGACAGCTTTGACAGATTGATACTTTAGAGGCAGTTATGCTTCCTGAATACATTATAAAAAGGAGAGTAGTTATGAGTAAGAAACCGGTTGTTTTAATGGTACTTGATGGTTATGGTTTAAACGAGAAGACAGAGGGAAATGCAATTGCAATGGCGAATACCCCTGTTATGGATAAGCTGATGAAGGAATGTCCTTTTGTTCCGGGAAATGCTTCCGGACTGGCTGTTGGTCTTCCAGACGGACAAATGGGAAATTCTGAGGTAGGGCATATGAATATTGGTGCCGGACGTATTATATATCAGGATCTGACGTCTATTACCAAGGCAATTGAAGATGGAGATTTTTTTGAAAATGAGGCAATGTTAGAGGCAATTAATAATTGCAAGAAGAATAATTCGGACCTGCATTTGTGGGGCTTATTATCAGATGGCGGAGTACACAGCCATAATACCCATGTATATGGAATTTTGGAGCTGTGTAAGAAGGAAGGCTTTAACAACGTTTACGTACATCCGTTTTTGGACGGTCGTGACACTCCTCCTGCCTCCGGTAAGGATTATGTAGCGGAATTAGTAGCGAAAATGGAGGAAATCGGTGTAGGTAAGGTGGCATCTTTATCGGGACGTTACTATGCGATGGATAGAGATAATCGTTGGGATCGTGTAGAAAAGGCATATGCAGCTTTGGTTTATGGCGAAGGAGAGACAGCGGAGGACCCTGTTGAGGCTATGGCAGCCTCCTATGAGAAGGAAGTAACTGACGAATTTGTTCTTCCCACTGTGATTATGGAAAATGATAAACCGGTGGCAACGGTTAAACCAAATGATTCGGTTATCTTTTATAACTTCCGTCCGGACCGTGCAAGAGAGCTGACAAGAGCTTTTTGTGATGATGAGTTTACCGGTTTTGAGCGGAGGAATGGTCGTATGCCGCTTACCTATGTGTGCTTCAAGGATTATGATGAATCCATTCCGAATAAGCTGGTTGCATTTAAGAAACAGTCCATTGAGAATACCTTTGGAGAGTATCTCGCAAAGATGGGAAAGAAGCAGTTAAGACTGGCTGAGACGGAAAAGTATGCGCATGTTACATTCTTCTTTAACGGTGGAGTGGAAGAGCCGAATAAGGATGAGCAGAGGACTTTGGTAAAATCTCCTTCCGTAGCGACCTATGACTTACAGCCAGAGATGAGTGCACCGGAGGTTGGTGAGAAATTAGATGCTGCAATCACCTGTGGGGAATATGATGTGATTATTATTAATTTTGCAAATCCGGATATGGTAGGGCATACCGGCGTAATATCAGCAGCGATAAAAGCGGTAGAACGTGTAGATGCCTGTGTTGGTTCTGCTGTGGAAGCGGTTAAAAAGGTTGATGGTGTATTGTTTATCTGTGCAGACCACGGAAATGCAGAAAAGATGATTGATTATGAGACAGGAAATCCTCATACAGCCCATACAACTAATCCGGTACCATTTATTTTGGTTAATTATGGTGATGTGAAGCTGAGAGAAGGCGGTTGCCTTGCTGACATTGCACCGACCTTATTGGAGATTATGGAACTGCCACAGCCTGCTGAGATGACAGGAAAGAGCTTGATCGTACGATAATTTCAAAAAGAGAACGAGAACAAATGATATAATGAATTGCGCTGATGCGCAAGCAGGTCATCAATTTTCTTCGAAAATTGGTGACATATGATATAAGAATAGCATCAGATATATAGACGGAGTCGCTGTATGTCTGGTGCTGTTTTTGTATGTTTTTATTATGTATAAATTCCAAGGATATGGAAATACTTGCTATTAAAGTAATTTGATAGGAAGGGATAATTTCATGAGGGAATATGAGATTTTGGATGTACATGCAATTGAGATACTAGATTCAAGGGCAAATCCGACATTAGAGGTCACGGTTACTTTAAAAGATGGGATTACGGGAAGTGCAGCGGTTCCCAGCGGGGCTTCCACTGGACAATATGAAGCACATGAGCTGCGGGACGGTGATAAGCGCCATTTGGGAAATGGGGTGGAGCAGGCAGTTACTAATGTGAATACACGGATTGCTGATAAAATTATCGGTATGAATGTGTTAGACCAGGTTAAGATTGACCGCCTGCTGATTCAGGCAGATGGAACGGAGAACAAGAGTAAATACGGTGCCAATGCGATTTTAGGCGTATCCTTGGCCTGTGCCCAGGCAGCGGCAAATGCGCTGGGACTTCCACTGTACCGTTATATCGGAGGCACGAATGCAAAGACTCTTCCCATCCCAATGATGAACATACTAAATGGTGGGAAACATGCAGATAATACGGTGGATATACAGGAATTTATGATAGCACCCGTAGGAGCGGATACCTTTTTACAGGCGATGGAGATGGCGTGCGAAATTTACCATCATTTAAAACAGGTACTAAAGAGCAAGGGACTGTCTACCGGAGTGGGAGATGAAGGCGGATTTGCCCCGGACCTTGCTACGACCTCTGATGTGCTGGATTTGATCGTGGAGGCAATTGAGAGAGCCGGCTACCGTGCGGACAGTGATATTAAGATTGCCTTAGATGCGGCAGCCTCCGAATTGTATGATGAAAATACGGAGTTATACTATTTTCCGGGAGAGAGTAAAATGGCGGGTAAGGATATCTACCGGAACGCTGAAGAAATGGTGCAGTACTATGAGGATTTGGTGCAGCGGTATCCGATTTTTTCCATTGAGGATGGTTTAAACGAAAATGATATGAAAGGATGGAAGCTTTTGACCTACCGGCTTGGAGAGAAATTACAGCTGGTAGGAGACGATTTGTTTGTCACGAACACAAAACGGCTGGCTGACGGTATCCGGGATCATATCGCAAATGCAGTTCTAATTAAATTTAATCAGATTGGAACGCTGACAGAAACCTTAGATGCCATTGAGATGGCAAAAAATGCGGGGTATAAAACAATTGTAAGCCATCGTTCCGGTGAAACGGAGGACACCTTTATTGCAGATTTAGCAGTGGCAGTAGGTTCCGGTCAGATTAAGACCGGAGCACCGTGTAGAAGTGATCGTACCGCAAAATATAACCGGCTGCTAAAGATTGAGAAAGAGCTTGGAAAGGTTTCGGAATATAGATTTAAGTGAGAGAACAAAAGCATGCAGGATAGATTATGCAGGATTAATTTATACTAATTTCTTGATTTTTTGCTTGTCTTTCTATAAGCACTGTGTTACAATACCGATTAGTGAGTTTTCGGAATAGGAGGTGTTTATGTGAAGACAGCGCTTACAGTTATTTTTGTTATTTTATGTATAATAATTACAGTATTAGTATTATGGCAGGAATCGAAAGATAATGGTCTGGGAAGTCTTGCAGGAGGAAGCTCCAACTCTGAGACTTACTGGAGTAAGAATAAAGGGCGTTCCAGGGAAGGTAAGCTGGTATTAGCGACAACGATTTGTGTTGTACTGTTTCTTGGGTTAGCCTTGTTGATTAGTTCAAAGTTCTTAAATTAGCTTGAGAGCTGCTGCATAATGTGTGGCAGCTTTTCTTAATGTAGAGGAATATATCATGTCAGATTATGATGAGAGAAAGAAAAAGATATTAAATGTGATAAATGATAAGCACTATAAGCCGTTAAAGCAAAAGGAGCTGGCTTATCTGCTGCAGGTAGTTCCTGACGACAGGGAGGAATTCCGAAGTATTTTGTCGGAGCTGGTGGATGAGGGAAAGGTACTGCTCACCAAAAGAGGAAAATACCAGTCCATATCTGAGCTTTCCAGAATAGGCATTTTTACCGGTCATCAAAAGGGCTTTGGATTTGTTACGGTGGAAGGCGAAGAGGAGGATTATTTTGTTGGCGAGCATGCCACCGGAGGAGCCATGCATGGTGACAAGGTTATGATTAGGGTTACCGGTGCACCTGTAGGAAAGAGAAAGGAAGCTCAGGTTGTAGAGATCATTGAACGCGGTAATGATGAAGTGGTGGGGTATTACCAAAAGAGCAAGAGCTTTGGTTTTGTGATTCCGGATAATCGCAAGATTTGTGATGATATATTTATTCCCAAGAAATTCAGTAAGGGGGCAGTGACCGGTCATAAGGTTGTGGTTAAACTCACAGATTTTGGCGGAAACGGTAGAAAACCGGAGGGAAGAGTTATCGAAATTCTGGGACATGTGAATGACCCGGGAACAGATATTTTGTCCATTGTCAGGGCGTATAATCTGCCAATGGAATTTCCGGAAGCTGTGATGCAGTCTCTTGATAGAATTCCCGATTCGGTTCTTCCTGAGGAATGGGAGGGACGTCTGGATTTGCGGGATTGGCAGACAGTGACCATTGACGGTGAGGATGCCAAGGATTTAGATGATGCCATTACGCTCACAAAGGGAGAAAGTGGCTTTCAATTGGGCGTACACATTGCAGATGTTACACATTATGTCAGGGAATATTCGCCATTAGATAAAGAGGCTCTTAAACGGGGAACCAGTGTTTATCTGGTAGACCGTGTGATTCCGATGCTTCCGCACAGGCTTTCTAACGGGATTTGTTCCTTAAATGCAGGGGAAGACAGGCTGGCACTGTCCTGTATTATGGATATTGATTTTCATGGCAAGGTAACAGGGCATCGAATTGCGGAAACCGTTATACATGTAAACCGCAGAATGAGTTATAATCAGGTGGATGCCGTTTTAAGGATAGATGCTGTTGTTAATAAAGGTATTTATGACGGCGTGGATTACAGTATGGATTTGGATACAAAGCCTGATAATATTTCCCTTAGACAAAATGACGGTACGGAAATTAGGGGCTTGCAGATATTAGAGGAGTACAAGGACTATAGGGAGTTTTTTAAAAATATGCTGGAGCTTTCCGATATAATACGTGAAAGACGAATGAGTCGGGGCTCTATTGATTTTGATTTTCCGGAGGCTAAAATTTCTCTGACAGAGGATGGTGAACCGGTGGAAATTGGTCCCTATGATCGCAATCTGGCACATAAAATTATTGAAGATTTTATGTTGGCTGCCAATGAAACAATTGCTGAAGCATATTATTGGCAGGAGCTGCCCTTTGAGTTTCGTGTCCATGGGGAGCCGGACGGGGAAAAGGTTGAGAAGCTGAGTAATATGATTGCAGGCTTTGGCTATCATTTTAAAGCTTCAAATGATGGTATCCATCCAAAGGAGTTTCAGAAGCTTTTGCAAAAAATTGAGGGTACACCGGAGGAAGGCTTTATCAGCCGTATGACATTGCGGTCAATGCAGCAGGCAAGATATTCCGTTGCCTGTACAGGGCATTTTGGACTGGCGGCAAAGTATTACTGTCATTTCACCTCTCCAATCCGCAGATATCCGGATTTACAGATACACCGGATTATCAAGGAAAATCTGCGAGGAGGTTTAAGCGGAAAAAGATTAGGGCACTATGACAACATTTTACCGGAAGTGGCAGAGTCGAATTCAAGAAACGAGCGCAGAGCCCAGGAGGTGGAGCGCGAGGTGGAGAGATTGAAAAAGGTTCAGTATATGAGCCGGCGCATTGGTGAGGAATTTGAGGGAATCATTTCAGGTGTTACCGCATATGGTTTTTATGTGGAGCTGTATAATACGGTAGAGGGTATGGTACGTATCGGAAGCATTGAAGATGACTATTATATTTATAATGAGGAATCCATGTCGCTTGTCGGAAAAGAATACGGTAGGGCATATACGATGGGACAGGTGGTAGCGGTTAAGGTTGTCCAGGTGGATAAGCTTTTGCGAACTATAGATTTTGAATTGGTGCCGGAGACTGAATTGGTTGAGACATACTATGACGAACAGGAAATAATAGGCAGATATTCATAGTAGAAGGAGAAAAGAGGGATAACATGGCAAAGCAAAAAGGAGAGCGGTTGATTGCCAATAACAAGAAGGCATATTTTGATTATTTTATTGATGAAAAATTTGAGGCAGGGATTGCTCTTCATGGTACAGAGGTGAAATCGCTGCGTTTAGGGCACTGCAGTATTAAGGAGGCCTTTGTGGCAGTTGAAAATGGTGAAGTCATTATTCGGCAGATGCATATTTCTCCATATGAAAAAGGGAATATTTTTAATAAGGATCCACTTCGTCCAAGAAAGCTTTTACTTCATAAATATGAGATTAATAAGATTATGGGGCAGGCAAAAATGAAGGGATACACCATTGTGCCGTTAAAGGTATATTTTAAGGATAGTCTGGTTAAGGTAGAAATTGGTCTCGCAAGAGGAAAGAAGCTTTATGATAAACGCAATGATATTGCCAAAAAGGATATGAAACGTGAGGCGGAAAAGGAATTTAAGATGAGGAATATCAGAGGATAGGGATTGTTCACAAAAATTTGATTTTCTTTTTTTTAAATATATGATATAATACGGATGTTTGCAGTTATTGCGCAAGCATCAGAGAACTTCATTTAGCGCACAAAGGATTTTTTAAACGGTATATATAGCACAGGAGGATATTATGAGTCAGGCAAAGGTAGACAAGAGAAAGTACGAGAAAAAACATCGTAAGGAGATAGAGAGGAAGAAAAAAGTAAAAACCACAGTTACCTGTGTGGTGGCAGCATTGATTATTGGTGCGATTATCGGTGTTCCGCTGGGAATCAGGATATATAAGAGCATACCCAAATTTGTAGGTGATTCTACTCTTGAGGCATTTGTAGGAAACTATATCGATGAGAATTATGCATCAGATATTGCAGTTTTGAATAAAACAGAGGATAGTACAGAGGAGAGCAGTGAAGAGAGTGCTGTAGACACTGATTCAGAGGAGGAGCAGACTACTTCTGAAGCGGAGGAATAAATAAGGATTTTCTGGATATCCTTGAATCAGGACAGCTGATTTAGATCAGGGGTTGTACTGGTTTCGACGGGGATTTAGAAATCATGGAAGCCATTGATGGACCAGGACCATCTAAAAACTTGGAATTAAATATAAACGCAGACAATCAGTTAGCGTACGCTGCCTAATGGCAGCTGTCTTACCTAAGTTGACTCACGGCTTGGGATAAGGCATCAAAACAGTGGGGAACTTTGCTGTGAAAGCTTTGACACGGTAAAAGAATGATGAAGCTACCAAGGGTTTCAGCCTGCCGGTTGGCGGAAGCTTAAGGGAATGTCAGTAAAGCGGCTGTAATGGGAGATGCCATGATGGAAGAGTCTTCGGACAGGGGTTCGATTCCCCTCAGCTCCATTGGAGAAAAAGCTTGTTTTTACAAGCTTTTTTGAGTTTATACTCTAAAGTTAGTTCTTTTGTTAGTCTTTTCTGCAGAAAAGACTAACTATCAAGTTTACTTACTGCATGACTAAGTTGTTCTTCATTTTCGTGAACATATCTATTCAACGTAAACACCACATTTGTATGACCAAGCAAACAGCTTACCACCTTTGGAGACACACCCTTATTGATAAGATTGCTGGCAAATGTATGCCTTAAGGCGTGTACTCCTTTATATGTTACACCAGCTTTTTCACATATCTTTTTAAACTTTGTTTCAAAGGAACGAAGCTTTACAAATTCATCATTCAAATTACTTACAACATAATCACAACGACAATCAAAATCTACATAACGACTATCCAGTTCACGAAAACAATTTATAACAAAATCATTCATAGGAATATCCCTCTTGCTTGCTGATGTCTTTACACTGGATATTACTGATACATTCTTTAGAGAAGATTCTTCCTGTCTATTTTTGATAAAGCTTAAAGAATGCCTTATATGAATCACTCGATTTTTAAAATCAATATCACTCCATGTAAGAGCAAGTAACTCACCTGTACGAAGTCCGGTATTTAACATAATGAGATAAACCGGAGCATATCGAAGGAAACGGGCTTCTTTCCTGGAATGATAATAATTTCCCAAGATATATTCTCTAAGAACCTGACATTCATCATCCGTATACACTTCAATATGCTTTATCTCCTTAAAATTTGAATTGTTAGGTAATTTAATAAGTGAGCCATAATCAACATCAATATCACCTCTACGGTATGCATAATATAAAACAGTCCGTATCAGTTCAAAAATTTTCTTCACACTGGAAAGAGAAAGACCGGAAGAAACTTTTTCATTAATATAACGCTGAATAATAATATCATTTAAATCACAAAGCGGAATCTTACCTATAGATTCATTTTCTATATGATTTCTATATATTGATTCCAGACGGTCAAAAGAAGAATCCTTTATATGCTTATACTTAAATGTATAAATATAATCATTCACATATGTAGAAAACCTTGTTTTAACCTTGCTAGATTCTGGACTTTTTGAATATGCCAACAATTTAGTCTCAACAACATTTTTATCCATAGATGAAAAAGACTTTTTAACACCATGTTTAACCAACGTACCGACATACAAGCCATTGGAACGCTGATAAATAGAACCTTGACCCTTTGAACGAGCCATACAATCACCCCTTTTCCGAACGCACACAGCGCAAGCGGTCCTACCGCTTTGCGCTTTTTCGTGCGTTTCGTTCTTTAATTTTTTCCAGAAAAAAAGAACCTACAACACATATACAACAAAACAAAAGTAAATAAATATGTATGAAAAAAAAGATAATGGAAAAAGTTTCAGACATATAAATAACCTCCTTTACTCATCAACAAACGCAAGAAAAAGTAAAAAGGCAAAACAAAAATACGAAGCAAATAAAACAGTATTCATAAAAATCACATCCTTTTTTTCAATTTACCTTTTGCACGATTCAACATCTTAATATCAGAATCAGAATTTCCCTGACGTTCAAGAACCTCTTCATCACTGCAGAAATCACCATCCGTACACTTTTTGCTAATGGCAGAAACCATAGCATTAGTATTGTAAGCTTCATAATCCTCATTAGTTGTGTAACGGTATATTACACGCAAAGGCTTAAGTAGCAGGAGATTAGAACAGTTTTCACATTCCCAAGCATCATATACCTTTATCTTCTGGATACGCAAAGGCTTAAAGAACGAGCATTCATACACACTAGATGTAACCTGTCTAAGTAATGCGTCCATGTGACCAAAACGCTGTGCAGTAAGATATATTCCTATCTTGTGATGTCTTGATGTCAATATGGTGTTCAGAGCTGGCGTAGAGAAATTTTTCTTAAAGTCACGGCTATTGAATACAACACTGGCTTCATCAATCAGGAACAGGTTAACGTTTCCAAACTCTGTAAATTGGCAGTCAACAAGCTGCTGCAGACTTTCCAGATTGATATAAGGAATAGCTAAGTCCACATTTGAAAAGACATTAATTTTCTGCTGCACCCACTTTTCATGCTCAAAGTCATAAATCATCTTACCGTTATATCGCTCATATTGGCGAGTTATAAAGCGCACACACTCTTTTGTCTTACCTTGTCCAAAAAGCCCCGTATAACAGACAATGCGACCGTATGAGGGGCATTCATTCCAGCGTTTATACCTTATGTATTGGAACAAGTCCGGAAATAGTCCTAAAATAATCTTGTATGTATTTGTTAACAAGAATCTTCCCAAAGGGAACATCAACATAAATATTAATAATATTATCCAAAGCATTTTTACAACCTCCTTAACCAATAAGAACATATACCAAACATTTCAAATATCAGACCGACAATTAAAAGTCTGACAATAACGGCACCATCAAGAGTAGTACCGTTTCCCATTATCCATTCAAATATATCCATATTTACCTCCTTAGTCGTGACCTCTAGTATAGAACTTACCAACACAGACAAAAAGCTTGTCAATCAAATACATGGCGATAAGCACCCATACAAGGGTTAATCCAAGGTTATAGCCTTGGCAGGCCAGAGTATAATAGTCCGCCTCTGTGATAACCTCTGGGATCTCTGTGATATATTGGAATACTGTTAAATCCATATAAATAACCTCCTTAATGCAATATTGCACGCAAAATTAAAGAACAGGCACCAGCTATACACACGAACACAAATATAAGCCAAAAACTTATGCTATAGCCGTATAGCTTAAACTCCATTGAAAAAATGGAAAAAAACCATTGGAATATTGTTCCGAACGTTTTCAAACAATCACCACCTAACTAAATACAAAACGCTTAATCAATGTATAAAACATAACAGCTATGTTTAAAGCGATAGCAAATTTAATTAATGTCCAGACAGAACCAGGAATAAAAGAAAAAGTACCAGCCATCAAAGCGATAATTCCACCACTGCCAAGTAATCCAAATCCGGATTGTATGTAGGATAAAATACCTGAAAGAGATATATCCGGACTACTTGCTACATCATCACCGCCAACGGTAGTATCATTGTATTCATCACCGCCAATTTCTGAGGTATCATCATAACCAGTTTCCGTAGCCGTAGCTGTCTTATTTTTCAAATCAATCGTAACATTTACCCACTTAGACGATTTTTTTCCAACAGAATTGCGGACACGAAGCACTAATTTAGTAAGATATCCTCTTTCTTTATAAGAATTTAATATATCCTTAGATATTTGAACCGTCATAGACTTTGTGCTACCATACTTGGTTTTTGACACAAGAACATTATATTTTCCAGTAATCTCCTTTAATTCTTCATAATTGCTATCACTCAAACGCATTGAAGAAAAAGCACCCTCAATTTCAAATTCCATATCATCTAATAGGTCATCCTGAGTCCAAGATATAACAATATCGTGATGAAATTTAGTAAGAAAATCTGAATTATCACCTACAACAGACTGGTCAGTACCCTGTATCACTTTTATATTATGTGGTTTAGGAATACTTTCATCTTCCTTGTCATAAGGGTTAAAATAATCAGCATTTTCCGCACCGGAAGTATCACCAGTATTTTCATAAGCCGTAATAGCCTCTGTATTTTCTGCTAAAAATATAGGGATAGTAATATCACGAAGAATATCTGAATAATTAGTATCATCACCCTCAGTATAAGAAAAAACAAGAGTTCTGGAACTTGATTGAAAATAGCTATACAATCTAAAGTCTTTATCACTAGTTGATGTAGATATGTATCTTTCATTTCCATTTCTTATATTTTCATAATTACGGGTATATTGTTGAGAAACGTAACCTTCTCCACAAATATAAAATTTAATATTACCGGTACTTGCGTTTTTTTCTTCCACAAGATATATATATCCCTTATCATTAATCGTATCAGTAATTGTATAGTCAAATGTCCTAGATTCAGATAAATCCCAATTCAAACCGTCAATTTTTGTCCAGCGAATCCAGCTAAAAAATGCACGACCATTAGTACAGTAAGCAATATCATGTTCCTCTAAATCGTCTGGAATATCCGGTGTTGTTTCCGTTGTCGGTTTATTTAAGTTATGTATATCCTCTGTAGTTCCAGACTGAGCAAAAGCAGGCAAAGGAAATAACAATACTCCAAACAGGACAAATACAATCATCAATATTTTTCTCAATTTTTTTCACTCCTTCCTAAATTTTGAGTATAAAAAAAGAGGACATGGACACTAATACTGTGATGTATAACACAATCCATGTCCCCCTTTTTCTTATCGTGCAGCTGACTTGAAATGACTAAAAGCAACAATTCCAGCAGGAATAATTGTTCCAAGTACAAAGCAAGCTGCAAGAACCGGCTGTTCCGCAATAAGTCCTAAAACCCAAGAAATAACCGTCTTTCCTGTGGCAAGAGAAGTAGCCACATCAAAAGTAGCACCAGCTTCCATTAACATTTCCGGCATTAAAATCACCTCCTTTATTTTTTAACATCAACAGTCGGAATATCCTCCTTAATGATGTTTACACCATTGACATACGCTTTACCGTCAAATCCTCTACCATAGTTCAATTCCACCGTATCACCGACAGAAAGTTCTTTAGGATAATTCTCATTAGACACGTACTCCACAGAAGTCCGAGAACCGATACCATACTTAGGGTCAGTAAACGGAGAACTCAAATGTAACATATGGTAAGATTTGCCAGCTTTACTTGTCCGATTTTCAATACCTACAACTAAAAAACTCATAAATTTTCTCCTTTTCATCAATATTTGACTGATGACCGCCAGTCAATCGGTATATGCATATAATTTATAACAAGTTGCCATAGCAACTTACTATCCAGGGGGATTGCTGGAAAGCCTTTAATAACCCTGTGATGAGGTTCTGCTTGCGCAAGCAGTTCCGTTTTCTCTACGCTTTTTTAATCTCACTAAACCAGCAATCTAAAAATTGTTATAAGTTCTAATTATAATATCTCTAAGTAAATCCTCTTTTTCATAAGAGATAAGACCTAAATCAGCCAAAAAAGAAGCTTCTATAGATGCACGAGCAAGGAACCTCCTTGCCTTTTTCCTATCACCATATACAATAGCCTCTTCTGCTAAATTAATAGTAAGACGAATTGTATGCATTCCATCTTTTAATAACTCTTTCCTTGAAAAAACCTTTTTCATAATAAATCCCCCTTCCTTGCCCTTAACAGACAATAGAAAATATGTTATATTTGTTTATTAGAACTATTGTTCTATAGGCAACATTATACACTTGTACACGAAAGTGTACAATATTGGAAAATTGCATAAATTGTACACTTTAATGTACAATAAAATTGTGCAACTTGACAAAGGGGGATTCTGTATGATAACATATGAAAAACTATTTATAGTTTTGAAAGAAAAAGGACATAACAAAGCATGGCTTAGAAACAATGGAATACACGCTAAAACAGTAGATAAATTAATACATAACCAAAATATTAATATATCAACAGTAGACCAAATATGTAATTTACTTGACTGTGAACCAGCAGACATACTAACTTTTACAAAAGATGAGGTATAAAAATGACAGAAATTACAGCTATATTTATTGTAGCAGCAATAATAGTTTTAACTGTAACCTTTATAAAATACTTAACAGAAAAATATATGGAACAAAAAAAATACAAAAATATAGACTATGTATATTACGATAATAAGGGAACAAATATGAACGATACAACCACTAAAGAAGATATTAGTGAAAGTGAATATAATCGCATGTTATTAAAGCAACTACAGAGCATTAATATTAATTTAATTGATATTCAAACCCAACTTAGCAAGCAAAATAAAATGTTAAACGAGATCAAATCTAACGTAGGAATAATCACAGCTATTACTGTTATACCAATTATTATAGGCATTTTTATTTTTGTTTTATCTGCATCCAAAGGTTATAGTATGCTAGAAAATTTTACAAACAATATACAAAATATATATAATAC
>CAMWYM010000019.1 GCA_947178475.1 uncultured Clostridium sp. | reverse complement strand
GGTATGGATGTTGGTAAGAATAAGATAGAGGGTCTTGGCGGAGATGTTGAGGTTTCTACCAAGCTGGGAGAGGGAAGTAAATTTACTATTCGTCTGCCGCTGACTCTTGCGATTATTCAGGCATTGATGGTAGAGCTTCGTGATGAGAAATATGCCATTCCGTTGAACTCCATTGTGACGATTGAGGATGTCATGGTAAGTGATATCAAATATGTACAGCAAAAGGAAGTTATTAGTCTGAGAGGCAATGTTATTCCGCTGGTTCGTCTGGACGAGCTGATGGATTGTCCGCCAAGGGAAGAGGAGCCAGAGAATCTGGTAGTCGTTATTGTGAAAAAGGGAGACAAGCAGACAGCATTGGTAATTGACAATTTGATTGGACAGCAGGAAATTGTAATTAAGCCGCTTGGCAAATATATTAATATTCACAAGATGATTAGTGGGGCAACGATTCTTGGTGATGGTGAAGTTGCATTAATCATTGATTCGAATTCATTAGTATAGGAGGACACAACTATGGATGAAATTGTAGCAGTAAATGAAGCGAAGCAATATATTGTTGTTAAATTAGACGGCGAGCAGTACGGCATTGATATTTCCTTTGTAGATAACATTGTCCGGATGCAGCAGATAACGAGGGTACCTAAAGCACAGTACTATTTTGCAGGTGTTATCAATTTGAGGGGTGAAATTATTCCGGTGATGAACCTGAGGGTTAAATTTGGTCTGGAGTCAAAGGAAAGCAACGGAGCAACCCGTATTATCATTGTAAAGCCGGAGAATAATGCTAAGATAGGTATATTGGTGGATGAAGTCCGTGAAGTAGTTACCTTGGAGGAAGAGGATATAGAAAAGGTAGATTATGATGAGCAGGGAGTGAGCCTGCTAGGAGTCGGAAAGTATAAGGAGACGTTAATTTCCCTGTTAAATATTCAGGGGATAATTTCGGAATTAGATAACGGATAGGAGATTAATATGACAGATAATGAACGTACAAATATGAAATTAGATATTCTTCGTGAGATTGGAAATATAGGTGCGGGGCATGCAACTGCGGCATTGTCCACTATGTTGAATTCTAATTTCCGTATGGAGGTTCCAAACGTTAAGTTTATGGACTTCGATGAAATTGCAGACAGGATTGGAGGCTCAGAAGCTCTTGTGACTGCTGTATTGACACGTTATACTGGAGATTTGACTGGCATGACGTTGTTTATATTATCAGTGGAGGAAGCCAAAAATTTGGCTGGTACTATGCTGTCCAAGTCATATCCGGAGGATTTTATGGATTTTGACTATATGGATAAATCTGCTCTTAAAGAGATTGGTAATATTTTAATGGGTTCTTATATTTCCTCTATCGGATCCCTGACCAATTTACAGTTGAGAACAGACCCTCCGGCGATTTGTGTAGATATGGCAGGAGCTGTTTTGAGTTTACCGATTAGTGAGTTAGGGCGGATTGGAGACCAGGCATTGATTATTGACTCTAAATTTTTGGATAATGGCAGGCCGATAAACGGTCTTCTGATGCTTGTTTCGGATGAAGAATCATCTGATAAGATATTTAATGCATTAGGGATTGGGAGTTTATAAAGATGGATGATGTTGTAAAAGTCGGAATTGCGGATTGGAAAGTGTGTAAATCGCCGAGTAAGATTACAACAATTGGATTAGGTTCGTGTGTTGGAATTGTATTGTATAGCACAAACAGCATATATTGTGGATTGTCGCACATTATGCTGCCATCCAGCAAGGAGATAAATAATAATTCAAACCGGGCGAAATTTGCAGATACAGGAATTGCAGATATGATTATGGCTCTACAGAAGGTGGGAGTCAGACCAAATACAATGCTCGCCAAGATTGCAGGGGGCGCTGCTATGTTTCAGTTTTCCAGCACATCAGATTTGCAGAGCATTGGAGATAGGAATGTAAAGGCTGTTAAAAATGTTTTGGCAGCTCTGCGTATTAATATTGTGGCTGAGGATACAGGGAAGGACTTTGGGCGGACAATTATTTTTGACCCGACCTCTCAAAAATTACTGGTTCGTTCAGCAGGAAAAGCAGATAAGTATATTTAGATCTGATAATTTAAATATTATAGGCTGATTTTAGTGTGGGTGGTGAAGAGACAGAACATGAAAATACGTTATACTAGAGCGTTTATTGTTTTATTGGCAGGATTAGTCACATTGATTGTGAATATCAGGACACATAAGAATGTTACTGTTTCTATGCTGATTTTATTGGTTGTTATTTTAGTCTTTTATTTCTTTGCAACTTTAGCTGTAGAGATATGGCAAAAGTCTGTTGAAGAGAGCAATCGATTGGCAGAGGAAGAGGAAGAAGACGAAGCAGCGGAAGACGAGGCAGCGGAAGATCGTGAAGAGGAAACGGAGAATACTGCGCAGCAGGTTTCTTTTGATGAAGAAGAAATATAACAACAGGGGTGTGTAATAAATGGATGAGGCGAAGAAAAATAAGTTATGGGAAGAGTATACCAGAACCAAATCGGATAAGCTTCGTGAACAGATTATTATTGAATATGTTCCTCTTGTTAAACTTGTGGCCGGGCGTCTGAATATGTATTTGGGGTACACTGTGGAATATGATGATTTGGTAAGTTATGGCGTTTTTGGTTTGATTGACGCTATAGATAAGTTTGATTACGGTAAAGGAATCAAATTTGAAACTTACGCAAGTCTTAGAATTCGTGGCTCTATTTTGGATCAGATTCGTAAAATGGACTGGATTCCCCGTTCTGTCCGTCAAAAGCAGAGGCAGATTGAAAATGCCATTGCAAAGCTGGAAAAGGAGAAGGGTGCCGGTATGCGGGACCAGGATATTGCCGATGAATTAGGCGTTTCTCTGGATGAATATCGCAATTGGGAGGGACTTACTAATATATCAAATATTGCATCTCTGGATGAATTTATGGAGCAGGGAACAGAAGGAACAGTAAAGGAATTTCGGAATACTGCATATATTGAACCTGAGGAGGCTGTTGACCAGGAGGAAGTGAAGAAAATGCTGATGGAGGCATTGGAATTGTTGACAGAAAAAGAGAAAAAGGTAGTATTGCTGTACTATTATGAGGACTTGACGCTGAAAGAGGTAGCAAAAGTACTTGAAGTGTCGGAATCGAGAATTTCCCAGCTTCATTCCAAAGCTCTGGAAAAGATGAAGAAACATTTAGGAAAACATTTTGAAATATTAATGGGATGATAGTAGAGAAATAATTGATTTGGCATCAGAAAGGAGCGGCTTATGAAATATATAAATGGATTTTTTCAGTTAAATATTCAGGGTAACGGTGTATATGCCCACATATATCCTGAACAAGAGGGCGGTAAGCCGGTTGATACCAAAGAATTGGCCGAGTATTTAGATAATTGTGGGATCAGTGGTTATAATTTACCGGATTTAAATAACAGGATTTCTCAGGCAAAGGAGGAGACTGATATTTTTATTTCTTCGGAAAAGATTTCTGAGGTTGATGAGACGGCAAAGGTTCACATTTCTGATGATGGAATGATGGCCTTCATCCGTTTTTATCCCCCGTCAAAGGGTGGTAATTATATGACTGCTGAGGATATTGTTGATGTATTGGAACAAAACAATGTTAAATTTGGTATTTCCAATAAAGTGGTTCAGGCATATTTAAGAGGAAGACAATTCTGCCGTGATATACCGATTGCGAAGGGAAAGCCTGTGGTGCACGGAAAGGATGCTTATGTGGATTACAAATTTGACACGGCTCCAACGGCGAAGCCTAAACTGTTGGAGGATGGAACAGTAGATTTTCATGAATTAAATATGTTTACCAGTGTCATGAAAGGAGATTTACTTGCAGAGCTGATACCGGAGAAAAAAGGAGAACCGGGAATGGATGTAAGAGGGGATGTGATTAATCCGCATCAGTTGAAGAAGGTCAGCTTGAAGTTTGGTCGAAACATTCGGCTTTCAGAGGATCAGATGAAAATATTTTCTGAGGTTGATGGTGATGTTTCTTTAGAGGATGATACCGTATTTGTGTCTGATACCTATACGGTACCGGCAGATGTGGATACATCTACCGGGGATATTCACTATGCCGGCAACGTGATTGTTACCGGTAATGTTCGGGCTGGGTTCCGAGTGGAGGCAGAGGGAAATATTGAGGTAAGAGGTGTTGTGGAGGGGGCTACAGTGATTGCTGCCGGAAGCATTGTTCTGAAACGAGGCGTGCAGGGAATGGGAAAAGGATTTTTGCAGGCCGGCACGGATATTGTTACCAAATTTATAGAGAGCTGTGAAGTACAGGCAGGGCAGACCATTAATACCGGATCCAGTCTGCATTCAGATTTAGTGGCCGGAGAGAAGGTTATTGTCAGTGGAAGAAAGGGATTTCTAATCGGTGGTACGATTTCTGCCGGTAAGCGTATAGAAGCCAGTGTTTTTGGCAATAAAATGAATACGGTAACTACGCTTAAGGTTGGAGTGGAGCCGGAAATATTGGAGCGCTATAAAGCTTTGGCGACGATTCTCAAGGAAAAGCAGGAAGAGGCGTTCAGAAATCAGCAGATATTGGAGACGGTTAAGAAGAAGCTTCAAAAAGGACAGCAGGTTCTGCCAAATCAGATGATGGCGGCAAAACAAGCCGGTGAGGCCCTTAAGCAGCTTACTGCGGAATTGAAAAACGATTCCGCTGAATACAAGATGCTTAAGGAGACAATTGAAGAGAATAAGCTGGGAAGAGTGGTAGCTAATCACACGATTTTCCCCGGGGTATGTATTTATATCTCCTCTCAGATTTATCCGGTAAAGGATGTCAGAAGCAGATGTCAGTTTTGTATTAAAGGTGCGGAGATTGTTTCTTTGCCGATTTAGTCAGGTTTTGCTGAAAAGTATAACAAATTCAGTTTAATGGAGGTGCTGTCTATGATACGCCCAATTGATATGCAGATGCTTCTGCCGCGTACTGAATCAATGGCTAATACGCAGCAGCATGAGAATCAGAGTGTGGTTAATACAAATTTGAATGCGGCGGCTGAGGTGGCCAAAGAGGTTAAGCATAATAGTGAAACCGTGATTAAGAAGGATGCCAATGCATTTGCGGAATATCAATATGATGCTTCGGAAGAGGGAAATGGTTCCTATTCAAATCCAAGAAAAAGAAGAAAAAAGAAAAAAAATGATAATGAACAGGATGAAGCTGCCAAAGAAGGGGTAATGGATTCTAAAGGGCTGGAGGGTCAGCCAAGAGTAAACATACAGATATAAGGTAGGAGTAATGAGATGACATTCACAGTTGGAATAATGATTGCTATCGGTGTGATTTTGAGCATTGCAAGCTTTTTCATATCGGAGAAATTGTTTAAAAAGGAGGATAATGTTAATTTAGATTTATTTACAATAGATGAGAATTATGAATTTTCGGAGAGAGAGCTCAGAATCATTAAGCGTAAGATTGAAGATGTGATTGCTAACCATGCAAAGGACATTATTTACGAGACGAATGACTCTCTCTCTAATATGGCAAATGAAAAGACGATGGCATTGGGAGATTATGCCGTTACGGTTTGTGAGGAGATTGAGCGGAATCACAAGGAAGTAATGTTCTTATACAGTATGCTGGACGATAAGCAAAAAGAGATAATGAATACGGTCAAGTCCGTAGATGGTCTCCAGAGGGGAATTGTGAATACGGCGGCTACCGTAGATGATGCCAAGAGACAGGTAACCAATACCGTAAAGGCTTTGTATGAGGCAAATAAAAGTGTCAAGGAGACGATTTCCGAGGCTCAGAGAAATATAACGGTATTGACTGAGTTGTCGAAGGAGACAAAGACCATTATTTCAAAGCTGCAGGACAAAACCTTGTCTGGTGCAGAGCAGCAGGTACAGGTAAAAAAAAATAAGGTAAATGAACGGGAAGCAGCAGACAGTCCTTCCAAGGATGTGAAAGCGCCTGTCAGACAAAAAGCGGCGGAGTCTATAGAAGAATTTGCGGAAGAGACGGAGGCAATCGTGGACGAGCGAGAGCTTGCCGCCCTTGCTTCGGACTTGGATTCGCTGACTATACCGGATATTGATGGAGGTATGGACATTAAGGACTCTGCTTTGGAGACTGTCTATGAGCCTGAACAGGAAGATTTTGGCTATGACGATGCTTTGGAAGAGGAATTTAAGGAGAATGCCAATTCCAATGATATTATATTAGATATGTACCGTGGTGGGAACAATGTGATTGAGATTGCGAAGCAGTTAGGACTTGGCGTGGGTGAGGTCAAGCTTGTGATTGATTTGTATCAGGGAGAGCAATAATGAAATTTAAGTATTTTATAAGAGGTCTGGGTATTGGAATTATTTTTACTTCGATAATCTGTCTGACAGCTTATCAAGGAAATGCATCTGATACTATGACAGATGCGGAGATAATTCGAAGGGCGAAGGAACTGGGAATGGTAGAGGCGGATAATAGTAAGGTGGATGCTTTGATTAAGAAGCAGGAGAACCAGACCATGACAACAGAACCTCCAAGTTCAGAGCAGCCGATAGATGAGAATACTGAGGAAAAGAGTACTGAACAGCAGACGAAGAATCCTGCTGGACAGGAGAGTAGTGAGCAGCCTGACAATCAGGACGTGGTGAAGGATTCAGACAAGAAGGATAAAGACGAAACCGTGGAGATTACGGTGACGGCAGGAACGACATCCTATGATGTATGTCAAAAGCTTCAGGAGCTTGGTCTGATTGAGAATGCAGCTCGATTTGATGATTATTTGATAGAAAATGGATATGCCAATCGTATCCGGGTGGGAACACATAAATTGACAAAGGGAATGGATTCTAAAGCCATTGCCGAGGCGATTTCTGACCCGATTTAACTTCGAAGAGGTTGTTGTTTGTATTCAAAGCCGGCATCGCAACAAGGTATTCTAGAAATAAAATCAAATAAATGAAAAAAATCCTTGTGGTTATAGAACTCTTATGTTATAATACCACTCGGTAAAAAAATACACAGTGGTGGATTTCCCAAATTGGTGCGGTATCATGACACAGAAGGTTAGGATTCGTTTTTGGGAAGAAGAAACTGCTGGAAGCAAAACCAGGAGGTAAATTATGAGCGTTATTTCAATGAAACAGTTATTGGAAGCAGGTGTACATTTTGGACACCAGACAAGAAGATGGAACCCTAAAATGGCTGAGTACATTTATACTGAGCGTAACGGTATCTACATTATTGACTTGCAGAAGTCTGTTGGTAAGGTAGATGAGGCCTATGACGCAATTAAGAATTGTGCTGCCGAGGGTGGTAAGATTTTATTTGTGGGAACAAAGAAGCAGGCTCAGGATTCAGTGAAATCTGAGGCTGAGAGATGTGGTATGTTCTATGTAAATGAGAGATGGTTAGGTGGTATGCTCACCAACTGGAGAACCATTGAGACACGTATTGCAACCCTTAAGAAGTATGAGCAGATGGAAGAAGATGGAACCTTTGATGTACTTCCCAAAAAAGAGGTTATCAAGATTAAGAAAGAGATGGATAAGCTTCAGAAGAACTTAGGTGGTATTAAGGAAATGGGCGGTGCTCCGGATATGATTTTTGTTGTGGATCCACGTAAAGAAAGAATTTGTATTCAGGAAGCGCATTCTTTGGGAATTCCGTTGGTTGGTATTGTGGATACAAACTGTGATCCTGAGGAGCTGGATTATGTAATTCCAGGTAATGATGATGCGATTCGTGCAGTTAAACTGATTGTTGCAAAGATGGCAGATGCAGTTATCGAAGCCAATCAGGGTGTGGATGCAGTAGTAGAAGATGAAGCGGCTGAGGAGATTACAGAGGAAGCTGTTGCAGAGTAATTTGATGGATTAATTATAAAATGTCAGGGCTGCCGTCGCAAATAGATATTTATATTGGGTTGTACGGCGGCCCTTTTAAAAACAGTTGATGGAGGAATGAAAAAATGGCTATTACAGCAAGTATGGTAAAAGAGTTAAGAGAGCAGACCGGTGCTGGTATGATGGATTGTAAAAAGGCACTTACCGAGACAAACGGTGATTTTGATAAAGCAGTTGAGTTTTTACGTGAAAAGGGACTGGCAACTGCACAGAAGAAGGCTGGAAGAATTGCTGCAGAGGGTATTGTAGCTACTACGATTAAGGCTGATGATAAGACGGCAGCAATTGTAGAAGTAAATGCTGAGACTGACTTTGTTGCAAAGAATGAGGTATTCCAGACTTATGTTAAGGAAGTTGTAGAGCAGGTTGCAGATTCTAATGCTGCTGATATTGAAACATTTAAAGCTGAGGCTTGGGCACTGGATTCATCTATGACAGTTCAGGACAAGCTGGCAGCTATGATTGCAAAGATTGGTGAAAACATGAACATCAGAAGATTTGAGAAGATTGTCTCAGAGGATGGAATCGTTGTTTCTTATATTCATGCCGGTGGTAAGATTGGTGTTTTAGTTGAAGCAAAGACAGAGTCCAACTCTGATGTTGTAAAGGAAGCACTTAAGAATATTGCTATGCAGATTGCGGCTTTGAATCCTAAATATGTTAGTTCTGAAGATGTTCCGGAGGATTATAAAGAGCATGAGAAGGAGATTTTAATGGCTCAGGCTAAGAATGATCCTAAGAATGCAAACAAGCCGGAAAACATCATCGAGAAGATGATTATGGGTCGTTTGAACAAGGAATTAAAAGAGGTTTGCTTATTGGAGCAGGAGTATGTTAAGGCTGAGAATAAGGAGACAGTTGCAAAGTACTTAGAGGCTGTTTCTAAGGAAGCTGGTTCGACTGTTACCCTTAAGAAGTTTGTTCGTTTTGAGACTGGTGAAGGTCTTGAAAAGAAAAATGAGGATTTTGCGGCAGAGGTTGCGGCACAGATGAAATAATCATTTATTTTATAAAGAATCTTAAAAGCGCTGGGAACACTTATGTTTCCAGCGTTTTCTCAAATTTAGAGGGGCTAGGTAGTTTTACAACATCAAAGAGGGAAGTGAAGAATTATGCATATGGTGGATGCACTTTTGACTCCAGCTGTGGCGGGGACTATGTATGTCTGCTCCGCAGCAGCGGCAGGATATTCGGTAAAAAAGATAAGATGGGAGAACAATGAGAAGAAGGTTCCTGTAATGGGAGTGATGGGGGCTTTTGTTTTTGCCACCCAGATGATTAATTTTACAATACCCGGTACAGGCTCCTCCGGACATTTGTGTGGTGGTATGATGCTGTCGTCCATTTTAGGACCGGAGGCGGGCTTTCTTACCATGATTGGTGTTTTGCTGGTGCAGTGCCTGCTGTTTGCAGACGGTGGACTTCTTGCTCTTGGAGCAAACATATGGAATATGGCATTTTATGGCTGCTTTATTGGCGGTATGATAGTATGGAGATATATGACAAATAGAAAAATGTCAAAGAAAAGGATTATAGCAGCATCGATGCTGGGAAGCATTTTGGCACTTCAGCTGGGAGCCTTTTCGGTTGTGCTGGAAACACTGGCTTCTAGAGTTACAGAGCTTCCTTTCACTGTTTTTCTGGCTGCCATGCAGCCGATTCATCTGGCAATAGGCTGTGTGGAGGGGGCAATAACAGCTGCTGTACTGGTATTTATCTATGAGGTAAGACCCGAACTGTTGTGGAACTATCAGGGAAGCAACGAAAAAGAGGGACGTTTGTCACATAAGCAGACTATAGCTGTTTTGGCGGCGGCAACGGTAGTGATTGGCGGACTGGTATCCCTGATGGCTTCTGCTTATCCCGATGGATTGGAATGGTCCATGGAACGGGTGGCTGGAACGACAGAGCTGGAGGCAGAAGGAGGTATTTATGCACTGACTGAGAATATACAATCCCTGACAGCATTTTTACCGGATTATGGATGGAAAAATAGTGAATCTGTTACCGGTACAATATTTTCTGGAATATTCGGCGGTATTGTAGTCATTGCAGTATGTGTTGTTATCTGTTATATTTTCAAATACTTTCGTAAGAGAGCGGTAAAGGAACACAAAGATGAATAAGCTGAGACAGGCGGTAAAGGATATTCACATAGCGGATGATGCAGATAGTGGTCAGATTAAGCAGGGCGGAGTGCACCCTCTTTCCCGTGTTATTATTACCCTTTTATACATATTGATTGTCGTCTCATTTTCTGACAGGAATTTGGCTGGTCTTGCCGGGATGGTACTATATTTATTGATTAATATTATATGGAATGAAATTTCTGTCCTGACAATGCTAAAGCGCATCTGGCCGGTGCTCCTTCTCACTGGAGTAATTGGTATTGCGGCACCGGTGATGAACAGGGACGTATTTGTGGTGATTGAAGGTATTGAGATAACCTATGGGATGTTAGCTATGCTTACGTTGATGATCAAGGGAATGTTTTGCGTAGTTGCGTCCTATATTTTAACGATAACCGTTGGTATCCGGCAAATCTGTTATACCTTGCGCATTATGCATGTGCCGGAGGAGATTGTGACGGTTATCATGCTTATGCACCGTTATCTTATGGTGATAATTAAGGAAGTGGAACGGATGCAGCAGGCATATAGACTGAGAGCACCGTCTCAAAAGGGGTTGCAGTTTAAGGCATGGGGTTCCTTTGTCGGGCTGCTGCTTCTAAGGAGTATGGACAGGGCTGGGGAAGTATATGAGAGCATGAAGCTACGCGGTTTTCATGGTAGAATCCAACATTCTCCGTTAAAAAGTAATAAGGGTGCAAGTATTCTTTATGTGCTGATTTGGGGAGTATTTCTTTTTTTATTGAAGCTTTTTCCAGTTTTTCAGATTGTGGGAAGTTTTTTGGCAGGAAGGTGATGAAATGGCAGCAGACATTGAATGTAAAAATGTATCCTTTTTCTATCATAAGGATAGAAAGGTGCTGTGTGATATATGCTTATCCGTAGAGCATGGAGAGACAGTAGGGCTTATCGGGGCAAATGGTGTGGGAAAGTCTACATTTTTGAAATTATTAGTAGGACTCCTTGACGGATATGAGGGTGAGATTTATGTTGAAGGATATTCTGTAAATAAAAAGAATCTGCCGGATATAAGAAGAAAGGTTGGATATGTATTTCAGGATTCGGACAGCCAGCTTTTTATGTCTACAGTTTATGAGGATGTGGCATTTGGACCGCGAAATTACGGCTGCTCCGAGGAGGAGACAGAGCAGAGAGTAATGAGCGCCCTGCAAAAGGTAAATATTGAGCGGCTGCGGGACAGACAGATATACCGTATGTCAGGAGGAGAGAAGAAGCTGGCATCTATTGCCACTATTTTATCTATGGAGCCACAGGTTGTTTTGCTGGACGAGCCGTCCATTGCATTAGACCCAAGAAACAGAAGGAATCTGATAGAAATTCTGAACGGAATGCCGGAGACAAAGATTATTGCCAGCCACGATTTGGATATGATTTTAGATACCTGCGAGAGGACTGTCCTGCTGGCGGAAGGAAAAATAATCCAGCAGGGGGATACAAAAGAGCTGTTGAGAGATAAAAAGCTATTAGAAGCATATGGTCTGGAACTGCCGCTGCGTATGCAGGGCGTATAGTATATAGCTTAAGGGGTGAAAATATGGAAATTAAAAAAATGTTGGAACAGGTAAAAAGCGGAGAAATATCCGTTGAGGATGCCGAAAAGTATTTAAGGAGACAGCCTTTTGAAGAACTGGGTTATGCAAAACTGGATTTTCACAGGGAAGTCCGGTCTGGTTTTCCAGAGGTGGTGTTTTGCAGTGGTAAGCCCGATGAATATTTAATATCCATATATCAGAGATTATATGAACAAAACGGGGAGGTTTTTGGAACCAGAGCAGACAGACATCAGTATGAGCTGGTACAAAGGGTGCTGCCGGAAATTACTTATGATGAGGTTTCCCATATATTAAAGCTGGAGGCAAAAGAGAAGAAAAGGATTGGAAAAATTGTGGTGTGCAGTGCAGGAACGGCAGATATTCCTGTGGCAGAGGAGGCTGCACAGACAGCAGAGTATTTTGGTGCCAATGTTGAGCGTATCTATGATGTAGGTGTAAGTGGTATTCACAGACTCTTTGCCCAAATCGAGGTGCTTCAGGAAGCAAATTGTGTGGTGGCAGTAGCCGGTATGGAGGGGGCTCTTGCCAGCGTTATCGGCGGTTTGGTGAGCAGACCGGTAATCGCAGTGCCGACCTCTGTTGGTTATGGGGCAAGCATGCATGGTTTGTCCGCATTACTTACCATGATAAATTCCTGCGCAAATGGTGTAGCTGTGGTGAATATCGATAATGGATATGGTGCCGGTTATATTGCAACACAGATTAACAGGATGGGCGAGTGATTGTTGGAAAAAATTCTTTTTTCTGTTTCATTTTGGTATATGTTGTGTTATAATGATTTCTAACCGTGTAAAGATTCTGAATAAAAGGGAACTATGTATGAAAGGAAATGAATTATGCCGGCGAATAATAAGAAAAAAGATGCAACAGGTAAAATAGCAGCTAAGCGGAAGAGAGTGAACCGTATTAAGTCCTTTATTGTGGCTGGTGCAATAATTTTACTGTTTACATCTGTGGCTCTGAATGTATTTTTGGTATTTAAGGTACTGCATTTGGAGAATCAGATTGATAAATTGTATTCAGAGGTTCCTGTATCACTTACACAAGAGTATATATAAATATAATGAAATCCGGTAATGTGGAAGGTTATTTATCGGATAAGAGTAATGGAGGCAGAAATGAGTTTTTTCAAAGATTTTAAATCGGATTTCACTCAGGCGATGAATGAATTGATGCCGGATGGAAATGAGATGTATGACGAAGAGGAGATGCTTGAGGAGGATTCGCTGCAGGAAGAAAAGGCATCTCGGAAGGCATCCGTAAAAGAAAAGAAGGAAAAACCGGTTAAAGAAAAGAAGAATCCTCGCAGTAAAAAAGAGAAAAAAGAGGAGCAAAAGGAGAAACAGGAAAGCCGTAAAACAAAACCATCTAAAGAATTGCCACGGGAGGAAATGGTTTATGATGATTCGGGTGCAGAAGAAGATTTAGATATTGCACCTGAGGATATGCTGGAACAGATTGACGATATGTTAGACCGCGAGCTGTACAGTGATGATTTGGAACCGGAATCCCTGTTACAGGATGATATGGAAGTAAACACAATGGATATGTCTGTGGAAGAGCTTTTGAGCCAGCTGTCTGAAAAGCAGGAAACTACAGAGGAGACATATACAGATATTCAGCCTGATGAAGAGATTCAAGAGCTCGAGCAGGAAGAGGAGTTGTCGGTAGATGATTTGTTAAATCAGCTTGATGATCCAAATTCAGAAGCGGAAGCCCAGGAAGAGGAGCAGATGTCTGTTGAGGATTTACTGGGTCAATTGGATAGTAGCAATTCAGAGACTGTTGTTCCAGAGGAAGGGAATTTATCTGCTGAAGATTTATTAGGCCAGTTGGATGGCAGCATGGAGGCTGAGCAACAAGAAGAATTATCTGCCGGAGATTTATTGAGCCAGTTGGATAATACGGCGGAGCAGACAGATGAGCCGTCTGCTGAAAGTCTGTTAGAACAATTGGAAAGCGACACTTCTTATGATGAGGAAGAGGTACAGGAAGAATATGTATCAGAGCCGGAAGAGGAGTCTGCTGCCGAGGAAACTCAGTCTGAGCAGATGGATTTAGAAGCTATGCTTAATGAGCTTACTACAGGGCAGAGCAGCGATATGGTGATGGAAGAGCAGGTAGAAGAAGAGCCGGAGAAGATTCCGGAGGAGCTGGCAATGGAGCAGGAGATTGCAAGATTGACAGCCGAGCTTGCAGACAGACCGGTACCTGAGAAGCCGCAGAAAGTGGAAGAGGAAAGACAGGAGATACCAAAGGAATTGCAGGTTGCCCAATCTGCAAAGGCAGAGGAACCAAATGTGCAGGCGCTTGTGACGGAAACAGATACACAGCTTGAAGAACCTCTTGTTGAGGAACCGGAGGTGAAGATTGAAGCACCTGAAGAACTGCCGGAAGCTACAGATATGAAGGAAGAACCTAAGACAGGGACAAAGGAAGTGCCGGTAGAAGAACCAGAGACAAAATCCGTAGAATCGACCACAGTAACAGCATCAGATGTGGAAATAAAGACACCGGTAACACCGATAAGTAGCGAGCAGACATCTCAGATGCAGAGCAAAGAAGAGCCTGTTGTAGATAAAAAAGCGGATAATACGGTTGAAGAACCGTCAGAGACTGTTGCTAAAGCAAAGAAGAACAAACCATTAGAAGAAAAGGAAAAAGTAAAAGAGACATTGGAGGTAAATAAAATGAGTGAAGAAAAAGAAAAGGATATTATATCAATTAGCCCGGTGGAGGAAGAAAAAGTAGAGGAGAAAAAGGAAATGCCTGCATTCAATCCTGAAGATGCTGATGATTCCACAACCTATATCACCAAGGGAACAACAATAAGAGGTGATTTGGATACAGATGGTTCTATTGATATTATCGGTAGCATAGAGGGTAATATTACCTGTAAGGGAAAGGTTGTCGTAGGTGGTTCAGTAACCGGTAATATTATGGCTGGTGAATTATATGCCAACAGTGCCAAGATTGAGGGAGATATTAAGTCCTATGGCAGTGTTAAGGTCGGTGTCGGCTCCATTATTGTGGGAAGTATTGAAGGTGAATCAGCAGTTATCGCAGGTGCGGTGAATGGTGAGATTGATGTAAAGGGACCAGTTATTGTGGATTCTACAGCGGTTATCATGGGTAATATCAAATCCCGTTCTGTTCAGATTAACAATGGTGCGGTAATTGAAGGATTTTGTTCACAGAGCTATTCCGACATTGATGTCAAGAGTTATTTCGCATAATTGTGTATTAATTTTGCAGTAGGGGAGCGCATAATATATGGAAATAAAGCGTATTTTGTTAAAGTTAAGCGGTGAGGCCTTAGCCGGGGATAAACATCAGGGCTTTGATGAGGATACTGTATCAGAGGTTGCCCGTCAGGTAAAAGGGATTGTTGATTCCGGTAAGGAGGTTGCTGTGGTGATTGGCGGCGGCAACTTCTGGAGAGGAAGAACCTCCGAGAACATGGATAGAGTTAAGGCAGACCAGATAGGAATGCTGGCAACGGTTATGAATTGTATTTATACTGCTGACGTGTTCCGCCGGTTTGATCTTAAGACGCGGATTATGTCACCGTTTGCCTGTGGAACCATGACGGAATTATTTAATAAGGATGAGGCGGTAAATGCATTGGAACACTCGGAGGTAGTGTTTTTTGCAGGTGGAACAGGGCATCCATATTTTTCAACGGATATGTCAACCGTACTGATGGCGGTAGAGATTGAGGCAGATGTAGTGCTGTCCGGCAAAGCCATTGATGGTGTCTATGACAGTGATCCGAAAACTAACCCAAATGCAAAGAAATATGATACGATGCAGATGAAAGAGATTGTGGACCGTCAGTTAGGTGTGGTTGATTTGGCCTCTGCGGTACTTGCCATGGAAAATCATATGCCAATGATGCTGTTTGGTCTGAATGAGAAGGACAGTATTATTAAGGCGGTGAATGGTAAATTTAATGGCACTTACATTGAAGCGTAGTATAATTTAGGAGGAAACGGTTATGTTGAAAGAGTTTGAGGAAAAGATGCAGAAGTCTTTGGATAATTTGGAGGGAGAATATGCCAATATTCGTGCAGGTCGTGCAAACCCTAATATTTTAAATAAGATTAAGGTAGAGTATTATGGTACGCCTACTCCGCTACAGCAGGTGGGCAATGTCAGTGTTCCGGAGGCGAGAACCATTATTATCACTCCATGGGAGAATTCTCTACTGAAAGAAATTGAGAAAGCAATTTTATGCTCTGATTTAGGACTTACACCAAATAATGATGGTAAGTCGATTATCTTGAATTTTCCTGAGCTTACAGAGGAGCGCCGTAAGGAGCTTTCAAAGGAAATCAAGAAAAAGGGTGAGAATGCCAAAGTGGCAGTTCGAAATGTTCGCAGGGATGCAAATGATTCCTTCAAGAAAAAGCTGAAAGGCAATGAGATATCTGAGGATGAACAAAAGGATTATGAGGATAAGATTCAAAAGCTGACAGATAAATATGTGGACAGCATTGAGGCATTAATTGAGGGAAAGACGAAAGAAATCATGACGGTATAGCTTTTGTTAAGGTATATTTACCCGCAGTAATATAATAACAGGCGGATTCGGAGGCAGTTTTGGAAAGTATTTTAAAGGCGATTAGAGAAGAAAATCTCAAAGTACCAAAGCATGTTGCGATTATTTTGGATGGAAATGGCCGATGGGCCAAGAAGCGGAATATGCCGCGAAATTATGGTCATGTTCAGGGATCAAAGACGGTGGAGCAGATTATTGAAGATGGCTATAATATGGGAATAGAGTATATTACCGTATATGCCTTTTCTACAGAGAACTGGAAACGCTCGGCAGATGAGGTAGATGCATTGATGAAGCTTTTAGCAAAGTATCTCATCGACTGTATCGAGCGTTCTACCAAAAATAATATGCAGGTGCGTGTCATTGGTGACAAGACAGGATTAAATGATAAATTGGTTAAAAAGATTAACGAATTAGAGGATGTGACAAAGGATGCCACCGGTCTTAAGTTTACCATCGGAATTAATTATGGTGGTAGAGATGAAATCCGCCGGGCAGTAGCAGAAATTGCAAAAGAGGCTGCAGAGGGTGTGATCCAACCGGAGGATGTCACAGAGGATATGATTAGTGTTCATTTAGATACTGCCGGCTTGCCGGACCCGGATTTGCTTATTCGTACCAGTGGAGAAGAACGGTTATCCAATTTTCTGCCGTGGCAGCTTGCCTATACTGAATTTTATTTTACAGATGTTTTGTGGCCGGATTTTACGAAGGAAGATTTACTGAAAGCAATTCGATATTATAACGGAAGGGAACGTCGGTTTGGCGGGGTATAGTCGCATATGAAAGACAGGTTTATTGGGGGTTTTTTTGTCGGACTTACTACATTGATCATTTTCTTGGCAGGAGGAGTGGTGACTGCCGTGCTTTTAGCTGCAATATCGCTAGCTGCGATGTATGAGTTTATGGACGTTTATTCTCTGGAAAAGTCACCTTTTGCAGTTTTGAATTATCTGGGTACTGCAGGAATCTATGTAATGCTTTACTTGGACCAAAGTCAGTTTTTGTTTCCGTTTATCATTTTGCTGCTGTTGGTGACTTTATCTATCTATGTCATCTGCTTTCCTAAGTATAAGGACCATCATGCGGCAAAGTCCTATTTTGGATTCATATACATCACCATATTGTTATCTTATGTGTTTCGTCTAAGAGCCTTAGATTCTGGAATGCTTTTATGTATTTTCATTCTGATTTCCAGCTGGGGAAATGATATTTTTGCATATTTTGTCGGTAGCGCAATCGGAAAGCATAAATTTTCTCCGAAGGTAAGTCCCAATAAAAGCGTGGAAGGCTTTATCGGTGGAGTTGTCGGGGCGGGACTTTTAGGCTATCTCTTTGCGACTGTATTTCGTCAATGGATACCGCTTTCCGGGATATCTTGTGCAATTATTGCATCGGTTGGTGCTATCCCTGCCGTAATTGGTGACTTGGCTGCTTCTGCAGTGAAAAGGGATAATGAAATTAAAGACTACAGCCATCTGATACCAGGGCATGGCGGTATGGTAGACCGCATTGACAGTGTATTGTTCACTGCGCCAATTACATATTATCTGGTGGTTTTATTTAACGTGGTGTAGGAGGAAGAAAGAGTGAAGAATGTAGCCATTTTAGGTTCCACGGGTTCCATAGGCACCCAGACCCTAGACGTGATAAGGCATAATGAGAATTTAGCGTTGACCGCTATATCGGCCGGCAGTAATATCACATTGCTGGAGGAGCAAATCAGGGAGTTTCATCCTAAGCTGGCGGCAGTCTGGAGTAAGTCTAATGCAGAGGCGTTAAGGCTTGCAATTGCAGATGTTGAGCCTGCGTGTAAGGTGGTTTTCGGTATGGAGGGACTGTTGGAGGTTGCATCGGTTGAGGGTTCTGATATTCTGATTACGGCAGTTGTGGGAATGATTGGAATCAAACCTACTATTGCAGCGATTAATGCGGGAAAGGATATTGGTCTTGCCAACAAGGAAACATTGGTTACGGCAGGACATATTATTATGCCTCTGGCTAGGGAAAAGGGAGTGGCTATCCTTCCGGTTGACAGTGAGCATTCAGCAATTTTTCAATGTCTGAATGGGGAAAAGGATAATGCCATCCATAAAATTCTTCTGACCGCTTCGGGAGGACCCTTTAGAGGTATGACAAAAGGCGAATTGGAGATGGTTACTCTGGAAATGGCACTAAACCATCCAAATTGGTCCATGGGCAGAAAAATTACCATTGATTCGGCGACTATGGTAAATAAGGGATTGGAAGTGATTGAGGCAAAATGGCTTTTTGATGTGGAGGCATCACAGATTGAGGTTGTGGTGCAGCCCCAGAGTATTATCCACTCTATGGTGGAATTTGAAGATGGAGCAGTAATGGCACAGCTTGGAACCCCGGATATGCGGCTGCCAATTCAATATGCGCTCTATTATCCTGAAAGAGTTTATCTGGATGGGAAACGTCTGGATTTTTCCAGTCTTACAGAGCTTACCTTTCAAAAACCGGATATGGATACCTTTTTGGGCTTAAAATATGCTTATGAGGCAGTGCAAACCGGTGGAAGCATGCCAACGGTGTTAAATGCAGCGAATGAACTGGCCGTTTCAAAATTTTTGAATAAAAAGATACGTTTTTTGGAAATCTATGAAATGATAAGAATGTGTATGGATCGTCATCAATTAATTGAAAATCCGACAGTTGAGGATATTTTAGAGACGGAGCGATGGGTATATGAAACAATTGAGAGCAGGTGGATGTCATGAGTACAGTTATTAATGTAATTATTGCACTGCTGGTGTTTAGTGCGATTATTTTCTTTCACGAGTTAGGACATTTTTTGTTGGCCAAAAAGAATGGAATCTATGTAAATGAGTTTGCAGTAGGCATGGGACCAACTTTGTTTTCTTTTCAGAAAAAGGAGACAAAATATTCCCTTAAGTTGATTCCCATGGGGGGATATTGCATGATGCTCGGAGAGGATGAGGATGTACAGGATGAACATTCCTTCAGCACCAAGCCGGTCTGGGCGCGGATTTCTGTTGTAGTGGCAGGACCGCTGTTTAACTTTATTCTTGCTTTTTTGCTGTCCATTGTCTTGATTGCAGCATGTGGGTATGATTTACCCAAAATCAGTGATTTTTCTGATAACAGTCCGGCTAGGGAGGCCGGGATTAGAGAGGGTGATGTCATTACCGGCTATAACGGACACCGGATTTATAATTACCGTGAGATTCTGGTATATACTCAGTTTAATCAGACCGGAGAGGATATTACCCTTACTGTAGAACGGGACGGAGAGGAGATCAGCTATCAGTTTACCCCTATGAAGACGGACGGAGGGTATTTGATGGGTATCTATGCCGGAAAACGTGAAAAGGCAAGTGTGGGCTCTGTTTTGAAATATAGTGTGCTGGAGCTTAGGTATTATATCAAAACAACATTTTTAAGTCTTAACTACTTAATTGGAGGAAAGCTTGGTCTTAACAATCTTTCGGGTCCGGTGGGAATTGTCTCGATGATGAGTGATACGATAGATGAAGCAAAAGAAAGTGCGGAAGGGGATATATCGCTTGCCATTATCAATGTGCTGCTGAATATGGTTAATTTCTGTATTATGCTCAGTGCGAATTTGGGCGTGATGAACTTGCTGCCTTTTCCGGCTCTGGATGGTGGAAGAACATTGCTTCTGCTTGTGGAGGCATTCTTTAGAAAAAAAATGCCGGCAGATAAGGAGGCTTTGGTAAATACCATTGGTTTCATGCTGCTTCTGGGATTAATGGTTGTAGTGATGTTTCAGGATATCTTTAAGATTATTAAGTAACGGTGCTGGGAGATAATGTTTTTTCAATTTTATGATGAGGTTGACAGATATGCGTGAGGGAACAAAGATTGTAAGCATTGGAAACAGAGTGATTGGCGGAGGAAATCCAATTCTCATTCAATCCATGACAAATACAAGGACAGAGGATGTGGAGGCTACAGTGGAGCAGATATTGAAGCTGGAAAAAGCGGGCTGTGATATCATTCGTTCTACTGCAAACAGCGAGGCGGCGGCTAAAGCATTTTCCGAAATCAAAAAACACATTCACATTCCAATCGTGGCAGATATTCATTTTGACTATAAGCTTGCAATTATGGCTATGGAAAATGGCGCAGATAAAATCCGTATTAATCCGGGAAATATTGGAGGACCTGAAAGGATTAAGGCGGTAGTGGATGCGGCAAAGGCTTATCATGTACCTATCCGTGTGGGAGTAAACAGTGGCTCTTTAGAAAAGGACCTGGTAGCAAAATACGGTGGTGTCACGGCTGAGGGAATTGTGGAAAGTGCTCTCGATAAGGTACATATTCTGGAGGAATACGGTTTTGAGGATATTGTTATCAGCATTAAATCCTCGGATGTGCTGATGTGTGTAAAGGCTCATGAGCTGATTGCTGAAAAGACAGCGTATCCGCTTCATGTGGGGATTACAGAAGCCGGTACACTTACGAGAGGTAACATTAAATCAGCAATAGGTCTGGGGTTAATTTTGCATCAGGGAATCGGTGATACAATCCGGGTTTCGCTAACCGGTGACCCAATTAACGAAGTGGTGTCTGCAAAGCTTATCCTGAAGACACTGGGGCTTCGTGAGGGCGGCATTGAGGTGGTATCCTGTCCCACATGTGGCAGAACATCTATTGATTTAATCGGTCTTGCCAATCAGGTGGAGAATCTGGCGGCTGATTATGAGCATTTAAACATTAAACTTGCGGTTATGGGCTGTGTGGTAAACGGTCCAGGAGAGGCGAAGGAGGCAGATATCGGAATTGCCGGCGGCAATGGCGAAGGTCTGCTGATTAAGCATGGAGAGATTATTAAAAAGGTTCCGGAGGAACAGCTTCTGCATGTATTAGAGGAAGAATTGAAAAATTGGAACAAATGAGAAGGTATGGAAGATATGGCAGAAAAGAAAGCTTTTTTTGATGTGTTTCCGGGCTTTGAATGTTCAGAGAATAAACGGGATTTGTTTCAACAGGTATCTGTGACAGATGCCGTTTTTATTAAGTCGGAAAAACGATTGAAATTTTACATAACCAGCAAATATTTAATTCCCAAGGAAATGATTTATGAGGTTGAAGAGGAATTGAGTATTTTTGTGTCCAAGGGCAAGTTTCGTGTGAAGCTGGTGGAATTTTATTCACTGTCTGATCAATACGACATTGGGAAGCTTACTGACCTGTATAGAGATAGCCTGTTTACAGAGCTTAAGAATGAGCAGCCAATTCTTTATCAGATTATCGATAAAAGGGAAAAGTGGTATGTAAATGAAAATATCATTACGATTATTTTAAATGATAACTTTATTGCCCGAAGAAACTATAAGGCACTGAAGGAATATCTGGAAAATCTTTATCGGGAGAGATTCCATTACGAGATTCAGGTCGGAGCGGACTTTACCGAGGAACAAAGAGACGCCATCCGGCGTGCAAACGAGTTTAAGTTAAATTCAGAGATTGCTGCAGTTATCCGGAAGGGCATGCAGGATAATGAGAATCAGGAAAAAATGCCGGAGAAGAAGGACTCTGGAAATCAGGATACTTCAGGTCAAGTGTCTGGCACTGTGGCAGAGAAAGCCCCGGTTTCCGATAACAGGTCGGTTACCGGGGTAACGGAACCAAAAGGAAAGCCCAAAGAGGGAAGGTGGAATAAATCCGCTTATGGAAAGACCAGAGTTGCTGATCCGGAGGTTATCTATGGCAGAAATGTAGAGGGTGATGAATATCCGATTTCTGATGTTACGGACGGGCTTGGTGATGTGGTTGTGCGGGGACAGATTTTCGAGATAGAAGAGCGAGAGCTCCGCAACGGAGAAAAGCTGTTAATTACTTTTTCAATTACGGATTTTACAGATTCCATTGCCGGTAAGATATTTGTTACCAAGGAGGACTGGGCTCTGCTAAAGGATGATTTCAAGGTAAAGAATTTTTACCGGATTAAGGGGGTGCCTGCTTATGATACCTATGTACATGAGGTCACCCTGAATGCGATTACCGGAATTAAGCCTATTCCTGATTTTACTGCAAAGCGTATGGATAATTCCTTGGAAAAGCGGGTGGAGCTGCATATGCATACGGTATACAGTGATTATGACAGTGTGGTTGATGTCGGGGAAATTATCCAGCGTGCAAAGGATTGGGGACATCCGGCAATCGCCATTACGGACCACGGTGTAGCACAGGCCTTTCCTGTGGCAAACCACTGCATCAAAAAGGATGACCCCTTTAAACTGATTTATGGAGTTGAGGGATATTTTGTAGATGATATAAAAGAGTTTGTAGTGCGCCCTAACGGACAGTCATTAGACGACAGCTATGTAGTGTTTGACATTGAGACAACAGGTCTGTCTCCAAAGTTTTGTAAGATTATTGAAATTGGGGCAGTCAAGATAGAAAATGGGGAAATTGTTGACCGTTTTTCTCACTTTGTAAATCCGGAGATTCCCATTCCCTATAATATTACCAGCTTAACCTCAATTACAGATGAAATGGTAATGGATGCCGAAAATATAGAGGTTATACTTCCCAAATTTCTGGAATTTGTTTCAGACAGCGTATTGGTAGCTCATAATGCCAGCTTTGATGTGAGATTTATCCGTAAATTTGCACGTGATATGGGAATACAGATTAATCATTCCGTGGTAGATACCATGACTCTGGCACATATACTCTGTCCGGAGCTCGGTGTTTTTAAGCTGGATCGTGTCTGCCGCCATCTTGGCATCAAGCTTGACAACCATCATCGGGCAGTGGATGACGCAGAGGCTACAGCAGAGATTTTTAAGAAATTTATTCCGCTGTTAAAAGAGAGAGGGGTTACTAATCTGGAGGATCTGAACAGCCTGGGCGGAACCTCGCCGGATGCAATAAAGAAATCCACAAGATACCATGGCATTATTCTGGCAAAAAATGAAATCGGACGTGTTAATTTAAACCGGTTAATTTCAGAATCTCATGTAACATACTTTAATAAGCGTCCTGTTATGCCCAAAAGTCTGATTAATAAATATCGTGAAGGGTTGATATTGGGCTCTGCCTGTGAGGCGGGAGAATTGTTCCGTGCAGTGGTAGAAAATGCTGAAGAGGAAGAAATAGACAGAATAGTAAGGTTTTATGATTATCTGGAGATACAGCCCATCGGCAATAATGCATTTATGAAGCTGGAAGAAAAATTTGCAAATATCAATACGGATGAAGACCTACAGAATCTGAATCGTACCATAGTTAAGCTTGGAGAAACTTATGATAAACCGGTAGTGGCAACCTGTGATGTGCATTTCTTGGACCCGGAGGACAGTATTTACCGGGCGGTATTAATGGCGTCCAAAGGCTTCAAGGATGCTGACCGGCAGCCACCGCTATATTTCCGTACTACCGAGGAAATGCTGGCAGAGTTTGAATATCTGGGGAGTGATAAGGCAAAGGAGGTTGTCATAGACAACTCTGTTTTGATTTCTAATATGATTGAAAAGATTTATCCGGTGAGTCCGGATAAATGTCCGCCGGTTATTGCGGATTCAGATAATACGCTGCGGAGTATATGCTATGATAAAGCTCATGAAATATATGGTCCCGACCTTCCGGAACAGGTAACCAGTCGTCTGGAAAAGGAATTAAATTCCATTATTGGAAACGGCTATGCGGTTATGTATATTATTGCACAAAAGCTTGTATGGGATTCAAATGATCACGGATATCTGGTGGGTTCCCGGGGTTCTGTCGGTTCCTCCTTTGTGGCGACTATGGCCGGAATTACAGAGGTAAATCCGTTAGCTGCCCACTATATCTGTCCTCATTGCTATTATGTGGACTTTGAATCGGATTTGGTAAAAAGCTATTCGGGAAGCTCTGGTTGTGATATGCCTGACATGAAATGTCCTAAATGCGGAAAGATGATGAATAAAGAGGGACATGATATCCCTTTTGAAACCTTTCTCGGATTCTATGGTGATAAGGAGCCGGATATTGATTTGAATTTTTCCGGTGAATATCAGGCGAATGCACATGCCTATACAGAAGAATTGTTTGGAAAAGGACATGCTTTCCGTGCGGGAACTATTGGTACAATCGCAGAGAAGACAGCACAGCAGTTAGTGTATAAATATTATCAGGAACGGGAAATGACCAAACGGAAATGTGAGGAACGCCGTATTGCACAGGGCTGTGTCGGAGTTAAGCGGACAACAGGACAGCATCCGGGAGGAATTGTTGTTGTACCGAGTGATAGGGATATCTATGAATTTACCGCAATACAGAAACCGGCTAATGACGTTAAGACCAATATTATCACAACACACTTTGAGTACCATTCCATTGATGCCAATCTGTTGAAGCTGGATATTCTCGGTCATGATGATCCGACGATTATCCGCCGGCTGGAGGATTTGACAGGAATTGATGCAAAAAATATTTCTCTGGACGATAAGGAGGTAATGTCGCTGTTCCACAGTCCGGAGATTTTGGGAATTACTTCTGAAGATATCGGTGGAACCCCTACCGGTTCCATGGGGGTTCCTGAATTTGGTACAGATTTTGTTATTCAGATGCTGGTAGACACAAAACCGAAGAGCTTTTCAGATCTGGTGCGTATTTCGGGTCTTTCCCATGGCACAGATGTGTGGCTTGGAAATGCCCAGACACTGATAGCAGAAGGAAAGACGGAATTGTCGGGAGCCATATGCTGTCGAGATGATATTATGGTCTATTTGATTCATATGGGATTAGAGCCCGGTCTTGCATTTAAGATTATGGAAAGTGTTCGTAAGGGAAAAGGCTTGCAGCCGCAGATGGAAGAGGAGATGTTAAAGAACAATATTCCGGATTGGTATATATGGTCCTGTAAAAAGATTAAATATATGTTTCCTAAGGCCCATGCGGCGGCATATGTCATGATGGCATGGAGAATTGCATGGTTTAAGATTAATGAACCCTTGGCCTATTATGCCGCATATTTCAGTATACGCGCAAAAGCGTTTAACTATGAGACAATGTGCAGGGGAAAGGATCATTTGGAGGTATGTATGAATGAAATTAAGAGCATACCGAAGGAACAGCGAAGTGGAGTAGAGGAGGATTCTCTCCGTGAAATGCGAATGGCACAGGAAATGTATGCCCGTGGCTATGAATTTATGCCTATTGACATCTATCAGGCAGATGATATTCATTGTAAAATTATTGATAACAGATTGATGCCGCCGTTTTGCTCTATTGAAGGTGTGGCAGAAAAGGCGGCTTCCCAAATCAAGGAGGCAGCTTCCCAGGGAAAATTTATTTCAAAGGAAGAACTGCGGCTTCGCTCAGGTGTGGGCAAATCAATTATAGAGAAGCTGTCGGATATAGGTGTATTGGACGGTATGCCGGAGAGCAGCCAGCTTTCTATCTTTGATTTATAAAAGATAGAAAGCTGAGAGCACGTTATCTTTTTTGAAAAAAAGGGTTGACAGGCAGATAATTGTTTGGTATATTAGACAAGTCGTCAAGACAAGGCTCGTTGGTCAAGCGGTTAAGACGCCGCCCTCTCACGGCGGAAACAGGGGTTCGATTCCCCTACGAGCTGTTTCCTTTAGAATCCAGTATTTACATGGCTTGTAGATACTGGATTTTCTAATACCAGTATGGCAGAGAAGATAAATTAAAGTGAGGAAAAGAAAAATGACAGTTTATGAAGAATTAGTAGCGAGAGGTCTGATTGCTCAGGTGACGGATGAAGAGGAGATTAAGGAATTAATTAACAATGGTAAGGCAATATTCTATATCGGCTTTGACCCAACTGCTGACAGTCTTCACGTAGGACATTTTATGGCATTATGTCTGATGAAGCGTCTTCAGATGGCGGGAAATAAACCCATTGCATTGATTGGTGGAGGTACCGGAATGATTGGTGACCCATCCGGTCGTACCGATATGAGACAGATGATGACAAAAGAAACCATCCAGCATAACTGTGACTGTTTTAAAGAACAGATGAGTAAATTCATTGATTTTTCTGAGGGAAAGGCAATGATGGTGAATAATGCAGACTGGCTGTTGGACCTGAATTATATTGAATTGCTTCGTGAGGTTGGTCCACATTTTTCCGTTAATAATATGCTTCGGGCAGAGTGCTACAAGCAGAGAATGGAAAAGGGTTTGAGTTTTCTTGAGTTCAATTACATGATAATGCAGAGCTATGATTTCTATGCATTATTTCAGAAATACGGCTGTAATATGCAGTTTGGCGGTGATGACCAGTGGAGTAATATGCTTGGTGGTACAGAATTGATCAGACGCAAGCTCGGGAAGGACGCCTATGCAATGACTATTACGCTGCTGCTCAATTCTGAAGGAAAAAAGATGGGAAAAACGCAGTCCGGAGCAGTATGGCTTGACCCAAATAAGACTTCTCCATTCGATTTTTACCAGTATTGGAGAAATGTAGATGATGCAGATGTATTAAAATGTCTTCGTATGCTTACATTTTTACCGTTAGAGCAGATCGATGAGATGGATAAATGGGAAGGAAGCCAGTTAAATCAGGCAAAAGAGATTCTTGCCTTTGAGCTTACCAAGCTTATCCATGGTGAAGAAGAGGCGGCTAAGGCACAGGAGAGCGCAAGAGCGCTATTCACAAGCGGAAATGCAGCGAATATGCCGATGACGGTTTTGACGGATAAGGATTTTAACGAAGAGGGTAAAATCGGAATCCTTGATTTAATGGTAAAATCAGAATTAGTGACCTCCAAATCGGAAGCAAGGCGCGGCATACAGCAGGGAGGTGTCTCTGTCAACGGTGAAAAAGTAAATGACCCATTTACCTTTTATGAAAAGACCGACTTTGCAGAGGATTTTGTACTCAAAAGGGGTAAGAAAAATTTCAGAAAGATAGTAACGGAATAACAAAGACAGAATATATTTATGAGGGTATCCCAGACTGATTCATTGGTCTGGGATTATTTTCGTTATAAAGAAAATTTCTTCAACAAAAATTTTTAAGATTTTGGGAACCAATGGGGGGCTATAATTATCTTATATATGAATCGATTCATTTAGACATGACCAAATGAGAAAGGAGGATCAGATGACCGGTAAAGAACAGCGATTACAAGCTATATTTGTTGAAAGTATACTTGAAAATAGAATTGCTATGTTCCGGCTTGCATATTCCATTGTGTTAAACAAGGAAGATGCAGAGGATGTAGTCAGTGAAACAATTTTAAAGGCATATAGCCATTTGGCGGAGCTTAGAAATATTAAAAAAATGAAATCATGGATATTTCAGATTTTAGTAAATGAGAGCAGGGCTTATAAAAAAAGGAGAAATCGGGTTCAGCTGGTGGATAATCCTGTTTGTTTTGAAAGGAAGGAAAATGACAGACAGGCATCATATGATCTATTGGATTTTGTCTATCAGCTGGAGGATATTTATCGGGATGTCACAATCCTATATTATTTTGAAGAATTCAGTGTGAAAGAAATTACAAAAATTTTGAATGTATCTGGTGGAACGGTAAAATCAAGATTGTTCAGAGCCAGAGAGAAGCTGAAGAAATTTATCACTGCTTACTATCAGGCAGAATAAAGATTTTCCTGTTATAATGAATTGCGCTGATGCGCAAGCAGGTCATCAATTTTTTTCAAAAATTGGTGACATATGTTAAAACAAAAAGGAAAGGATGAGGTATATGAATAAAATAGATAAAAGGATAATGGAGCTTGCAAAACAGACCAAATGTCCGGTAAATGAGGGCTATGAGGAAAGGATGGACCAGTTATTGTCTACACTGGAAAAAGAAGAAATAATGACACAAAGAAAAGAATCGGCAGCTTTTTTTACTAAGGCAGGGTACGTGGTCGGTATTATAGCTGCGATATTGGTTCTTTATATTCCCACATCTGCAGCAATTGATTATGTGCAAAAAAGGATGTCTGAGATAAGCGAAAACGACCGCGAAATGTATGAGGAACTGGTTTCTAATGCGGTGCCGGGCACAGAAGCGATAACCTATTCCAGAGAATTGTCAGAGGAGGAAAAGGAGCAGTATAAGACCTTATGGAAGAAATATGAGGAAAGCGGATTATTTCCAACAGGTGAAATAGAGATTGTGGATACGGCAGGGGAACATGACGGCAGTTCTTTGTTGTATGAGATACCCACAAGAATCATTTATCTGCCGGAAAGAACTTTAACCGAGGAGGAATGGTTGCAAATTATTGACTTTTATCACAAAGAAGACTACAGCCTGCAGCAAAGCGATTCTGCGAAGCAGGCAAGGGAGGAACAGGAGAAGGCAGAAAATGCAAGCCCCGGTGAAGACATGATATCTGAGGATATGGCAGTAAATATTGCATCGGATTACATGGAGAGAATGTTTGCCGCAGACCCTGAAGCAATGGAAAAAGAGACAGATTATTCGGAGGATTATGTAATAGAAGGAAGCGGAACCTATCAGATTGTGTTTTATGAAAATGATACGACATCATATGTTGTAGATATCAATGCTCAGGATGGGACGCTTGGCAATATGTGGCTGCAAAAGGAAGGAACCGATTTCTATGAAAAGCCGGCACCAATCAATAAAGAGTTTTTTATTGAAAACTACAAAAGGGCAAAGGAGCTGTTTATCAATATTTTTGGCTCTGATCTGGAGATTGCCGGGATTACCTGTGAGTACAAGGAAGATGAGGAAGGAAATGTACCACATGGCAATGTACTGTATTATGTTGAAATGCCTGACGGAGCTGCTTATCGGTTTCAGTATAATGTAGAACAGGATATTTTCTGGATGGTACTACATTATTCAAATTATCGTACAGAGAAACAATTAGAGGAGGAAGGTATCAGAGAAAGGGAAAGAGTCGTTATACCGATTGAATAGAATATCCGGATAAGTATATTGCGAAATTCTGTTTTCAAGATGTTTGTTGTATAATATAGGCAAATCGCCGCAAGGCATACTGGCATTGACGGCGATATTGTCTATATTGTACAACTGGATTTGGGAAATAGGGAGTTTCGTAAATCCCCAGTGTATATCAGAATATTGAAAGCTGATGTTTAGTACTAATATTAGGTCAGTTCGGCAATTTTGCTGACACCGACGTATATCTGAGAAATTTTATACCAGGTTGGGTAATCTACAATTCCGGTGGCAGGCAGATTGAAAATAGACTGGAATTTTTGTACGGCTGCTTTTGTTCCCTCACCAAATATGCCATCAATGGCAATAGTGGGAATGGAAGGGTAGTTTTTGGCAATCCGGTTTAATTGCTCCTGTATCATCCGCACCTTATCACCGGTGGCTCCAACGGATAAGTCGTAGCCCGGCCAGGACGACGGAATACCGGCAATTTGCTCTGCCTCATTGATATACATATCATCTCCGTAATAATTTCTTATAATTTCAATAGCAGTGTATCCCTGGTCTCCGAGATATTTTGAACCCCACTGACTCATCCAGTTTGGACAGGTGACACGCTTGCCATCACAATACTGGGTCAGTATTGGCTGTGCAACATTCGGGCGGGAGAGATAGTTTGCAAAAATGGTATCAACTGCCTGAGAAATGTTTTCATATATGGTTTTCTGATAAATCCATTTGTGGTCAAAAGCAGTGGAGCTGGTAATGGTAAAATCATATCCTTTGCCGCGGTACCACTCCGTGTAAACCCGGTTAAGGGTAAAGGAAATAATTGCCAGCACATTAGCAGTAATGGTGGATTCAGGCCATGTGGCATATATCTCACTGGATGCCACATTTTTGATGTAGTCTTTGTAGGGGACGTAGTAATCGGTTGCGGTAGTATCGGAGGGGGAACCGTCATGGACAACAATATATTCCGGAACGACCACCCGGCTTAAAACGATTTCACCGCGTTCATCCATGGGTTTGATTTCTGCTTCAGCAATTTTCGGGGGATAATACTCCCATAGAGTGTGTCCGCTTATAATTGTAGGGTTGTATTCGTTTTGGTTTGTGGCGGACGGTGACATGTGGATATTCTGCAGTCCCCTTTCTCCGGAAAGAATCTGGACGCCGGAAATAATGGCATCATCATAACCCTCGGCAGATATTTTGATATTGTACTCGCTGTAGGGTTGATTGTCAGATGGTTCTAAAGAAAACTCAAGAGGCGGAGCGGCTAATTCAATATTGTCTGACTGTCCGTCTGCATTGGTTGTAAACTGTTCGATGGTTTCATTTGGATTGCCGGTAGTGGCAATAGATATTTGGGCATTCTGAATGGGAATCTGATTGGTATCGGATATAGCGTTTATTTGTAAATAACCGGTATCAATATTTTCCTGAGCTGCTTTTAGATATTTTCTTAATTTCATCCTGAATCCTTTCAACATACAAAAAGCACATTTTTATTATCATATGAGAAAGGATTCAAAATGGTTACTTAAAGGTTTATATATTTTTGTCGGTGTAGTCATTTTCAATATTAATACTTGAAAGTTATATGTTAAAGTTGTATAATTAACTAGTTTAGTTTTTGAAAAAACACGAAAAACAGAAGATGTGGAGGGTAGAAGTATTATGGAAGAAAATGAAAAGAAAACCGGCGGCTGGCGCACAAATAAGTGGGTGCGTGCGGCAATCCCGGCACTGTTGCTTCACTGCAGCATTGGTACTGTATATTGCTGGTCCATTTTTAGTCAGGAGATAGCTGATTATATTGGATTTTCAAAAGGTGCAACGGAATGGGCATTCAGCTTTGCAATCTTTTTCCTTGGAATGTCGGCAGCATTTTTGGGAAATGTGGTGGAAAAGGATATTCATAAGTCCTCTCTGATTGCGGCAATCTGCTTTGCACTTGGTATGGCAGGTACAGGTTTCTTTATTTATTATGGTGGAACACATCAGGGAAGTGTGCTTGCATTGATTGGCATTTATATCTGTTATGGTTTTATTATGGGTATCGGTTTAGGAACCGGATATTTATCCCCTGTTAAAACCCTGATGCTTTGGTTTGAGGACAGAAAAGGTCTTGCTACCGGACTGGCGGTTGCCGGATTTGGTGCTGCAAAGGCTATCGCAAGCCCAATTATGCAGGCAATGCTGGACAATCTGGGTGAGGGCGGTATATATAAGATGTTCATTATTCTGGCATGTGTCTATTTTGTCATGATGTTCGCAGGACATTTACTGCTGAAAAAGCCTGATGGCTGGCATGAGCCGCAGAAGACGGAAAAGGGTAAGAGTGTAATGTCTGTGATTAAGACAAAGCCTATCAGCAATTATATTGGAATCTGGCTGATGTTTTATATTAATATTACATGTGGACTTGCCTTGATTTCCCAGGAAAAAATGATTGTAAAATGTATTGGTCTTGCCAGTGTAGTGGGAATTATTTCTACAGTTTCTGCCGTGTTTAATGCTGGAGGACGTCTTGGCTTTTCTGCATGGGCAGATACCATGAAGGACAGAAATACGATTTATAAGTTAATCTTTATTTTATCCATTGTGTTTACCGGAATCATTATTGTGACAGGTGGTATTAAGAATGGAGAGGGGAATATTCTTCTGACTATCCTTGTACTCTGCCTGATTTTTGTGGTAAATGCAGGATATGGCGGTGGTTTCTCCAACGTTCCTACACTGCTGTCTGACCATTATGGAATGAGTAATATCAGTGCAATTCACGGAATCACTCTTTCAGCATGGGCATTTGCCGGTCTTACCGGTAACCAGATGGCCACATGGATAGTAAATCATTTTGGCAATCCAATAGAAATTGAACACGCATTGGACAATGGTGAGATAGAGATGCTCACGGTGAATCCTACAGGATATCAGTGTGTATTATATGCAACCATTGCGTTGTATATCATTGCTTTGATTGTATGTCTTGTTTTCGTAAAGCCAACAGGCAAGGCATTAGAAGACCAAAAGGCAGAAGAAGCAACCGAATAATATATACAGAGAATTAGAATAGACAGAGTGGTTACCTTGGTAGCGGCTCTGTTTTTTCATTGTCAAAGAAAACATTTTATGATATAGTAAGTTAGCTGTGTTCTGCCATTATAAGGAAAGGATATTTTGGGGAAGCTAATAAGCACAGGGAAATGGAGGGCATATTATGTCAGAGATAACAAAGGTAGTGTTAGATGCAATGGGAGGAGACCATTCGCCTGGAGAAATGGTGATTGGTGCTGTAAATGCGGTAAAAGAAAAAAAGGATTTGTTTGTATATATTGTGGGACCTGAAGAAAAGCTTAAGGACGAGCTTGATAAATATGAATATCCAGCCAGCCAGATTGAGGTGGTCCATGCTCCGGATGAGATTACCTGTCATGATTCTCCGGTAAATGCAATCCGTTCAAAAAAAGATTCCTCAATGGTGACTGGTCTTAGAATGCTAAAGGAAGGAAAGGCGGATGGATTTGTGTCACCCGGCAATTCCGGTGCGATTTTGGTAGGAGGACAGGTTCTTGTGGGAAAAATGAAAGGCATTGAGAGGGCGCCTCTTGCACCGATTCTTCCGACGATGAATGGAGTTGCGCTGCTGATTGACTGCGGTGCCAATGTGGACGCAAAGCCAAGTAATCTGGTACAGTTTGCTAAGATGGGATCTATCTATATGGAAAATGTTATCGGTGTGAAAAATCCCAGAGTCGGAATCGTGAATATCGGTGCCGAGGAGGAAAAGGGAAATGCCTTGGTAAAGGAGACATTTCCGCTGCTTAAGGAATGTAAGGATATTAATTTTATTGGCAGTATCGAGGCAAGGGATTTCCCCTTTGGAGCGGCAGACGTAGTGGTGACAGAGGCCTTTGTAGGTAATGTTATGCTTAAGCTTACAGAGGGTCTTGCTGCAGGCTTGATCGAAAAGATAAAAGAGGGAATGACGGCAACACCGGTTGCCACGCTCGGTGCGGCATTGGTAAAGCCGCAGTTAAAAAAGACATTAAAGACATTTGATGCAACACAATATGGTGGAGCACCGCTTTTGGGACTGAATGGACTGGTGGTGAAGATTCACGGCAGTGCTACTAACAAAGAGGTGAAAAACGCATTGTTTCAGGTAGAAACCTTTAAACGGCAGGATATTAACGGTAAAATCAAAAAATATCTGTTGGATTAATGGGAATATCGAGAATAGAGGGTTTCTTTGATCGTATATTTTGGAGTTTCCTTTTGTCCTTAAATTGGAGATGGAAAGATGCTTAATTTTAATGTAGAAGAGATAGAAAAAAATATCCGGTATGTATTTAAGAATAAAAATCTGATAAGACAGGCATTCTCTCATAGCTCTTTTATCAATGAGATGAAGCGGAAGGGAATGGAGAGCTATGAGCGGCTGGAGTTTTTAGGAGATGCAGTATTGGAGCTTATCACCAGTGAGTTTTTATTTGAGCATTACACAGATATGCAGGAGGGGAAGCTCACCAGACTCAGAGCATCCATTGTCTGCGAATTTACATTGTCCGCAGTATCCGAGATGCTGCAATTTGGAGAATTTGTGCTGCTGTCAAAGGGTGAAGACATGACCGGAGGGAGAAAGAGAAGTTCTATTTTATGTGATTTATTTGAGTCGGTATTAGGTGCTATTTACCTTGACGGCGGAATGGAGGCTGCAAAGGAGTATGTGCACAGTTTTCTGCTTACTGATATTGAACATAAGACATTATTTTATGATGCCAAAACAATTTTACAGGAAATGGTACAAAAAGATGGCAGGGGAGTTGTCACCTATGAGTTGATTGAAGAAAGCGGACCCGACCATAACAAGAGCTTTGTCACGCAGGTTTTAGTGGATGGCGTTAAGCTTGCCAGTGGAGAAGGCTCATCTAAAAAAAATGCACATCAGATGGCGGCATACAGGGCTATCTTAAAGCTGAGAGAGCAGGGAAAATCAGCGGAATAGAGGAGAGGACTGCACCTAAAAACAACAAACAGAAGTGTTTTACCAATGAAAAGCCCTGTAACGAAATGGAGATTTTTTTATGTATTTAAAAAGTATAGAGGTATATGGATTTAAGTCCTTTGCCAATCGTATTGTATTTGAATTTAACAAGGGAATTACGGGAATTGTAGGCCCAAACGGAAGTGGTAAGAGTAACGTCGGTGATGCCGTGCGCTGGGTGCTTGGTGAGCAGAGTGCAAAACAGCTGCGTGGGGCTAAGATGGAGGATGTCATTTTTGCAGGAACAGAGCTTAGAAAGCCCCATGGTGCTGCCTATGTTGCCATAACTTTGGATAACAGTGACCATTCTTTGCCGATAGACTATGAAGAGGTGACGGTAGCACGCCGTGTGTACCGCTCCGGTGAGAGTGAATACCTGATTAACGGTACAGTCAGCCGGTTAAAGGATGTGCATTCCCTTTTCTTTGATACCGGTATCGGTAAAGAGGGATATTCCATTATTGGACAGGGACAGGTGGAGAAAATTCTGTCCGGTAAGCCGGAAGAGCGGCGTGAGCTGTTTGACGAGGCAGCCGGTATTGTTAAGTATAAAAAGAATAAGGCGGCAACGGAGAAGTCTCTGGCTGCTGAACGAGATAACCTCAGCCGTGTCAATGATATTTTGTCTGAGCTGGAGAAGCAGGTTGGTCCCCTGGAAAAGCAGTCAGAGGTGGCAAAGAAATACCTGCTGTATAAGGGTGAATTAAAGCGTTTTGATGTCAATGTATTTTTGATGGAAAACGAGAGAATTGACAGCCTGCTAAAGGAAAACGAGGAGAAGCTCCACATTATTAATAATGACAGTGAGCGGCTGAAGAAGGAATATGAGGATGCCAAAAACGAATACGAGCGTATAGAGACAGAGTTGGAGCAATGCAGTCAGGTTATTGATGAAAATAAGAACCGGATTCATGAGCTGAAACTTATCAATCAGCGCAATGAGGGAGAAATAAATGTATTAAACCAGCAAATTTCCAATGCTAAGTCTACGGATATACATATGGGCGAACAGATTGACCGTATTAACCAGTCACTTCAGGCTCAGGAAAAGGAAAAGCTTGAGTTTCAGGATAAAAAAGCCATTCTCGATGAGAAAATGGATAATGCAGATGATGTGTTAGATCAGGCTAAGGAAGTCAGTGAAAGCATTGAGGAGGCAATCAGTAAGCTGGAGAACGAAATTGAGAGCAGCAAAGCAGATATTATCGAGTATATGAACGATGATGCCAATCTAAAGGCTAAGGTTGGGAGATATGATGCTATGCTTGAAAATATCAATTACCGAAAGACACAGCTTAACCAGCGTTTTTTACAGTTCAAATCAGACGAGATGAAGGATAAGGAGGAATATGAAAAGCACAATGCCTCCCTTTCTGAAATTGAGAGCACGGTAGCTGATATTTTGGCGAGACTGGAAGTGACGGACGCAGGTCTTGACAAAAATACTATTGCCACAAACGAGAACAAGCAGCGCTTGTTTAATGCGAATAATGAATACAGCAGTGTTAAGTCCAAACTGGAGGCATTGCGTAATATTACAGAGCGCTATGATGGATACGGCAATTCCATTAAGCGTGTCATGGAACAAAAGGAAAATAATCCAGGAATTATCGGTGTTGTGGCAGATATCGTACAGGTAAACAAGGAATATGAGATAGCAGTGGAAACTGCTCTTGGCGGAAGTATTCAGAATATTGTTACGGATAATGAAAA